>DATGXY010000001.1:0-6326 GCA_035298525.1 Holophaga sp.
GCCGTCCCCCCTCCCCCGGCGCCCCGGCCCGCGGCCGACAATCAAACAACCAAACCGGCAGAGGCCCTTCCACCCTCCAGGCCACCGGAAACCATTGATTCCAGGCCTCCTGAGTCCGCCGCGTCCGACCGGCCGTAAGCCCCCGGCCTTGAATCACCCCCCCGGGCGTGATACTCTGATTGATCCCCTTGGCAAGCCTGAGGGTGGACGCTCGAGACCCAGAGTCGCTTTTCCAGACCCTTTCTCAACGGACCCAAACCCGGGAGGCCCATGTCGAACCTGACCACCGTCGTCGCGTGTACCCAGCTGATGCTCAGCTTGGCCACCTCCGGCACCGCCACGGCGGCAGGTTCGGTATATGTTGTCCGCAAAGGTGATACCGCGGGCCAGATCGCCCATCGCACCCATGTGAGCCTGCCCCGCCTGGCGGCCCTGAACCCGGAACGGGATCTGGACCACCTGGCCGTGGGCATGAAGCTCAAGGTCAAGGGCCGGGTCCCCGAGCCCCCTTCGGACGAGCCCGGCCCCTTCGTGGGCCCCGAGCTGCCCGCGGAGGTGGCCGCGGCCAGGGAGATCCCCCTGGGCGAGCCCCCCGCCCCGCCGGAACCCCGCCCCTCGGTGGCCTCCATCGTCCGGCCCGCCCCCGTGGACCCGGATCATCTGAACCTGCTCTGGCCCGTGGAGACCCGCTCCGTCAGCTGCTCCTGGCGTCCCGGCCGCACGGTTGGGGCCAAGGCCGCCAAGGGCGCCCCCCGGAAGGCCAAGCGCCGGGTCCGCTACCGGGGCCGCCACCTGGGCGTGGATATGACGGCCCCCATGGGGACCACCGTCCTGGCCGCCGAGGGCGGCGTGGTCACGAGCGTGGGCCGGCACCGCCAGTACGGCAACTACATCATCATCGATCACGGCAACGGGGTGACGACCCTCTACGCCCACCACCGGGCCAACCACGTGCGCGAGGGGGACGTGGTGGTGCGGGGCGAACCCATCGCGGAAGTGGGGCGCACCGGCAACGCCACCGGCCCCCACCTGCACTTCGAACTGAAGATCGACGGCCGGCACGTGAACCCCCTGCCCGTGATCGACGATCTGGAGGCGGCCCCCACCCCCGAACAGATCACCATGGCCCGGGCCCGCCTCCAGGTGGCGTCCCCCGCCCTCCTGGCGGACAAGGATCCCGGCCCGGCCCCCGCCGAAGAGCACGAGCCCGGACCCGGCCTGCCCTGAGGCGGCCCCTCAGCGCCGGGAGCGGCGGTTCCGGGGCGCCTGGGCCCCGAAGAGCACCTTGAGGAAGGGGCCGTCCACGAAGCGGCGGCAGTGGCCCAGGTGGACGATGACCAGCTGGCGGGAGGGGACCACGTACAGGCGCTGCCCGTACGAACCGATGCAGGCGTAGAGGTCCGGCGGAGCGCTGCGGCTGAGGCAGGCCCGGCGCCAGTTGTGCTTGCCAGGACGGTCGGCGATCCAGCGCTCCACGTCCGCCTCCTGGGCGCCGGCGGCCCGGGCGGCGCCGTTGAGCCAGAAGCTCATGCCGTAGGCGGGGTTGGCGGGGCCGGGGGCCAGGGCCCTGGCCAGGGCGCCGGGGGGGAGGAGCTCCTGGGAGGCCCATCGGCCCCGGTCCAAGAGCATGCGGCCGAAGGCCAGCCACTGATCCGGGGTGAGGCTCAGCCCCGCGTAGGGCATGAGGTTGCCGGCCGGGTCGCTGCGCCAGGTGGCCAGATCCAGGCCCAGGGGGCCCATGAGTCGTCGCTGCAGGTAGGCGGCGGGGGTCTCCCCCCGGGGGGCCAGCCGGCGCCGGAGCACCTCGGCCAGGGCCAGGTACGAACTGGGGCCGTAGGCGAAGGCCGCCCCGGGGGCGGCGAAGGAGGGCACGCCCAGGACGGCGCCGTACTTGTCATCGTGGGTGGGGCCCTGGAGTTCCCGCATGGCCGGCTCCAGGCCGGCGGAGCACTGGAGCAGGTGCCGGAGGCGGATGGCCCGCTTGTCCGGGTCCCCGGCCCATTCGGGCAGGGCGGCGGAGGCGGGCTCGTCCAGGTCCAGGAGGCCGTCCTCCGCCGCCTGGAGGCAGGCCAGGGCCCAGAAGTTCTTGGCGCCGCTCATGAGGTTCCGGGGGGTGGCCCGGGTTTCGGGGTCCAGGTCCCCCCCCGCCCGCAGTTGGCCCCGCTCCCATACCAGGAGCACCGCTCCGCCCAGCTTGCGGGACCGGGCCTCCAGGGCCTGGATGCGGGCTTCCGCCAGGGGCCGGGGCGCCGCGGGCGCCGCCTTGCGGGGGCCGGCGGCCCCCAGACCCAGGGTCGCGGCCGCTCCCAACACGCACACGGCCCGCAACATGTCATTCAATGTCTTCATATCCCATGGTACACTAATCAGGTTCCCATACGACTGGCAGGCATAGGGTTGTAAATACTCGGCCCCCGACCTGTTTCTTCATGACAATGGCATCCGGTGCTTCCTACCCATCATGGTTGATTCCAAAACCTGTCCCGTCCCCCGGGTCTCCGTTGTCACCCTGACGGCCCTCGTCATCGCCAATATGGTCGGCACGGGCGTCTTCACCAGCCTGGGCTTCCAGCTCATGTCCCTGAACTCGGGCTTCGTGCTGCTGCTCCTCTGGTTCGTGGGCGGCTGCTGCGCCTTCTGCGGGGCCTTGTGCTACGCGGAACTGGGGGCGGCCCTGGCCCGGTCCGGAGGCGAGTACCACTTCCTCACCCGCATCTACGGGCGGTCCATCGGCTTCCTTGCCGGCTGGGTTTCCGCCACCACGGGCTTCGCGGCGCCGGTGGCCCTGGCGGCCATGGCCCTGGGCAGCTACGTGAACCGGGTCTTCCCGGGCCTGAACGCCACGGGCGTGGGGCTGTCCGTCATCGCCCTGGTCACCCTCCTGCACCTGCTGCGCCCGGCGGTGGGCACGGCCTTCCAGAACGGCTTCACCCTGCTGAAGGTGGTGCTGATCCTGGTGGTCATCGCCCTGGCCGTCCTGCACGGGGCCCCCTCCCCCATGTCCTTCGCCCCCCGGCCCGGGGACATGGCCCTGGTGGCGGGGCCGGGCTTCGCCATCTCCCTGGTGTTCGTGATGTACGCGTACTCGGGCTGGAACGCCTCCACGTACGTGGCCTCCGAGGCCGTGAACCCGGCCCGGGACATCCCCCGCTCCCTGCTGGTGGGCACCGCCGCCGTCATGGCCCTGTACCTGGGCCTCAACTGGGCCTTCCTGCGCACCACCCCCGCCGCGGAGCTGACGGGGCGCACGGAGGTGGGCCTCATCGCCATCGGGCACATGGTGGGCCCCAGGCTGGCCCGGTTCCTCGGCGGCGCCATCGCCCTGCTCCTGGTTTCCACCATCAGTTCCATGGTGCGGGTGGGCCCCCGGGTGACCAAGACCATGGGCGAGGACTACCCCATCCTCGGCTTCCTGGCCCGCACCAACGCCGACGGCGCCCCCTGGGCCGCCATCCTCTTCCAGAGCGGGCTCTCGGTGGTGCTCGTGCTTTCGGGGAGCTTCGAGCGGGTGCTGGTGTACGCCCAGTTCCTGCTGCTGCTCTGCACCCTGCTGGCGGCCTTCGGGGTCATCCTCCTGCGCCTGCGGGAGCCGGCCCTTCCCCGGCCCTACCACACCTGGGGCTATCCCGTCACCCCCGTGGTCTTCCTGGCCACCACCCTCTGGATGATGGCCTGGGTGGTCAAGGACAAGCCCCGGGAATCCCTGCTGGGCCTGACCACGGCCACGGTGGGCATGGTCCTCTTCACGCTGTCCCACAAGAAAACCGGCCCCGCGGCCGGCGCGCCCGTATCCGAGGTGGAATGATGATGTCCCTCCGCTCCCTCTTCCTTTCGGGGCTCGCCTCCGCCTGGCTCATGGCCGGCGCCCCGACCCTCACCGAGACGGCCCGGTGCCTGGCGGGCATCGCCCCCGCCGCGGACCCGGCGGACAAGGCCTACCAGGCCCACGCCGCGGCCATGGACAGGGCCTGGAAGCAGGTGGAGAAGGTGCGCCTGGGCAAGATGCGCGCCTGGGCCCGCCGGGAGCTGGCCACCCTGGACAAGGAGACCTACGTCTTCTACCCCTTCAGCGGCCCGGACACCCTGCACATGAACGTGTGCTTCCCCCAGGTCACCCACGCCGTGCTCGTGGGCCTGGAGCGGGTGGGGCGGGTCCCCAGCCTGGAGGGCCTCA
Organism: Holophaga sp.; assembly: GCA_035298525.1. Lineage (GTDB taxonomy): Bacteria > Acidobacteriota > Holophagae > Holophagales > Holophagaceae > Mesoterricola. The sequence goes on from DATGXY010000001.1 coordinate 4,175, forward strand.
CCCAGGCCCAGCGGGCGGAGGAACTCGGCCGGCTCCGCGCCAGCCTCACCGCCTCCCTGGGCTACAGCTTCTTCAAGACCAACGATATGAAGGTGGATCTGAAGAACCACGCCCTGGACGGCGTGCTGCCCATCCTCTACGTGTACGCCGCCCTGCTGGGCCATGACCTGAAGACCGTGGACCTCATGAAGCTGGACGCGGAGGGCAACCTGGTGCCCGCCCCGGAAGGGGCCACCGCCGCCCGCCTCACCTATACTGCGGCCGGATCCTCCCAGGTGCGCACCCTCGTGTACTTCAGCTGGGATCTGTCCAACCCCGGCCTTTCCGGCAAGGGCGCCGCCCTCACCGCCTACCTGCGCAGGAACGGCCAGGGCATCACCTATCTCAAGTCCGCCTCGTACCTCATGCATAGGGACACCTTCAGCACCATCCGCACCTTCATCGTCCAGAACTCCAAGGCCGTGCTCCAGGACGACTCGGGCATCCCCCACCGGTTCTTCCCCGGGGGGAACTGGTCCGTGGTGCCCTTCGGCACGTACGACAAGCCCATCCGCCTTTTCGAAGAGCGGGCCCAAAAGGATCTGCTGACCCTCTACCAGGAGGGCAAGCCCAAGGCCATCGACTTCGGGACCGGGTACAAGTTCAAGGTGGGTTCCTCGAACTGTGCGCTGTATACCTTGAAGAAATAAGCACTTTTGCCTATGTCCCGTGGGGGGGCCGCGCGGTCGCTCTAGTGGCAGTCCGTGCAGTTGGCTTCGGGCCTGGCCTCCGGGAGGCGGCCGACGGCCCCGCCCCGGAAGACCTTGTCCATCTCCCCGAAGAGTTCCGGTAGTTTGCGGTTCCAGAAGGCCCAATCGTGGCCCCCGGAGGCATCCAGCTCCACCCGGCCCGGCAGATGCTGGGCCGCCATGAAATCCCGCCAGCGGCTGGCCTGGCCGGGGTCCACCACCTTGTCCTTCAGGCCGTGGGCCACGTACAGGTAGGTCTTCCGCAGGGGACCCACCCGCTTCTCATCCTGGCTGCTCTCTTCCGCCCACCGGGCGGGAAAGGCGGACTTCTCGCCGTACACGTAGGCGTGGATCTTGTACTCCCCCGTGCGGGGGATCAGGGTCGGCAGGTCGTACGTGCCCGAAAGGCTGCCGCAAAAGGCGAAGGGCGCCCCTGCCTGCACGGCCACCAGGGCCCCGCGCCCCCCCGTGGAATAACCCAGGATCCCGGCGCCCTCGGGGCCCGGCTTCACCCGGTAATGGCTCCGCACGTACGGCAGCACGGCCTGCAGCAGCCAGGGCAGGCCCGGCACCGGGCCCCAGGGCCGGGTGGTCTCCTTGAAGAAGCGGGTCTCGTAGATGGTCTGGCCCATTTCCGGACAGGCGACGACGATGCCGTACGTATCGGCCAGTTTGGCGATCCCGCTCTGGTCCCGCCAGAACTCCGCGGGATGGTTCCAGCCGGCCAGGGCCACGGCCACCGGCCACACCTTGTCCTTGTGGGCGGGGTCGTCGTAGCCGAAGGGCAGGTACACCAGGAGGCGGTGCTGGCCCTTAAGGACCTTGCCATCCACCTGGACCTCGGCCTTGATCTGCTCGGCCTTCTGCCAACGCCCCTCGTTGGCCGCGGGCGCTTCGGCCTTGGGGGCGCGTTTGGGGGGGGCGGCGGCCAGGGGGCCTAGGATGGCCAGAAGAGCAACCAGGCTGGCGCGCCTCACGCCCGGACCCCGAAGGCCCGCACTTCCGAAATGGAGAGATGGCGCCACTTGGTGCCCGGCCATGTCTCCCGGATCTCGATCCGGAGGGCCCGGCAGCGCTGGGGCACGAAGGTGAAGGCCTTGTAGCCCACCTCGTCGGGGAGGAAGGCGATGGTTTCCGCGGTTTCCGTATCGCCGATGAAGACGATGCGGGCCACGCGGATACGGTCGTTCATGGTGAACAGATCGCCCAGGGCGTCCGTGCGCTGGAAACCATTGGCGATCTCCACCCGGGAGACGAGGCGTTCGCCGCCGAAGTCCAGGCGGACCCACTGATCCTGGCTGGCGCTGGCCTGCCAGCAGGTGAAGAGGTTGCCGTCCACCAGCTGGTCGGCGGTGAAGCGATAGAGGTAGCCCGTTCCCTTATCCAGGTAATCCTTCATGGTGGACGCGGCGGAAACGGAGGTG
>DATGXY010000002.1:0-11276 GCA_035298525.1 Holophaga sp.
CCGGAGCCGGGGCCCGAGCCCCCGGCCCCCGGCGGGGAGGAGCCCCGCCCCCGGGTGCTGGTGGTGGATGACAGTCCCATGGTACGTCGCCTCCTGGCCCTTCTCCTGGGCCGGGACCACGAGGTGGCCCTGGCCCAGGACGGGGAGGAGGCCCTGGCCTCAGCCCGGGAGCGGCCCCCGGATCTGGTCCTCCTGGATCTCCTGATGCCGGGCCTGGACGGTTTCCAGGTGTGCGCCGCCCTCAAGGGCGATCCCCTCACCCAGGGGGTGCCCGTGCTCGTGCTCACGGCCCTGGAGGGGGAGGCCGAGGAGGTGCGGGCCCTGGAGGCCGGGGCCATCGACTTCATCCAGAAGCCCATCATCCCCGCCACGGTGCTGGCCCGGGTGCGCAACCATCTGGCCCTGAAGGCCGCCCAGGACCGCCTCCAGCGCCTGGCGGCCCAGGACGGCCTCACGGGCCTGGCCAACCGGGCCCTCTTCGACCGGGTGCTGGACCAGGAGTGGCAGCGCGCGCGCCGGGAGGGCCGGCCCCTTTCCCTGGTGCTGGCGGACGTGGATTGTTTCAAGGCCTACAACGATGCCTACGGCCACCCCCAGGGGGACGCCTGCCTGCGGGAGGTGGCCGGGGCCCTGCGCCGGACCTTGCGGAGGCCGGCGGACCTGGCGGCCCGATACGGCGGGGAGGAGTTCGTGTGCATCCTGCCGGAAACGGACGCGGCCGGCGCGGCGGCCATTGCCGGTCGCCTGGCCCAGGCCGTGGCGGCCCTGGGGATCCCCCATGCCCATTCGGAGGCCGGGCCCGTGGTGACCGTGAGCGTGGGGGCCGCCACGGCGGTGCCGGGCGCCGGCGGGGGCCCCGAGGCCTTGGTGGCGGAGGCCGACCGGGCGATGTACGAAGCCAAGCGCAGGACCAAGCAAAGGCGGCGGGCCGCCCGGGCATAATGGGGGGATGACGAAACGGCCCTGGTGGAAGCGCATGCTCCGGTGGACGGCCTGGGGCCTCCTGGGCCTCCTGGGCGCCACCGTGGTCTGGATCATCGTCTTCCGGTTCGTGCCCGTTCCCTTTTCCGCCCTCATGGTGGAGCGGCGGGTCCTGGCCACGGTGGAGGGCCGCCCCTACCAGGGTCGCCACGCCTGGGTGCCCCTGGAGCGCATCGCCCCCTGCATGGGCGTCGCCGTCATCGCGGCCGAGGATCAGAACTTCCCCGAGCACTTCGGTTTCGATTGGCAGGCCATCGAAAAGGCAATCGAGCACAACGAGCGGAGCCGCCGGAAGCTGGGGGCCTCCACGCTCAGTCAGCAGACGGCCAAGAACCTCTTCCTGTGGGAGCGCCGCTCCTGGGTGCGCAAAGGCCTGGAGGTCCCCCTGACCCTCCTGCTGGAGACCGGCTGGTCCAAGCGCCGGATCCTGGAGGTCTACCTCAACATCGTCGAATTCGGGGACGGGATCTACGGCGTGGAGGCGGCCTCCCGGCGCTTCTTCGGGAAGCCGGCCCGGGCCCTGGCGCCTCCCGAGGCGGCCCTCCTGGCCGCCGTCCTCCCCAGTCCCCGCCGGCTCAGAGCCGAGGCCCCCAGCCCCTACCTGCGGGCGCGCCAGGCCTGGATCCTGAACCAGATGCGGCTCATGGGCGGCAACCAGGTGGTGCGGAACCTGGGTTGAGGACCGGAACGGGCCCTGGAATTAAATAAATCCTTATCGATTCAAAAGAATTGTTTTTTTGCGCCTTCCCGGGCTTTCCGTCCAGGCCGGTGGCCTCCGGCCTCCATATATGAGCAATTTGGTAAAAATTCAAATAACGCTTTTTAGGATTTTTAGGCTCCGAAACCCCCGCGGCTCCCTCGCGATGGATGGAAGTCCTTATTTCATGCATGGATATCGATACTCTTTTCCTGAAATTCCGTTGAGAAAGAAAGATTGGCTCATGAAAGATTTCCTCTTGTCGGAGGGATAAAGGGACCCTACCGTCACCTATTCTTCCACCCCAAAAGAGGCCTCCATGAGCCAACTTCGTATCGGAGTGTACTTCTGCTCGCGCAGGAACGGCGCCTCGGCTTCGGCCCCCGACACCCGGGCCCTGGCCACGTACGCGGCCACCCTGCCCCAGGTGGCCGAGGTGAAGATCCTGGCCGCCGGCGCCAGCCTGGATCCGGCCGCCCTGGCCAAGGAACTGGCCTCCCGCAAGCTCACCACCGTGGTGATCGGGGCCCAGTCCCCCGGCTACTTCAAGACCGCCTTCACCCGGGCCATGGCCCTGGCGGGCCTGGACCCCGAGGCCATCCGCCTCGCCTCCTTCCGGGAGCACGGGGCCGGGTACGGGGATCCCACGGAACGGGCCAAGGCCGTGGTGGCCTGCGCCGTCCTGGACGTGCCCTTCGCCCTGGCGGCGGTGCCCGACCGCACCCCCATGCACCCCGACACCCTCGTCATCGGCGGGGGCATCGCCGGCATCCAGACGGCCCTCGAGATCGCCGACGCCGGCAAGAAGGTCTACCTGGTGGAGCGCAGCCCCACCATCGGCGGCCACATGGCCATGTTCGACAAGACCTTCCCCACCCTGGACTGCGCCGCCTGCATCCTCACCCCCAAGATGGTGGCCGTGGACCAGCACGAGAACATCCAGCTCATGACCTGGTCCGAGGTGGAATCCGTCGCGGGCAAGCCGGGCGATTACCAGGTCAAGATCCGCAAGAAGGCCCGCTACGTGGACCTGGACGCCTGCGTGGCCTGCAACGACTGCTCCGCCATCTGCCCCGTGACCGTCACCAGCGAGTTCGATTCGGGCATCGCCACCCGGAAGGCCATCTACATCCCCTTCCCCCAGGCCATCCCCAACGGCTTCGTCCTGGACGCGGAGAACTGCACCTGGATCCAGTCCGAAGGCACCAAGTGCGGCGCCTGCGTGAAGAAGTGCAGCAAGGAGGCCATCCACTTCGACGACAAGGACGAGGTGGTGGAGGTCACCGTGGGCAACATCGTCGTGGCCACCGGCTTCGAGACCTTCGACGCCCGGCGCATGGACCGCTACGGCTACGGCACCTTCCCCAACGTCCTCACGGCCCTGGAATTCGAGCGGCTCACCAACGCCTCGGGCCCCACGGGCGGCAACATCGTCATGAAGACGAAGAAGCTGAACAAGCGCACGAAGCAGGAGGAGTGGGTCTTCGATCCCGACGGCCCCCGGCCGAAGTCGGTGGCCATCATCCACTGCGTGGGCAGCCGGGACCGCAACTACAACCCCTACTGCTCGCGCGTCTGCTGCATGTATTCCCTGAAATTCGCCCACCTGGTGAAGGAGAAGCTCCACGACGCCAAGTGCTACGAGTTCTACATCGACATGCGGGCCTTCGGAAAGGGCTACGAGGAGTTCTTCGAGCGCATCAAGGAGGAGGGCATCCACGTCGTGCGCGGACGCAGCGCCAAGGTGAAGGAGGTGGGCGGCCAGCTCCTGCTCCGCGGCGAGGACATCGTGGACGACAAGGTCCTGGAGATGCCCGTGGACATGGTGCTCCTGGCCGTGGGCCTGGAGCCCGACGCCGGCAGCGGCGACCTGGCCCGCAAGCTGGGCCTCTCCCGGGACGAGGGCGGCTGGTACACCGAGTCCGACTACAACATCGACCCCACCGGCACCCACCGCGGCGGGATCTTCGTGGCCGGCACCTGCCAGGGCCCCAAGGACATCCCCGACACCGTGGCCCAGGCCTCCAGCGTGGCCGCCGCCGTCCTCAAGACGATCCTGCGCGAGCAGGGCACCGGGAGCCAGGGCGACGTCACCCTGGCCAGCATCGAGAACCTCGCCCGCCAGCTGGCGGAGATCTAGGACCAGGAGACACGCATGGCTGTTCAGGCTGATCCCAGACTCGTTGCCGAACTGGAGACCTACGGGGCCCAGGACGTGCTCAAGTGCTACCACTGCGGCAACTGCACCGCGGTCTGCCCCTTCTCGAAGGAACCCTTCATCTTCCCCCGCAAGTCCATGCGCTACCTGCAGATGGGCCTGCGCGAAAAGCTCAAGGCCAACCTGGAACCCTGGCTCTGCTACTACTGCGGCGAGTGCAGCGAGCAGTGCCCCCGCGAGGCCGAGCCGGGCGAGACCATGATGAGCATGCGCCGGTGGCTCACCGCCCAGTACGACTTCACCGGCATCTCCAACCTCCTCTACCGCTCCTGGTGGGCCGAGCTCGCGGGTATCCTCCTCATCGCCCTCGCCACGGGCTTCGGGTTCTGGAAGTTCGGCACCAGCGTGGGCGACATCCACGTCTACGACGGTCCCAACGCCTTCCTGCCCTCCAGCGCCATCCACGCCTTCGACTGGACCATGGCCACCATCCTGGGCACCTTCCTCCTCGTCAACTGCGTGCGCATGTGGTGGATGACCATGGGCAAGGACCCCAGGACCCGGGCCACCCCCGGGATGTACGTGCACCGCCTGGGCCAGCTGCTGCTGCATTTCTTCACCCAGAAGCGCTACAGCGAGTGCGACAAGAAGGCCCCCTGGCGCCTGCACATCGTCCTGATGCTCAGCTACGTGACCATGCTCGTGCTCATCATGTTCTTCCTGCCCGTCGTGCAGGCCGGCCCGGCCATCAACTGGTGGGCCCACGCCCTGGGCTACGCGGCCTCCGCCGGCCTCATCGTGACCGTGGCCATGGCCCTCGTGGGCCGCATCCGCAAGAGCCAGACCCACTACAAGCACAGCCACGAGACCGACTGGATCTTCCTGGCCATGCTCCTCTACGTGGCCGTGACCGGGGTCCTGCAGCACGCCCTCCACCGCCTGGGCCACCCCTACGCCGCCAACATCACCTACCTGGCCCACCTCATGGGCGTGGTGCCGATGCTGGTGCTGGAGGTGCCCTTCAGCAAGTGGGCCCACATGTGCTACCGCCCCCTGGCGATGTATTTCGCGGCCCTCCAGATCGACGTCATGGAGGCGCGCGAGGCCGGCGCCGTCCCTGAAACCCGCACCGCCTAGGGAGACGACCATGGACAACCAGAAGATCGGCGTCTACGTCTGCAACTGCGGAACGAACATCAAGAAGGTCGTCGACTGCGACGAAGTGGCCGCCAAGGCCCTGGAGCAGGATGGCGTGGTCTGCGCCAAGAGCTACAAGTACATGTGCTCGAACCCCGGCCAGGAGATGATCATCAAGGACATCAAGGAGCAGGGCCTGGACCGGGTCGTGGTCTCCGCCTGCAGCCCCCGCATGCACGAGGCCACCTTCCGGGGGGCCCTGGCCAAGGCCGGCCTGAACCCCTACTTCCTGGAGATGGCCAATATCCGCGAGCAGTGCTCCTGGGTCCACGTGGACCCCCGGGCCGCCACGGACAAGGCCAGCGACCTGACCCGGGGCGCCGTACGCCGCGTCGTCCACCACGAGGCCCTCGAGAAGCGCTTCGTGGACATGTGCCCGGCCACCCTCGTCATCGGCGGGGGCATCACGGGCCTCACCGCCGCCCTGGAACTAGCCGAGAGCGGCAACCAGGTGTACCTCGTGGAGCAGTCGGACCGCCTCGGCGGAAACCTGGCCAACGTGGACCTCACGGCCCCCTATCTGGACTCCGCCCGGGATCTCATCCGGGAGCGCATCCTGCGGGCCACCCGGAACCCCAACATCACGGTGTTCATGAACGCCAAGGTGGAAAGCCTGGACGGCTACGTGGGCAACTTCAGGGCCAGGATCGCCGCGGACGGGGAGACGGTGCCGGTGGAGATCGGCAGCGTGGTCGTCGCCACGGGCTACAAGCCTTTCGACGCCTCCCGCGTGAAGGCCTTCGGCCACGGGACCAATCCCAACGTCATCACGAGCTTCGAGTTCGAGGCCATGCTGAGGAAGGGGCGCATCGTCACGGGCCAGGGCCGGCCCCCCCGGTACGTCACGGTCATCCACTGCGTGGGCAGCCGCTCCGAGGAGTTCCATCCCTACTGCTCCCGGGTCTGCTGCATGACGGCCCTCAAGTACGGCCAGGAGATCAAGGCGGCCCTGCCGGACGCCTTCGTCTACGACCTCTACATCGACATGCACGCCTTCGGGAAGGGCTGCGAGGACTTCTACAAGCAGGCCTCCGAGATCCGCACGATCTTCATGATGTTCCAGAAGAACACGGCCCCGCAGATCGTCGCCGCCGGCCCCAAGGACGACTGCGAGATGTTCCTGCGGGTGGACGACAAGCTCAGCGGCGAGGAGGTGGACATCCCCACCGACCTGATCGTCCTCATGGTGGGCATGGAGGCCCGGGAGGACAGCGGGGAGGTGGCGCGCCTGGTGAACATCAGCCGGGACAAGGACGGCTGGTTCATCGAGAGCCATCCCAAGCTCGATCCCGTCGCCACCACCACCGACGGCGTCTACATCGCCGGCTGCTGCCAGTCCCCCAAGGACATCAACGAGAGCGTCGCCCAGGCCCGGGCCGCCACCGCCCGCATCATGGCCAAGATCGCCAAGGGCCGCATCGAGGTGGACGCCGTCTTCGCCGAGGTGAACCAGGACGACTGCTCGGGATGCCGGGTCTGCAACGACCTCTGCCCCTACGGCGCCATCGATTTCGATCCGGAGGCCAAGCGATCCAACGTGATCAGCGCCATGTGCAAGGCCTGCGGCGCCTGCGTCACCGCCTGCCCCTCCGCGGCCATCAAGGGCCGCCACTTCACCGACGAACAGATCTTCGCCCAGATCGAGGGAGTGCTCTGATGGCCAACGGATTCGAACCCAAGATCGTCGGATTCCTGTGCAACTGGTGTTCGTACACCGGCGCCGACCTGGCCGGCACCAGCCGCATCAAGTACGCCACCAACCTGCGGGTCATCCGCACCATGTGCAGCGCCCGCATCGACCCCACCTTCATCCTGAAGGCCCTGCTGGAGGGCGCCGACGGCGTCCTGATCTGCGGCTGCCACCCCGGCGACTGCCACTACGTGGAGGGGAACTACAAGGCCATGCGCCGCTTCCCCCTCCTCAAGCGCCTGCTGGACGCCTACGGGATCGAGAACGAGCGCGTGCAGCTGGAATGGGTCAGCGCCAGCGAAGGCCGGCGCTTCGCCGAGGTGGTGGACCGCATGACCGAGCAGATCAAGGCCCTCGGCCCCTGCAAGGTCCGCACCGCCCTTGATTTCGACATGGCCGAGAGGTAGCCCATGGAAACCGCCAAGAAGAAGCTCCAGATCGCCCTCTACTGGGGCGCCGCCTGCGGCGGCTGCGACGTCGCGGTGCTGGACACCAACGAGTTCATCCTGGACGTGGCCGCCCTGGCCGACATCCGCCTCTGGCCCATCGCCATCGACGGGAAGTACAAGGACGTCGAGGCCATGGAGGACGGGGAGCTGGACCTCGTGCTCTTCAACGGGGCCGTGCGCAATTCGGAGAACGAGCACATCGCGAAGCTCCTCAGGCGCAAGTCCAAGGTCATGGTGGCCTTCGGCAGCTGCGCCCACATCGGGGGCATCCCCGGCCTCGCCAACCAGGTGACGAAGGAGGAGATCCTCGACCGCGCCTACCTGAACAACCCCTCCATCGAGCCGGGGAACCGCACCGTGCCCCTGCCCGAGAGCCACGTGGAGGCCGGATCCCTGGAGATCCCCTACGTGTACAAGCGGGTCTACAAGCTGGACGATATCGTGCCCATCGACTACTACGTGCCCGGCTGCCCCCCGCTCCCAGCCCAGATCAAGAACGTGCTCGTGGCCGTGGCCACGGGCAACCTCCCCGCCCGGGGCTCGGTGGTCGGCGCGGGCCACCGCACCGTGTGCGACGACTGCAAGCGCACCCGCAACGAGCGGAAGATCAAGAAGTTCTACCGCCCCTGGCAGATCATCCAGCAGCCGGACACCTGCCTGCTCGAGCAGGGCATCGTGTGCGCGGGCAGCGCCACCCGCTCGGGCTGCGGCGTGCGCTGCCCCAATTCCAACATGCCCTGCCGGGGCTGCTACGGGCCGGCCCCCAACGTGAAGGACCAGGGCGCCAAGATCGTCAGCGCCGTGGCCTCCATCGTCGATTCCAAGGATCCCGCCGAGATCGACCGGATCCTGGAGGACATCCCCGACATCATGGGCTACGCCTACCGCTTCGGCCTCGCGGCCTCCATGCTCCAGAGGAGGATCTGACCATGCGCAGCATCAAGATCGACCCCATCACCCGCCTGGAGGGCCACGGCAAGATCGAGATCTTCCTCGACGACGACGGCGCCGTGAACGACTGCTACTTCCAGATCCCGGAACTGCGCGGCTTCGAGCGGTTCGTGGTGGGCCGGCCCATCGAGGAGCTGCCCCGCATCGTCACCCGCATCTGCGGCGTGTGCCCCGCCAGCCACCACATGGCCTCCGCAAAGGCCGTGGACGGCTGCTTCGGCGGGGAACTGCCTCCCCTGGCGCGGAAGCTGCGGGAGATGTACTACCAGGCCCACTACATCCACAGCCACATCGCCCACTTCTACGCCCTGGCGGCTCCCGACTTCGTCTGCGGCCCCGACTGCGACCCCGCCACCCGCAACATCCTGGGCGTGGTCCAGAAGGTGGGCCTGGAGATCGGCGGCCAGGTCATCAAGGCCCGGGCCATGGCCCAGGACATCCAGACGATCCTGGGCGGGCGCAGCACCCACGTGGTGTGGTGCATCCCCGGCGGCGTCTCCAAGGGGCTCACGAAGGAGGAGCTGGAACGGATCCGGCCCATGGCCGACCAGCTCTACGACTTCACCCTGTTCAGCCTGCAGCTGTTCAAGGACGTGGTGCTCTCCAACCCCGGCTACGTGGACCTCATCCTGAACGGCCCCTACACGCTGAACGTGCACAACATGGGCCTGGTGGACGATAACAACGCCCCCAACTTCTACGACGGCAAGGTCCGCGTCGTGGACTACGAGGGCAACGAGATCTGCAAGTACGGCCCCGAGGACTACCACCACCATGTGGCCGAGCACGTGGAGCCCTGGACCTACCTGAAGTTCCCCTACCTCAAGCAGCGGGGCTGGAAGGGGTTCGTGGAGGGCATCGACACCAGCCTCTATTGCGCCACCCCCCTCTCCCGGCTCAACGTGGCCGACCGCATGGCCACCCCCAGGGCCCAGGAGGCCTTCGAGGAGATGTTCAAGGTGCTGGGCGCCAAGCCCTGCCGGGCCCTCCTGGCCCAGCACTGGGCGCGCCTGGTGGAGATGGTGCAGAACGCCGAGGTGCTCAAGCGCTACGTCAACGACCCGGAGATCACCGGTCCGGAATACCGCGTCGTTCCCCAGCGGATCACGGGCGAGGGCGTGGGCATCGTGGAGGCCATGCGCGGCACCCTCACCCACCACTACACCTGCGACGAGAAGGGCATCTGCACCTCGGCCAACCTCATCGTGGGCACGACGAACAACAACGCCCCCATCCAGATGGTCACCAAGAAGGTCGCCCAGGCCCTCATCCAGCCCGGGAAGGAGATCACGGAGCCGGTGCTGAACATGGTGGAGATGGCCTTCCGGGCCTTCGACCCCTGCTACAGCTGCGCCACCCACACCCTCCCCGGCCAGATGCCCCTCGAGGCGGTGATCCACCAGGGCGGCCAGGTGGTGAAGACCCTCCGGAAGAACCTGGGATGATCGAGCGCACCCTCATCGTGGGCATGGGCAACCCCTACCTGCGGGACGACGGCGTGGGCATCCGGCTGGCCATGGACCTCATGGCCCGCCTGGGCCTGCCCGAGGGGATCCGCCGGGGCCCCGGCGGGATCCTCCCCGGGGTCCACATCGAGCCGGAGTGCAGCCTTGGGGGCCTCACCCTCGTGGAGCTCATCGACGGCTTCGACCGGCTCGTGGTGCTGGACAGCATCGCCACCCGGGACGGGGTGCCGGGGGACTGGCACCACTTCACCGCCGAGGCCCTGCGGGAGACCATGAACCTCAGCAGCGTCCACGACGCCAACTTCGCCACGGCCCTGGAACTGGGGCGGCGCATGGGCATGCGGCTCCCCGCCGACGCCGAGGTGCTGGTCTACGCGGTCGAAGTGGAGGACACCCTCACCTTCGACACGGCCATGAGCCCCTCCATGGAGGCGAGGTACGGGGAATTCTCCGCCGCGATCTTCGCGGACCTGGCCGGGGTGCTTCCGGCTACGCTGGAGCAGGCCGCAGGCATCTGACCGCACATGCTCCATCCCCGACCCTCCCCGTCCCTTCCCGGCGCCGCTCCGGTCCCGGAGCGCGCCGATGCATGAGATGAGCCTCATGGCGTCCCTGATGGAGATCATCGAGGAACAGGCCCGGGCCGAGGGCTTCACGCGGGTATCCCGGGTGGTGCTGGAGGTGGGGCGCCTCGCGGGGGTGGAGGCCGAGGCCATGCGCTTCGCCTTCGACGTGGGCACCCACGGCACCCTGGCCGAGGGGGCCGCGCTGGACCTGGAGGAGACGCCCGGGCGTGGCCTCTGCGGCGAATGCGGGAAGGAGGCCCCCCTGGAGGCCTTCTACGACCCCTGTCCCGCCTGCGGGAAGGGGCCCATGCGGATTACGGCGGGGCGCGGACTGCGCGTCGTCTCCCTGGATGTGGAGTAGGCCATGTGCGTGGGCGTCCCCGGAAGGATCCTGTCCATCGAGGAGGGCATCCTCCCCATGGCCCGGGTGGACTTCAACGGCACCGCCAGGGACGTGAACCTGGCCATGGTGCCCGATGCGAAGGTGGGGGAGTACGTCCTGGTGAACATGGGCAGCGCCGTGCACGCCATGGACGAGGCCGAGGCCCTGGAACTCATGGGGCTCCTGGACGAATTCAACGCCTTCCATGACGCGGAGGAGCGCCCGGAACTCCGGCCCCCGGGCGGTCAGCGGTTCGCCGGCGGCGCCTTCTCCGCGTAGGCGTTCTCCAGGACGTACCGGGCCTCCTCGCTGCCCGTCGCGGCGGCCTTGACCGCCCAACGCCGGGCCTCCTGGACATCGGGAGGCACCCCCAGGCCGCCGTTGTACATGGCGGCCGCCTCCAGCATGGCCCGCACATGACCGCGGCGGGCGGCTTCCAGATACCAGGCCAGGCGGGTGCAGGCGCTGTCCGGCTCCAGGTCCGATACCACCACGGCGCGCCCCAGTTCGTACATGGCCCCGGGATCGCCCTGCCTGGCCTTCTGCCTCAGCTGGGCCATCCGGGCCTTCGCCTCGGGCGTCTGCAGCTTGAGGCGCTCCGCCTCCAGGTAGGCCTCGTACGAGACGAAGCCCTCCTTGGCGGGGTGGGGCTGGGCGGGCAGGAGGCGGCGGATGGCGCCCGTCTCCAGGTCCAGGGCCACGGCGCCCAGGCCCCGGGTCTCCACCCAGAGGGCGTCCC
>DATGXY010000003.1:0-13870 GCA_035298525.1 Holophaga sp.
GGGGCCCCCAACCGGCCCCTGGCGGCCCAGCGGGAGGCCTTCCTGGCCCGCACCCGCCAGCGGATGGCCGCCTGGTGGACCCTCCCCATGGTCCTGCCCCTGGGACGCCCAGCGGAGGCGCTGGCTGGCGAGCTTGTCAAAAATCGCTGATTGACCAATTCGTGACAATTTCGGACCGGGCCCGGGTTAATCTCGGTGTCAGCCAACCCAACCGTTCACCCTTCGGCCGTCCGCGGCGCGCCGTCCCGCCGGAAATCTGCGACACTACCGCAGCACTCATCCTCCATGGACCTGATCCTCTCCGACCTCCACGCGAATCTGCACGCCCTGCGGATCGTGCTCCGCTATGCCCGCAAGCGCAGCGTGGACCGCTTCGTGCTGCTGGGGGACCTGGTGGGCTACGGGGCCCATCCCAACGAGGTGCTGGACCTGGTGCGGGAACTGGAGCCGCGGGTGCTCGTGCGGGGCAACCATGACCGGGCCTGCTGCGAACCCACCACCGATCCCGGTTTCAGCCTACCGGCCCGCTTGGCGGTCACCTGGACCCGGGGACGGCTGACGGAGGAGAACGCCTGGTTCCTGGAGAACCTGCCCCAGGGCCCCCGGGTGCTGGAGCCCGGCTACACCATCGCCCACGGCAGCCCCCTGGACGAGGACGACTACCTCCTCCACCCCCGGGAGGCCCTGCTGGCCTTCGACGGCTTCGACACCCAGGCGTGCTTCTTCGGGCATACCCACCTGCCCGGGGCCTACGAACTGGACGAGGCGGCCCAGACCCTGACCTCCATCACCTTCGAGCCCGGGGCCTGGTTCCAGCTGCGGGACGAATGCCGCTACCTCATCAACCCCGGCTCCGTGGGCCAGCCCCGGGACCGGGACCCGCGCCTCTCCTTCCTGGCCTTCGACCCCGTCCACCGGAGGCTCAAGCTCCACCGGTACGACTACGACCACGCCGGGGCCGCCAAGGCCATCCTCGCCGCGGGCCTCCACCCCCATCTCGCCGAACGTCTCCACCACGGCATCTGAGGCCGACCATGACCCAGGACGACAAGCATCTCGAGACCATCCTCAACGCCGCCCTCCGCACGGGCGCGTCCGCCAGCCTCCGGGCCGAGGGCGCCGTGCGCATGCTGGGGCACCTCCACGTGCGCAGCCTGGAAACGGGCTCCGTCATCCAGCTGGAGGGCCTGAAGCTGCGGGACGTGCTGCCCCCGGCGGGCACCCCCGTCACCCTCACCCTCCTGCACGGGGAGGAGGTGGTGTCCATCCGCACCCGGCTCCTGGAACCCATCCTGGCCGAGCACGAGCCCAAGGCCCCCCCCGTGGTGCGGGCCGCCTGGCCCACCGAGCCCCTCCAGGTCCACCCCCGCCGCGCCGTGCGCGTGGCCACCTCCGACCTCCCCCCCCTGGAGGCCACCATCACCTGGCACGGCCAGCGCCTCAGCGCCAAGCTCCTGAACCTCACGGACATGGGCATGGGCCTTGGGCTGACGGAGGAGCTGACCTTCGGCTACCACGACCAGGTGGAGGTCACCACCCAGCTTCCCGGCGCCGAAACCCTCACCGTGCAGGGCGACGTGCGTCATGCCGAGGCCCTGGAAGGGGATGAGCTGCCCACCCGCGTGGGCCTCGTGCTGGTGGACCTGCCCCTGGAGACCCGGGAGGCCCTGCAGCGCTTCATCCAGGCCCGGCGCATGGACCGCTCCACGGAGATCCGGGGGCACTGACGGGAACACGGGGGGACCGCGCGAGCCCTTCGGTCCCTTTCATCGCGCGCCTTCCTCGGATCCCCCCCGCCTGAAGGGGCCGCCGCCGGCCTACCTATAGGCCTTGTCATGGTCGGCCACGACGGTCAGCGGTACCAGGGCATCTCCATCCAGGATGGCGATCACCCTGGCGGAACGGGTCGCGCGAAGGGAGTACAGAGGCTTGCGACTTGCAGGGTCCACCTTGCCGGCCAGTTTCTCCAGATGTACGCCCTGATGATTGAGGAGCGCCGCGGCCTCGAGCTCCATCGCGACCCTGAGGAGCTTGGAAAGGCCCTCCCGCACCGGGCCCGCCTGGACCAAAGCGTCGCGGACGAAGCCGGGAGTGCAGACGACCTTCATTCGCCTTCCAGTTCCATCAAGAACGCCCGCCCGCCAGGGCTGTCAAGCGGAACCCCCTCCCCGCTGTGGTAGTCGGTGAGGGACTTTTCTACGTCTGCGCAGACATCCGAACGCCAGGCCCAGAGCTGGTGTTCAGGAATGGCCACCATGGGGATGAGCCGGTACGTCCCATCCTCCAGGGGTTCGATGGTGACGGGTTGTCCTGCCTTGAAGGAAGCGGGAAGGGTCACGCGCCGGCGTGCATCCGGGACCAGCAACATGGGGGCTCTCCTTCTCGTTAAAGTCACCCTTTTTGGGCAATAGGGCAACCCATTTTGGGGGGCATCAAGCGCGGGGCTTTCCCGGGATCCGCCTTCCCTTCCGCCGCTGCTGGGCGTAGGCGATGGCTGCCGCCTGTTTGACGGCCTTCCCCGGATTCGCCGGCCGGGAACGGCCCAGCCAGCCCGTTTGCTGGTACCGGTGCATGAGGGCGCGGATGGTGTCCGAGATCTCCCGCCGGACCGGGTCCTCCTTGCTGGCCATGGGACCTCCCCGGAATCCGATGCGCGGATGCCCCGCGGCGTCCCCTCCGGGGGGAGGGCCCTCCCCCGCGGCGGCCATCGGCCTACCTTTCATCCCAGGCGGCGCCCCGGCAGGGAATGGCGCTTGTCCGCCTGAAAGGAGGAAGGCCCTTGGCACGCGGAAGCCCCCGGTGGATGACGAGGCTCGGGCCCGCGGTCCGGAGCCTGCGGGCCCATCCCGGCCGCCTGGTGGCCGTGCTCGCCCTCGTCCTCCTGGTCCTGGGCCTCGCCATGGCCGACGCGCTGCTTGCCGAGCCCCTGAGGCGGGCGGCGGAGCGGAAGATCAACGCGAGGCTGGACGGGTACCACGTGCGCATCGCCCGGGCCAGGCCCCACCTGGAGATCCTCGGCCTGGACCTGGAGGGGATCGTCCTCGTCCAGGCCTCCCATCCCGATCCGCCCGTGGCCGAAATCGGTTCCCTGCGGTTCAGCCTGGATGGGCGCAGCCTGCTGCGCCTCCGCCTTGCCGGCAGCCTCACCTTCCTCCGCCCCTCCCTGCACATCAACCTGCCCCAGATCCAGGCGCAGGTGGGCCGAAAGCGAAGCCTCCGGGAGCAGGGGTGGCAGCGGGCGGTGGAAGGGGTCTATCCCTTCCGTCTCAACCGGGTGGAGATCCAGGACGGCGACCTGCGCTACCTGGCCGACGCCACCGCGGCCCGGCCCCTGGAACTCACGGGCATCCGCATGGTGGCGGGGAACGTGCGCAACATCGCCTCGGCCCGGGGCACCTTCCCCTCGCCCCTGGGATGGGAGGCCCGGGTCTTCGGCGCGGGCACGGTGCGATTCAGGGGCGAGGCGGATTTCCTCCGGGAGCCGCATGCGGCGGTGCGGGGGGAGATCCACCTGGCCGGGGTGCCCCTGGATCGCCTCGCCCCCCTGGCCGTCGATGCCTCCCTGAGGATGACGGGGGGCTTGCTGTCGGCCGACGGCACGCTTGAGGCGGGGCCCGAGGGCCGCTCCGCCCACCTGCGGGAGGTGCGCCTGGACGGGCTCAACCTGGATTACGTGACCCGCGCGTCCACCCAGGCGGAGGAAGCGGCCCGGGGCCGGGAGGCCCTGCGCCTGGCAAAGGCGGCCCACCGGGAGCCCGGCCTCCGGCTTCGCATGGACGCCCTCCGGGTGGTCAACAGCCAGCTGGGCTTCGTGAACGCCTCGGCCAAGCCGCCCTACCGCCTCTTCCTGTCGGACGCGTCCCTGGACCTGCGCAACCTCAGCAACCTCGACGATCCCGAAGGCGTCCGGTTCCAGATGAAGGGCGCCTTCATGGGCGCCGGGTCCCTGAGCGCGGAAGGCCGGGCCCGCCCCTACGCGTCCCCCGCGGATTTCAGCGGGCGCCTGACCCTTCGGGAACTTCCCCTGCCCAGGCTCAACGACCTATGCCTGTCCGCCGCCGGCGTGGACTTCGCCGGGGGCGCCCTGGACGTGTACGGCGAACTCGCGGTGAAGAACGGCCGGGTGGAAGGCTACCTGAAGCCCCTGGCCCGGGACGTGCGGATCTCGGATCCCCGCAAGGACCGGGGCAGGTCCTGGGGGAAGCGGGTGGAACTGGGGGCGCTGCAGGTCCTGGCCGGCCTGTTCAAGAACGCCCGCACCCAGCGGATCGCCACGGAGACCCGCATCTCGGGAAGGACCGGCGACCCCCGCTTCGACGGGTGGCAGGCCATCCGGAAGCTCCTCGTCAACGGGCTCCTGGAACCCATCCGGCCGGGGTTCGCGAACCGGAGGACCCAGGGCCGCTGAGGGCGTCCGTCCTCACTTCGGCTTCTGGGCCTCCCGGGCCTCCCGCACCCGTTTCGCCGCGGCCTCCCGCTCGTCCTCGCCGGGCCTGCCCCACACGATGCGGTTGGGCCGGGCCTTGATGAGCTCCAGGAGCTCCTCCGTGCTCCGCAGGTTCCGGTCCAGGGCCTTGAGCACGGTCTTGGTGTCCGGCCCCGCCTCGGCCACCAGGGCCCGGGCCTCCTTGAGCAGGGCCTCGCTCTCCTTCAGGCTCCCCGCCAGGTGGGTGATGATGGCGTCCAGGTCTCCGGCCCGCTTGTCCAGGAGGCCCTGGACCGTGGCCAGGTTCCTTTCCAGGCTGGCCAGGCTGCGGTCCGCCGCCTTCAGGGTGCCGTCCCCATGCTGGGCGATGGCCTGGCCGTCCTGGCCCAGCTTCTTGTAGATGGCCAGGGTCTCCTCCAGCTGGGCCAGGAGGCGGCCGATCCTGGGATCATCCAGGAGCATGCCCGCGCCCTTGGTGTTGAACTGGTGGCGCACATCGGCCACGAGGCCGTCCAGGTTGTTGATGAGCCGGCCGCCGGATTCGAGGAGGGCCACCAGGGAGGCCGTGGAGGCCCCTTCCAGGCGGCTGCCGGGGGGCAGGGCCTCAAGGCGCTGCCCGGGCGGCGGCAGCTGCAGATCCACGAAGGCGCCGCCCAGGGGCTTGGCCACCGCCACGGCCCGGGTGCCCTTCCACAGGACGATATCCGTGCGCAGGGCCAGGGTGGCCAGGAAGCGGTACGACACCCCGTCCCGCTGCAGGGCGATGCCCTTCACCCGGCCCACCCGCAGGCCCTGGAGCTGCACGTCCGTGCCCTCCGTCAGGTCCGAAGCGGCGGCCAGGGCCACTTCGTAGGGGGTCTCCTTGGTGAGGAGGGCCGAAACGCCCCGGCGGAAGATGAAGCCGGCGAACACGGCCAGGGCCAGGAAGACGAGGATTCCGATCTTGGCATCGTCCTTTTCGAGTTTCATGCGCCGCTCCCGAAAGCCAGACGTCCATCCACGAGGGCCAGTTCCCGCACCGGACCCTCCATCCAATCCCCGCCCACCACCAGGAAGGCGGCCTCCGGGTCCCGGGCCGCCTCGGCCAGGAGGTTTCTTGCCGCCCGGGCGGCAGCCGGGTCCAATTCACCGGCAGGCCGATCCACCAGCCAAAGCCGGGAACCCTTGGCCCCGGCCCGGGCCAGGGAGGCCAGCCAGCAGGACCGTTCCGCGGGGACGGGGGGCCGCTGGCCCTTCAGGCGGCCCAGGCCCGCCAGATCCAGCCAGCGGGAGGCCTCCTCCCGGGCCGCCTCCCGGTCCAGGCCCCGAACGAAGCGCAGGGGCAGGGCCACGTTCTCCAGGAAGGACAGGTTCATGGCCAGCCCCCCGTCCGTGGGGGCCCAGCCCAGGCCGCCCGCGGCCACGAAGGGGTGCCGGCGGTCCACGTCCGGGGCCAGGCCCGCCAGGCGCACGGAACCCGCCGCGGGCTGGGCGACCCCCGCGCAGAGGCGCAGCAGGGCGCTGGCCCCGGATCCGGGTTCCGCCCGCAGGCGCCAGCGCTCCCCGGCCTTCAGCTCCCAGTCCAGGCCCTGGAAGACCCGGCCCCCGCCGGGGGCCTCCAGGGCGGCGCCCCGCAGGGCCAGGAGGGCCTCAGGCATAGATGAGCACCGATAGGAAGGCCCCCGCCAGGAGGAGGATGGCCAGGGAGCCGACGGCGGCCCGGGTGACGGCCTGGGGGATCTCCGTGGTGCTGCGCCGCACCCGCAGGCCGAATGAGCAGCAGAGCAGGGGGATGGCCGTCCCGAAGACCAGGGCCTTGAAGAAGGTGGCCGAGAGTTCCCGGGGCCCCACGGCCCGCATGAGGGCGTCCAGGAAGGCCGTGAGGGAAAGGGGCAGGCGCAGCCAGGCCACCGCGAACCCCCCCAGGAGGGCCACCGTGTCGAAGTACACGATGAGGGCGAAGAGGCTGATGATCCCCCCCAGGAGGCGGGGCAGAAGGAGGTACTGCACCGGGTCCACCCCGCTCAGGTGGAGGGCGTCGATCTCGCCGCTGAGCTGGCGGGAGGCCATTTCCGTGGCGATGGCGGTGCCGCTGCGGCTGATGACCACCACCCCCACCAGCAGCGGGCCCAGCTCCCGGATGACGAGCTGGGCCAGCACCTGGCAGAGGGCCGTCTCCACCCCGAAGGTGGAGAGCTGGCCGAAGACCTGGAGCAGGGTGATGCCGCCGATGAGCAGGGCCGCGAGGGTGCACAGGGGCAGGGCGTCCAGGGCCGTGAAGCGGATCTGGGCGCGCGTCACCTCCCGCACCAGGGCGAACGTCTCCCGGTCCAGGCGGAACATGGCCTTCACGCACATCTGCAGGAGCCACGCGATGGAACCCACGTGGGCGAAGACCGCGCGGACCCCCTCCCCCAGGCCCCTCGCGGCCTGCACGGGCAGGGCCAGCACCCTCCTCGCGGCCTCGTTCGATTCCATGCCTCCACCCTACCAAATCGGCGCCACGGTAAGCTAATGGGATGGCGACCCGCACCTGGAAATTCAACGTGGACCCGGCCGAGGAGGGCCTTCGACTGGACCAGCTGGTGGCCTCCCGCACGGGGCTCAGCCGGCGCAAGGCCCGGGAGGTGCTCATGCTGGGCGGCGTCCAGGTGGCCCGCGCCCGGGTGAAGGTGGCCGGGCGCATCGTGAAGGCCGGCGTGGAGGTGCGCGTCAGCGTGGACGACGCCCTGGGCGATCCGCCCGACATGGAGATCCCCATCCTCTTCGAGGACGACTTCATCCTGGTGGTGGACAAGCCCGCGGGCCTGCCCAGCCAGGGCACCCAGGCCTCGGACCGCCACGATCTGCAGGCCCTCCTCCAGCGCCGGCGCCCGGGCCAGTTCCTGGCCCTCCAGCACCGCCTGGACCAGGGCACCTCGGGCGTCCTCGTCCTGGCCAAGCACGCGCAGGCCCACCTGGGCAGCCAGTTCCAGGCCCGGACCCTGGAGAAGACGTACCTGGCCCGGGTGGGCCGCCACCTGGAGCCCTGCACCGTGGACCTGCCCATCGGCCGCATCCGCAACGCCAGCCCCGCGCGCTTCGGGTGCACCGGCGACCTGCTGGAGCCCCGGCCCAGCCGCACCGATTTCCGGCCCCTGGGGGAGGGGGAGCTGCCGGGGCTCGTGCCCGGCTTCTTCGTCGTGGCCACCCCCCACACGGGCCGCACCCACCAGATAAGGGTGCACCTCTTCCACCTGGGCGCCCCCGTGTGGGGCGACGGCCTCTACCACGGCCCCGCCGGGGACCAGCTCTGGCTCCACGCCTGGAGGCTGGTCATCGAGCACCCCGTCACCGGGGTCCGGCTGGAGCTGGAGGCCACCCCCCGCCGGTTCATGGGAGATCCCGCGTGAAGCTGCCCCTCGTCTTCAATCACCGCTCCGGCCGGGGCGAACGGGATCCCGGCGCCCTCCTGGCGAGGCTCCCCCGGGAACTGCGGGAGCGCCTGGAGCCCGTGAGCCTGGAACCTCCCTTCGATTACGCCCCCCACATCGCCCAGGCGGAGCGGGCCGGAGGCCCCCTCCTCGTGTGGGGCGGGGACGGCACCATCCACCACGCGGGCCGGGCCCTGGCGGCTTCCGGGCGCCCCGTGGCCCTGGCCGCGGTGCCAGGCGGGTCCGGCAACGGCCTCGTGCGGGGCCTGCGCACCCCCCTGGATCCCGCCGGGGCCGTCATGCGCCTGATGGAGGGCCGGGACCTGGCCCTGGACCTGCCCAGGCTGGACGGGGAGCCCTTCCTGAACCTCTGCGGCTGCGGCTTCGAGGGGGAGGTGGCCCACGCCTTCGACCAGGCCAAGGGCCGCGGCTTCGCCAACTACGCCCGCACCTGCGTGGGCCTCTGGCGCCGCCAGCCGGAACTGGGAATCGCCTGGGAGGCCGAGGCGCCCGGGGAGGCCGGCCCCGGCGGCCGCATGGACCGGCTGCGGGCCGCCTGGCGGGGGCCGGAGCCGGGCCTGCCCGAGCGGGCCTGGAGCCTCTGCTTCGCCAATCTGCCCCAGTACGGATCCGGCCTCTGGATCGCCCCCGGGGCGCACCCGGCGGACGGGATCCTCAGCTGGGTCAAGCTGGGCCGGCCGGGGGTGCTGGACGTGGTTTCGGAAGTCCCCAGGCTCTTCCAGGAGGGGGGCCGGACCCCCCTGCGCCAGGAGGGCCGCATCCTGCGGGCCATCGTCCGCCTGGACCGCCCCAGCGCCTGGCATATGGACGGGGAGCCCGCCCCCGCCCGGGACCGGGCCGAGATCACCCTGGAGCCGGGGCGCTTCCTCATGCGGGTGACGCCCGAGTGCCCCTTCCTGCACTGAAGGGGCCTCCTGGGTTGCGAACACGCCCTGGAATGTCCTGTGGGGGGACCGCCGGCTCCCCACACCCCCCCTTCATGCCCGGGCAGAGCCCGGACATGAAGTCTAGCGCAGGTAGCGGGGCAGCTCGTCGGGCCTGAAGCTGTGGGCCATGGCCGTTTCCCGGCTGATCAGCCCGACTTTCACCATTTCCGCCAGGGCCTGCTCCATGGTCGACATGCCATCGGCCCGGCCGGTGGAGAGGGCGGAGTAGAGCTGGTGGTCGTCGCCCTTGCGGATCATGTTCCGCACGGCGTGGGTGCCCAGCATGAGCTCCACGGCGGGGTAGCGCCCGCCGCCCTCCTTGGCCGGAACCAGCTGCTGGGCGACGACGGCCAGCATGGCCAGGGAGAACTGCTGACGCACCTGGGGCTGGCTGGCCGGGGGGAAGGCGTCCAGGATCCGGGACACGGCCTGGGAGGTGTCGTTGGTGTGCAGCGTGGAAAGGACCAGGTGCCCCGTCTCCGCCGCCGTGATCGCCGTGGCGATGGTCTCGGGGTCCCGCATCTCCCCGACGAGGATGACATCGGGGTTCTGCCGCACGATGCTCCGGAGGCTGCCCGCGAAGTCGGGGGCGTCCACGCCCACCTCGATCTGCTCCACGATGGAGGACCGGTTGGCGTGGACGAACTCCACGGGATCCTCCAGGGTCACCACGTGGTCCCGGCGCCGGGTGTTGATGAGATCGATGAGGGCGGCGAGGGTGGAGGACTTGCCCGAGCCCGTGGCCCCCGTCACCAGCACCAGGCCCTGCCGGGCCTCCGCCAGCCGCGCCAGGCCCGGGGGCAGGTGCAGGGATTCCAGGGTGGGGACCCGGGTGGGCAGGATGCGGATGCTCCCCGCGAGGGTGCCCCGCTGGTAGTGGATATTGGCCCGGAACCGGCCCGATTCCCGGTTGAAGCTGAAATCCGCCGAACGCTCCCGCTGGAGGTCCTGGATCTGGCGGGGGTTCAGGAGGGGCAGGAGGAGGCCGCGGATCTCCTCCTCGTCCAGGGGCTCCGCCTTGGGCAGGGCGAGTCGCCCGTCGATGCGGATGGCCATGGGGGCCCCGGCCACCAGCAGCAGGTCCGAGGCGCCCCGGGCGGCGGCGAAGGCCAGGAGGGGATCCAGGTTGGCGGAGGCGGGCGGGGCGGGCGCTTCGGTCGCACGTCCGCTATTGAGCTCCGCGATGAGGTTCTTCAGCTCGTTCCCGTAGTTCTCCAAGGCATCCCCCCGTGGATCCCCCTGGCGGATGGGGCCCCACGGGAAGATTCTGCTACACCCGTGGCCCCTTTCCCGGGTCTTTCCTCCCAACCGGCCCATCAGGCCGCTGAATGGGGGTTCCATGCGCCTCCACCCCGCCCTGCGCGCCCTCGTCCTCGCCCTGGCGGGCGGGGCCGTGGCCCTGGGGGCGCGGGCGCCCCGGGGGTTCCGCACGGATTCCCCCCGGAGGATCCGGGCCTCGGCCAGGCTGTTGGGCTGGGACCGCCGCCGGGGCATGCGGGAGACGCGGATCCGGGCCACGGAAGGCTTGGCCATCCTGGCCAGGGCCCCCTGGCTACCAGCCCTCCACCTGCCGCAGGGCCTCGTACAGGCCCACGGCGGCCGCCTGGGCCAGGTTGAGGCTGCGGTGGAAGGTGCCCCGCATGGGGATGCGCAGGTGACGGTCCGGCAACGCGTCCAGGATCTCCGGCTCCAGGCCCTTGGTCTCCCGGCCGAACACGAGGCCATCCCCCTCCCGCCAGGGCACCTCCGTGTGCCGCCGTTCCCCCTTGGTGGTGAAAAGCCACAGGGGCATGTGGGGGTACGCTGCCCGGAAGGCCTCCCAGCTGGCGTGGTGCTCGGGGGCCAGGCGCTCCCAGTAGTCCAGGCCGGCCCGCCTCACGGCGGCTTCCGAGGTATCGAAGCCCAGGGGATGCACCAGGTGCAGGCGGGTGTCGGTGGAAACGCAAAGCCGGCCGATGCTGCCGGTGTTCTGGGGGATCTCGGGGTGCACGAGGACGATGTGGAAGGCCATGCTCCATGATGGCATCCGGGGCCGCTCCCGCGCACAATACGGACGAGGAGGTCCCATGGCCGACAGCAACTGCATCTTCTGCGCCATCGCCGAAGGCCGCATCCCCGCGACGATCGTGCACCAGGACGAGCATGTGGTGGCCTTCAAGGACATCGCCCCCCAGGCCCCCGTCCACCTGGTGCTCATCCCCCGGGAGCACTTCGCGGGCCTCAACGACCTCACCCCGGACCGGGCCCAGGCGGTGGGCCGCATCGCCCTGGCGGCCAAGGATCTGGCCCAGGCCCACGGCTGTGCGGCCAACGGCTGGCGGCTCGTCTCCAATTGCGGGGCGGACGCCGGCCAGACCGTCTTCCACCTCCACTTCCACCTCCTGGGCGGCCGGCCCATGGCGGGCAAGATGGTTTAATGGACCCATGCACAACCCGCCCCACCCCCTGACCTACGCCGACGCCATCCGGGCCTTCCTGCGGGAGGACTGGGGCACCCAGGACTGGACCACGGCCTCCGTGCCGGACCGCCCCATGGCGGCCCGGGTGGTGGCCAAGCAGTCCCTGGTGCTGGCGGGCCTGCCCGTGGCCCGGGAGGTCTTCCTGGCCGTGGACCCGGCCCTCCGGGTGGACCTGGAGGC
Source organism: Holophaga sp. (assembly GCA_035298525.1). Lineage (GTDB taxonomy): Bacteria > Acidobacteriota > Holophagae > Holophagales > Holophagaceae > Mesoterricola. The sequence continues at coordinate 11,405 of DATGXY010000003.1, forward strand.
CCGGGACGGGGACCGGGTGGAACCGGGCGCCGTCGTCCTGCGGGCGGAGGGCTCCAGCCGGGCCATCCTCATGGCCGAGCGGGTGATGCTCAACCTCCTCCAGCGCCTTTCGGGCACCGCCACCCTCACCCGGGCCTTCGTGGACGCCGTCGCGGGCACCGGCGCGGCCATCCTGGACACCCGCAAGACCACCCCGGGCCTCAAGGTGCTGGAGAAGTACGCCGTGCGCTGCGGCGGCGGCCGCAACCACCGCCTCACCCTGGGCGACGGCGTGCTGCTCAAGGAGAACCACATCGCGGCCGCCGGGGGCATCGCCCCCGCCGTGGCCGCCGCGAGGGCGTGCGCCCCCAGCCTCGTGCGCATCGAGGTGGAGGCCGAGACCCTGGCCCAGGTGGCCGAGGCCATGGACCTCCCCGAGGTGGACGGCATCCTCCTGGACAACATGACCGTGGAGCACATGGCCGAGGCCGTGGCCCTGCGCGTGGCCAAGGCCAGCCGGGTCTTCCTTGAGGCCAGCGGAAACCTGAGCCTGGCCAGGGCCGGGGAGGTGGCGGCCACGGGCGTGGACTTCCTCAGCGTGGGCGCCCTGACCCACAGCGCGCCGTCCGCGGACCTGAGCCTGCGCTTCTAGAACTCCGATGCCCCGAGGGTGTCCGCGATCTTGGCGGCCAGATCGTCGTGGGTGAACGGCTTGGTGACGTAGTTGGCCGCCCCGGCCTGCACGGCCTGGATGATGCGCTGCCGGTCGCTGTCGGTGGTCACCATCATCACGGGCACGTCGCGGGTCCTGGGGTTCGACTTGATGGCGCCCAGGGCCGTGATGCCGTCCATGCCCGGCATATTGATGTCCATGATCACCAGGCTCACCTCGCCCACGTGCTTCTCAAGGACGGCGAGGCCCTCTTCGCCGTTTCCGGCCTCCAGCAGGTCGTAGCCCAGCATGCCAACCACCCGGCCGATGATCTTTCGCATCGTCGCGGAATCGTCCACGGACAGGATCTTCATCACGCCCCTCCCCTGTTCTGGAGATCGCAGCGGTAGTACATGCCGCCCCCATGGGTCAGCGGCGTGAATTCCTCGGCGATGCCCCGCAGCGATTCCACGGCGCTCACCAGGAGGTGGCCGCCGGGAGACAGCAGCCTGGCCAGGCCGAGGAAGATGCGCCGTTTGAAGTCGTCCGCGAAGTAGATGGTCACGTAGCGGCAGAAGACGATGTCCATGCGCCCCAGGGGCTCCATGCTGTCCTGGAGGTTGAACTTCCGGAACGCGATCATGGACTTGAGCTCGTCGTTCACCTTCCACACGGGTCCGTCCTGGTGGAAGTACTTGCGCTTCATGTCATCCGGGAGCCCCCGGCGGATGGCGTTCTCGTCGTAGCGTCCCGCCTTGGCCAGGAACAGGGCAGAAGGGGAGATGTCCGAGGCGATGATCTCGAAGTGGTGCGGCTGGAGCCCCGGGTTGCGCCGGCAGTACTCCTGGATGGTCATGGCGATGCTGTAGGGCTCCTGGCCCGTGGAACAGGCCGCGCTCCAGATGCGGATGCGGAAGCGGTTGCCCTTGAGCACCTCCTCCGCCAGGGGCGGCAGGAGCTTCTCCTCCAGGATCCGGAAGGGGTGGTCGTCCCGGAACCAGAGGGTCTCGTTGGTGGTCATCGCGTCGATGACCTCCTCCCGCAGCTGGGGCGAAGGGTTGCTCTTGGCCAGGCGGTAGAAGCTGCCGAAGTCGGGGCAGCCGTGCTTGACCAGCAGCCCCGCGAGGCGGGTCTCGATGAGGTAGGCCTTCTCCTCGCCCAGGCAGATGCCGCAGTGCTCCTGGATGTAGTCGCGGATGAGGCGGAATTCGGCGGTGCTGATGGAGTCCGGGCTCACGACGTCCTCCCGGAAGAGACGAGGTAGGCGATCCTGGAAGCCAGGCGGGGCAGGGGGACCTGCTCGTCCGAGAGCCCCGCCTCGTCCACGGCCAGGGGCATGCCGTAGACCACGCAGGTGTCCTCGGACTGGGTCAGCACGTGGCAGCCCCGGCGCTTCATGGCCCGGACGCCCTCGCATCCGTCGCTGCCCATGCCGGTCATGACCACGCCCAGGATGTTGCCTTCGTACTGGGCCGCGACGGAGCGGAAGAGCACGTCCACCGAAGGCCGGCAGCTGTTCTCCGGCGGATTCTCGTTGAGGCCGACGATGGCGGGCCCCTCGGCCCCGCCCATGCGCCGCACGGTCATGTGCTTGCCGCCCGGGGCGATGTACACGTGGTTGGGGAGGACGGGCTCGCCCTCGATGGCCTCGCTCACGGCCAGCCGGGAGGCCTTGGCCAGGTGCTCGGCGAGGCTGGCGGTGAAGAAGGGGGGCATGTGCTGCACCACGAGCACGGGCACGCCCAGGTCCGCGGGCAGATGGGGGATGACTTCCGCCAGGGCGTTGGGGCCCCCCGTGGACACGCCGATGGCCACCACGTCGAAGCGGGAGGGCC
>DATGXY010000004.1:0-42439 GCA_035298525.1 Holophaga sp.
GGGAGGGCGCGGTGCGCCAGACCGTCCTGGCCGAGGTGGGCCACGGCCTGGCCTGGTGGTTTCCGCCCATTTGCCGGGTGGAGCTGCACCAGCAGGTGCTGGCGGGTCCCGGGGCGGAGGCGGGGCGGGTCCAGGAACGGATCTGGGCCGCCTCCCGCGTGCGGGAGGGGCGCCGGGTCCTGGGACCGGAGGACCAGGTGCTCCATCTGGCCGAGCACCTGGATCATCACCTGGAAGAGGGGGCCATCTACCTCTATTGGATCGTGGATCTGTGGGCCCTCCTGGCGCGCCTGGGCCCCGGCCTGGACCGTCGGGTCCTGGCGGAACGGGCCCGGGAGCTGGACCTGGAGCCGGCCTGCCGGCGCGCCTTCGCTTTCGTGGGGGCGGGTTGGGACGGCGCGCCCGATACGGACCCCCTGGATACCACCCGGAACATGGCCGCCGTCCTGGCGGAAGGGGCGTCGGGGGAGGGCCATCTGCCGGGCCTCTACGCCCTGGGGAGCTTCCGGAAGGTGAAGGGTCTGCGCAGCCGCCTCCGTCTGGCCCGGGAGATCCTCGCCCCGGATCCCTGGAAGCTGGAGGGGGTTTTCGGGCGCCGGGATCCCCGGCTCCGGCCCCTCCTCCTCCTGGCCTGGCCCTGGGCCAAGGCCTGGAGCCTGGCGAAGGCCCTGGTCCGCCGGTGGGCGCCGGGTCAGTCCACCAGGCCCTGAGCCCGCAATTCCCCCAGGATCCGGGCCACATCCCCGGCCACGTCCTGGCCGGGGACCACGGCGAACCGGGCCCGGAGGGCGGCCTCGATGGCCTCCGGCCCGGACCCGGCCCGGCGCTGTTCCAGCACGAGGCGGGCCGTGGGATTGAGGATGCGCACGGAGTCCTCGGCCGCGTCGTAGATCATGAGGTCCTGCCCCACGGGCTTCTCGGTTCGGGATTCCATGGTCGCCTTCCTTCAGGCCATCTTCGGGGAAGGGAGGCCTGACCGCAAGCTCAGGCGCCCGCCAAGCGGTAGGGGGGGAAGAAGCTGCCCGCGGAGATCTCCCCGCAGAGGTCCCCGTGGACCTCGGGCATGATCACCCGGCGCAGGGTGGAGAAGCGGGCCCGGGCGGGGGAGAAGAGGGCCTTGAAATGGTAGAGGCTGTCCTCGCGGGAACCCAGGCCGCCGCCCAGGTTGACCACGCTGCAGCCGTGGGCCAGGCCCCATTCGCGCAGGGCGTTGATGAGGAGCTTGCCCGGGGATTCGTGGGCGAAGCGCTCGAAGGTGCCCGTGAGGAAGTAGTGCACGATGCCCTGGCACTCGGTGAAGAAGGCGCCCCCCATGACCTCGCCTTCGGGGGAGAGGGCCGTGGCCAGGTGGAAGTGGCCGCCCGGCGCGTCCCGCAGATGCTCGAAGAAGGCCTGTCCGAACAGGTAGCCCGGGGGGGCCTGCTTGCGTTCCATGGTTTCCATGTAGGCCGCGGTCACGGCCTCCAGGGTGTCCCAGGCGTCCATGACGATCCGGTGGCCCCGCCGCTCCCGGCTCCGCACGAAGGAGCGGATGCGGGACTGCATGCCGTGCCAGCCCCCGTCGGGCTCCTTCAGGTCGATGTACACCAGGAGGCCGTGGTCCTCCTGGTCCCCCAGGATCTCCCGGATCTCCCCGGGGAGGGGCAGGAAGGGACTGAGCCGGAGGAAGAGGTTGATGATGCGCCGCTCCCGGAGGACGGCGACCAGGGCCGCGTCCAGGTCCGCCCGTTCCTGGGGGGACGGAGCGCCCCAGGCGAGAGGGGAGGGGTACCCGTAGGGGGAGGCGGCGTCGAAATGATCGGGCAGGCCGAAGGCTTCCAGGGAGCGCACGAGGATGGGAACGAGGATGCCGCCCGAGGGGCCTTCCAGCACCAGCAGGCGGGGCGCCGCCCCTTCCATGCGTCCGCAGGCATCCGCATAGGGGGCCGTGTGGAAGACATCGTGGGCGACCTTCGCCAGGGCGACCTCCCAGGCGGGGTCACCGGGCTCCAGCAGGCGAACTGTCGATGCGAACAAAGGTGGCATGGCGGATCGGATGAGGGGCAATCGGGGGAGGATTGTCACAGAGGCTGGTTGGCTGGCTTGACGATACTGTAATATGAGTTGCTTCAGCCATCTGAAATTTCCTGTCGACTTTTACCCGGTGCTGCATGAACGACACTTTTTCGGAGCGGAGCGACACGCTGGGCGGCCCCTACCGCGCCTGGGGCAAACGGCTCTTCGACCTCCTGGGCGCCTCCGCCCTCCTGTTGCTCTTCGCGCCCATCGGCCTGGTGGTGGGGGCCCTGGTGCGCATCAACCTGGGCTCGCCCGTCCTTTTTCGGCAGGAGCGGCCCGGCTTCCTGGGCCGGTCCTTCCACATGATCAAGTTCCGCAGCATGAGCCAGGAGCGGGGGCCGGACGGGGAACTCCTGCCCGATGAACAGAGGCTGGGCCGCTTCGGCCGGATCCTGCGGGCCAGCAGCCTGGACGAACTCCCGGAACTGCTCAATGTCCTCAAGGGGGATATGAGTCTCGTGGGTCCCCGGCCCCTGCTCATGCACTACCTGGATCTGTACACCCCCGAGCAGGCCCGGCGCCACCACGTCCGGCCGGGCATCACGGGCTGGGCCCAGATCAACGGCCGGAACTTCATCAAGCTCAGCCGGCGGGTGGAACTGGACGTGTGGTACGTGGACCGGGTCAGCTTCCTCCTGGACCTGAAGATCCTGGCCCTCACCCTGCCCCGGGTGCTCTCCAGCCGCGGGGTCATCGTGGCGGAGACCTACGAGGAGATGATGGACCTGGGCAAGCCGGCGGACACTTCCTCCAGGGGCACCGCGCGGTACGAGGGGAAGTAGTCCCCCGCGGGGTTCTGGCCCGGGTGCTCCCGGCACCAGGCCTCCAGGAGGGACCCATAGGTTGCCGTGTCGTGCACCCGCCGGTAGACGTTGAAGGTCACCCGGAGGGGCGAGAAGCCCGCCTTGAAGCGGAAGATGCCGTCCCCGGGCTGGTAGCCGCCCCCGCAAAGGAGGCGCTTCCTGCCGGTTCGGGCGCACAGCCTCATGGCCTCGAAGTGGTAGGCGTGGACCGGATGGTCCTGGGCGTGGTCCAGGTCCAGGGCGGACAAGTGCCAGAACACGTCCGTGTCGTCCTGGAGGTAGAGGCCCCCGGCCACGGCCACGCCCCCGTGCTCGGCCAGCATGATGAACGCGTGCTCGCCCAGGGTGCGGTGCAGTTCCAGGAAGTAGGCCGCGGGCAGGTGGTAGCGCGCCAGGGCCTCCCGGCGGTCCATGGTGGCCTGGTGGAGCCGGTGGAAGGCCAGGACGTCCGCCTCCGAGGTGGCCCGCCGCACCTCGATGTCCGCGTCCCAGGCGTGGCGGGTCTGGCGGCGGGCGTTGGCGCTGAGGGACCCCCTCCAGAGGGCGTCCTCCCCCTGGGTGAGATCGATGTAGACCAGTTCCCGGTCCGGCGCGAGGCCCTGCCCGGGGAGGAGGGCGGTCCGGGCCTTCCAGGGATTGAGGTGGGCGAATTCGGCCACGATGCCCTCGTCCTCGCACCAGGCTTCGAAGGCCTGCCGGAACGCGGCCGGATCCGGCTGCCCCTCGCCCAGGTAGAGGGGCCCCGTGTACTCGGGGGTGGAGGTATCCCACCCCGGCGCCGCGGCGTGGGGGAGGACCGGAGGCACCGGCCGGAGGAACATGGGGTAGGCGATGCGGCCGCCGGGGACCTCCAGCACGAAGAGGCGCCCGATGCGCCCGTGGAAGTGCTCCTCCAGGCGCACATACTCCAGGGAGCCCAGGACGGAGGCGGAGGCGGGCAGGGCTTCCCGCCAGGCGGCCTCGTCCCGGGTGGTGAGCACCCGGGCCTTCACCGGGGCCCCCAGGTCCGGCCACCCGGCCGGGGCCAGGAGGGACGGGAAAGGGGATCGGAGCGGTGGCGGACCACGAGGGCCTTCCTTGCTTGTAGGGTCGGTGGGGTTGCGGTAATTCTAAGGCGGGGGTGCCGACTTTCAATCTTTTTTTCTTGATTTGCCCCATGCGGGGCATGGAAAGGCCAACTTTTTCAGGGAAATGCACAGAGGGGCATTTATGCGTGCGTCTCGGGCGGAATTGTGTCATTTTCCAAATCAGAGACCGACCGGACAGCATCTTGATCCCAGTCCATCGGTTTCGCGGGGGACCGGTTGAACATCCTTCTCACCAGCGCAGGCCGCCGATCTTCCCTCGTGGAGGCCTTCCTGGAGGCCGCTCGGCCCTGTGGCCAGCGGGTGTTCGTCACGGACATGGATCCCCTGGCCCCCACCTGCTCCCTCGCCGATGGGGCCTTCCAGGTGCCCCGCATCGGGCACCCGGACCTGCTGGCCCGCCTCCTGGACATCTGCCGCACGGAGGGCGTAGGCCTCATCGTGCCCACCATCGACACGGAACTCCCCCTCCTGGCCGAGGCCGCCCCGGCCCTCCGGGAACAGGGGATCCTGGTGGTGGTCTCCCGGCCCGAATTCGTGGACACCTGCATGGACAAGTGGAAGACCGCCCAGGTCTTCGCCCGGGAGGGCATCCCGGTGCCCCTGTCCTGGCTCCCCTCGGAGGGGGCGCCGGGCATCTATCCCCAGGTCTTCGTGAAGCCCCGCCGGGGGAGCGCCAGCCTCCACGCCTTCGCCACCACCCCCGCCGAACTGCCCCGACTCCTGGCCGAGGTGCCCGATCCCATCATCCAGGAGCTCCTGGTGGGCCGCGAGATCACCGTGGACGCCTTCCTGGACTTCGAGGGCCGGCCCCTGCACTACGTGCCGCGGGAGCGCATCCGCACCCTGGGCGGGGAATCCATCCAGGGCGTGACCCTGGACGAGCCCGGCCTCGGCCCCTGGCTGGAGGGGGTCCTGGAGGTGTCCTCCCGCCTGGGCGCCCTGGGACCCCTCACCCTCCAGGCCTTCCTCACCCCCCGGGGCCCGGTGCTTACGGAGATCAACCCCCGCTTCGGCGGCGGCTTCCCCCTGGGCCGCGCCGCGGGCGGCGACTACCCCGCCTGGATCCTGGCCCTGGCCCGGGGCGAGCGGGTCGAACCCCGCCTGGGGGACTACCGCCGGGGCCTCTACATGACGCGCCACTACCGGGAGATCTTCCTGGACCGCCTGCCGTGGCCCCTCTGAAGGCCCTCGTCTTCGACCTGGACGACACCCTTTATCCCGAGGCGGCCTTCGTGCGCAGCGGGTTCCGGGCCGTCGCCCGCCACCTCGAGGCGGAGGCCGGGCTGGATCCGGAACCGGTCTTCCAGCGGCTGTGGCGCGCCCACCTGCGGGGGGAGCGCGGCCGGCTCTTCGATGGGCTCCTGGCGGAACACCCCGGCATCCAAGGGGGGCCGGGCCGCCTGGTGGAGGTGTACCGCGCCCATGCCCCGGCCATCCGTCTCTTCCCGGGCATGGACGGGCTCCTGGACGAGGCCCGGCGCCGGGGGCTGCCCCTGGCCCTCATCAGCGACGGGTGGCTGGAGGCCCAGCGGCGGAAGGTGGAGGCCCTTGGCCTGGCCTCCCGCTTTCAAGCCATCCTCCTCACCGATGCCTGGGGCCGCCCCTTCTGGAAGCCCCACCCCCGGGCCTTCGAGGAAGCCGCGCGCCTCCTGGGGGCGGCCCCCGGGTCCCTGGTGTACGTGGCCAACAACCCCGCCAAGGACTTCCAGGCCCCCCGGGCCCTGGGGTGGCACACCGTGCGCCTGGAGATGCCCGGTCAGCTCCCGGCCGAGCCCGTCCTCCAGGAAGCGGATCGCCGGGTCCAGGGCGTCGCGGCCCTGCGCGCCCTCCTGCTTCCGCATTGACAGGGGGTCACTTGTAAATACCCGTTGGCGCCCGCCCGAAAAAGCGATGGGCAGGCCCGCCCCGATTCGCTATCGTGAAGACGTCCATCCCCTTTCTCCGGTGAAGGAAACATGAACGAACAGCCCGCCACCCCCGTCACCCAGATCTCCCCCTACGCCCCCTGGCCCTATTACGAGCCGGACGAGGTGGCGGCGGTCACCCGGGCCCTGAGCTCCGGGAAGGTGAACTACTGGACGGGCGAAGAAGCCCGCGCCTTCGAGCGGGAGTACGCGGCCGCCGCGGGCACGGCCCACGCCATCGCCGTCTGCAACGGCACCTCCGCCCTGGAGCTGGCCATCTACGCCCTGGATATCCCGCCCGGATCCGAGATCATCACCACCCCCCGCACCTTCATCGCCAGCGCCAGCTGCATCGTCATGCGGGGCTGCATCCCCGTGCTGGCGGACGTGGATCCCGTCACCCAGAACATCACCGCCGCGACCATCGAGCGGGTCCTCACCCCCCGCACCCGGGCCATCATTCCCGTGCACCTGGCCGGCTGGCCCGCGGACATGGACCCGATCATGGACCTGGCCCAGCGGCACGGGCTCAAGGTGATCGAGGACTGCGCCCAGGCCAACGGCGCCACGTACAAGGGCCGCCCCGTGGGCTCCCTGGGCCACATCGCCGCCTTCTCCTTCTGCCAGGACAAGATCATCACCACCGGCGGCGAGGGGGGCATGGTGACGACCAACGACAAGGCCCTTTGGGAGCGGGCCTGGAGCTTCAAGGACCACGGCAAGAGCTGGGACGCGGTGTACAACCGCCAGCACGCCCCGGGCTTCCGGTGGCTCCATGAAAGCTTCGGCACCAACTGGCGCATGACCGAGCTTCAGGCCGCCATTGGGCGGGTCCAGCTGACCAAGCTGCCGGAGTGGACCCGCATCCGCCGGGCGAATCTGGCCCGCCTGAACGCACTCTGGAGCCGCTTCTCCTGCCTGCGCACCACCCCCACCCCCCCGGAGATCGGCCACGCGGCCTACAAGGCCTACGTCTTCGTGCGGCCCGAGAACCTGCGGGAGGGCTGGACCCGGGACCGCATCCTGGCGGAACTGGCGGAGCGGGGCGTCCCCAGCTTCAGCGGCAGCTGCAGCGAGATCTACCTGGAGAAGGCCTTCACCTCGAGCCCCTACGGCCCCTTCCCCACCCTGCCCGCGGCCCGGGAACTGGGCGAGACCAGCCTCATGTTCCAGATCCACCCCAACCTCACCGAGGCCAACCTGCGGGAGACCGAGGCGGCCATGGCCGAGGTCTTCGCCGCCGCCTCCCGCTGAGGCGCGCCGGGAAGCCGGAAGGGGGCCTTCAGGGCTCCCTTTCGGCTTTCCCGTCCCTGCGCTTGATCAGCCGCGCCGGATTGCCCCCCACGATGGCGTAGGGCTCCACGTCCTTGGTGACCACGGCCCCCGCCGCGATGATGGAGCCCTTGCCGAGGCGCCGGCCCGGAAGGATGATCGCGTTCGTGCCGATCCACACATCGTCCTCGATGATCACCTGGGCGCCGCCGATGTAGCCCTGGTCGATCATGGGCACGTCCACCAGGTCGTACCGGTGGTTCTGGGTGAGGATGACGACGCCGGGTGCCATCATGACGTCGTTGCCGACGAGGAGGGGCCCCCCCACCCGGCAGTCCACTCCGATGCCGGACCGCCGGCCCACGCGGATGCCCCGGCCGCTGCCGAAATCAGCGCCGTGCTCGATATTGGCCCCCGGTCCCACCTCGTCCAGGAGGAAGCGGGCCAGGAACCGCCGGATGGCCCCGGAGCCGAAGGCATAGGCGCGGCTGGAGCCCGGCAGGTGCCGGGCGAAGCCGTAGTAGAGGACGAAGGCGACCAGACGAAGGAGGGATTTCATGGGACGCATGTTCCCACGGGGCCCGCCGCCCCGCCAGGGTTCATTGACACTCGGCAACCCAGGCGGAATTGTGGGCGAAGCTGGTCTTCAGGGTGTTGTAGAGGGTCGTGGTGTTGAACAGGTTGTCCAGGGTGGTGGTGCCCTTGTAGACGCTGATGGCGTTGTTCAGGCAGGCCTGCCAGTTGGCCGGCATGTTGCTCACCGTGCCCGTGAGGCCCCAGGGGTCGTAGTCCTCGATGTAGATGCCGGGCATGAAGCCTTCCGGGGTCTGCTGCAGGCAGTACACCAGGTTGCGGGTGAAGTAGTTCTGCTGGTCCGTGACGTTCTTCACGAAATAGGCGCCCGGGTAGATGGCTCCGTAGGACGCTTCGAAGTAGGGGTTGGCGAAGATGAGGGGGACGGGCACCCAGCAGGTGGCGCTCTTGGTGATGGCGGCGGTCTCGGTGGGGAAGAAGATGGAGACCCAGTTCTTGCTCGCGCTCATGTTCCGCTGGATGGACTTGAGGCCGGAGAAGTTGTAGTAGCTCAGCTCCACGTAGTCCACGATGCGCCCGGTGGTGGGGCAGGCGTCCAGGAGGCCCAGACAGAAGTAAGGCATCAGGTTGTACCAGGGATCCGAGGCATAGGCGGAGTCGGGCATGGAGGCGGGGATCCCCGTGCCGCCGTTGGTCCAGTCGATGACCGCGGTGCTGCCGAAGAACAGGTAGAGCCGGGCGTTGGGCATGCGGCTCCAGATGCTGGTGCCGTAGGCCTTCCCGAAGTTGCGCATGTTCTGGGCCATGGTGGCCCGGGAGACGCTGGGGCTGTTGAGGATGGGGGATCCGCCCGAGGTCTGGTTGTAGTTGAACATCAGCACCGTGGTCAGGTAGTTCTCGGGGTCCAGCATCAGGCTCGTGGTGCCCGCGGCCTTGGCCACGTTGACCACCCCGGCGACCACGTTGTCCATGTAGGCCGCGGTGTTGGCGCCCTGGATGTTCCAGGTGGCGGTGGGATCGGCGACCATGCGGATCATGGTCTCGTCCAGGGGGCTCGCGTAGCCGGAGACGTTGGCGGTGTCGCTGTTCCAGGTGCTGAGGGCCCGGGATGTCTCCTGGCAGATGTTCTCCGTGCCCACCCAGTAGCGGGCGCCCTTCATCCAGGGATTGGCCGTCATGGCGGCGGTGGTCCTGGACGAGGCGTACATCGAGGTGGAGGGGAACCGCTGGAAGAGGCCCATGAACCCGGCGATGCCGCCGCCGGAGGTGGACCCGGTCACGGCCGAGACGGTGATGGTGGTGCTCGTGTAGCCCGCCGAATTGGTGGCCGTCACGGTGTAGGAGGAGGCCGCGTACGTGGCCAGGGCCGTGCCGGAGATGACGCCCGTGGTGGCGCTGATGGAGAGGCCCGCGGGCAGGGTGGGGGTGACGCTGTACGACGTGACCGTGCCGGTGACGCTGGGGGCCACCGAGGTGTAGGCCGTGCCGACCGTGGCGGTCATGGTGGACTGGGAGTACGACAGGTTCGTGGGGGCCACCAGCACCGCGGCCACCGAGATGGTCACCGTGGCCGTGGTCGACCCGGTGATGTTGGAGGCGGTGACGGTGTAGGCCGCGGCGGCGGAGGCGACGCTGGGCGTGCCGGAGATGACGCCGGTGGAGGTGTTGAGGGAGAGCCCCGCGGGCAGGGCCGGCGACACGGACCAGGCGGTGACGGTGCCCGTGACGGTGGGCGCGTCGGCGCTGATGGCCGTGTACTGGGTGGCGGAGATGGTGGACCGCGCGTAGGAGAGGCCCGTGGGCGCCGCCGGGTTCACGGTGATCGTGACCGTGCCGGTGGTGGAGCCCGCGGCGTTGGTGGCCGTCACGGTGTAGGTGGTGGCCGCCTGGACCGTGGTGGGGATGCCCGAGATGGTGCCGGTGGAGGCGCTGAAGCCCAGGCCCGAGGGCAGGGCGGGGGAGGCCGTGTAGTAGTCCACGGTGCCCGTCACGCTGGGGGTCTGGGCCGCCAGGGTCTGGCCCACCACCGCCGTGACGCTGGAGGCGGGGTAGGCGAGGGCGCTGGGGGCCTTCAGGGCCGAGGACACGGTGATGGAAAGGGTCGCGGTGGTGGAGCCCGTGGCGTTGGAGGCCGTGACGGTGTACGAGGTGGCGGCCTGGGCGGTGGTGGGGGTGCCGGAGATGGCGCCCGTGGACGTGTTGAGGGCGAGGCCGGCCGGGAGGGCGGGGCTGACGGCGAAGGCGGTGACCGTGCCCGTGACCGTGGGGGCGGCGACGGAGAAGGCCGTGCCCACCGTGGCGCTGAGATTGGTGGAGGCGTAGGTGAGGCCCGTGGGGGCGGCCGCCTTCACGGTGATGGACAGGGTCGCGGTGGTGGAGCCCGTGGCGTTAGAGGCCGTGATGGTGTACGAGGTGGCGGCCTGGGCGGTGGTGGGGGTGCCGGAGATGGCGCCCGTGGAGGCGTTCAGGGAAAGGCCGGCCGGCAGGGCGGGGCTCACGGAGAAGGAGGTGACCGTGCCCGTGACCGTGGGGGCGGCGAGGGAGAAGGTCGTGCCCGCGGTGGCGGAAAGGGTGGTGGAAACGTAGGTGAGGCTCGTGGGGGCGGCCACCTGGATGGTCAGGGACAGGGCGGCGGTGGCGGAGCCCGTGGTATTGGACGCGGTGACCGTGTAGGCGGTGGCGGCCTGGGCGGTGGTGGGGGTTCCGGAGATGGCGCCCGTGGAGGTGTTCAGGGCCAGACCGGCCGGGAGAGCGGGGCTGATGGCGTACGAGGAGACGGTGCCGGTGACCGAGGGGGCGGCGACGGAGAAGGCCGTGCCCACGGTGGCGGTGAGGGTGCTGGAGGCGTAGGTGAGCCCGGTGGGCGCGGCCACCCGGATGGTGAGGGACAGGGTGGCGGTGGTGGAGCCCGTGGCGTTGGAGGCGGTGACCGTGTACGAGGTGGCGGCCTGGGCGGTGGTGGGGGTGCCGGAGATGGCGCCCGTGGACGTATTCAGGGCCAGTCCGGCGGGGAGGGCGGGGCTGATGGCGAAGGAGGTCGCCGTTCCGGTGACCGAGGGAGCGGCGACGGCGAAGGCCGTGCCCACGGTGGCGGTGAGGGAGCTGGAGGCGTAGGCGAGGTTGGAGGGGGCCGTGCCGGCGGGGACCACCGCGAGGGAGACCTGGGTGGTGGTGCTGCCCACCCCGTTGGAGGCGGTGATCGTGTACGAGGTGGCCGCCTGGGCGGTGGTGGGGGTGCCGGAGACGGCGCCCGTGGAGGTGTTCAAGACCAGCCCGGCCGGAAGGGCGGGGCTGACCGAGAAGGAGGTTACCGTTCCGGTGACGGAGGGGGCGGCGACGGCGAAGGCCGTGCCCACCGTGGCGCTCCAGGTGGAGGAGGCGTAGGCCAGCCCGGTGGGGGCCGTCTGGGCGGCGGCGACGGTGATGGTGAGGGTGGCCGTGGTCTGGCCCGCGCCGTTCTCGGCGATCATGGCGTAGGCCGTGGGGGCGGAGGCGGCGGTGGGGGTCCCGGACACGGTGCCCGTGCTGCTGTTGATGGCCAGGCCCGCGGGCAGGGCGGGGGAGGTGCGGAAGGTGGCCGTGCCCGACACGGTGGGGGTCAGGGGGGTGATGGCCTGGCCCACGGTGCCGTTGACGGTGCCCGTGGGATAGGTGAGGCCCGTGGGGGCGGTCAGGGGGGCGGTGACGGTGATGGACAGGGTGGCGGTGGCCTGGCCGGAGCTATTGCTGGCGATGATGGAGTAGTTGGCCGTGGCCGCCGCGGCGGTGGGGGTGCCCGACAGGGTGCCGGTATTGGGGTCCAGGAGGAGGCCGGCCGGCAAGGCCGGCAAGCTGCTGTAGGCGGATACGGTGCCGCTCACCGTGGGGGTCAGGGGTGTGATGGCCCGGCCCACCGTGGCGGACACGGTGCCCGTGGGGTACGTGAGGCCCGAGGGCGGGAGGCTGGCCACCCGTATGCGCACCCGGGCGGAGGCCGTGGTCTCCTTGGACACCACCGTGACGGTGTACGTGGTATCGGACGCGAGGGTCGGGGTGCCGGAAATGACGCCGGTGGTGGGATCCAGGGAGAGACCATCCGGAAGGGCGGGCGTCACCGACACGGAGGTGTACGTGCCCGTGATGGAGGGCACCAGGGGCGTGATGGCCGTCCCCTCCAAGACCGTGACGACGGACTGGGGATAGGTCAGGGACAGGGCGCTGACCGGCGTGGGGGTGGTGCTGATGACGGCCGTTCCGCCGCCTCCACCGCCGCTACAGGCGATGAAGGAACAGATCGTCCCGATGGCCAGAATACCAAGCAGCCTGATTTGAATACTTCCAGCGCGCATAAGGCCCTCCGGAACGATCGCCGGCCACGAACTTCTATATATCGGCCAGAAAAGCGGGCGCCATTAACATTAAGGGATTATCGTGTAGGGCGCCCGCCTTTTTCTTCGGGTTCCGAACGGTGCTAATGGACCCCCGGGTTCATGCCGAAATAACATGAGTTGAGTCCGTCTCGTCCGGTCGCCTTTTGCATGGACGTCTGAAGCCACCCCGGAGGTTCCCGTGAGTTCCCCCGCCGACAAGCGCCGCCACGAACGCCTTCCCGCCCATGGCGAGATCCGCATCAAGGGCAAGGGGCGTCTGGGCATCTACGCCATCGTGCTGAACGTGAGCATGGGCGGCGTCCTCCTCAGCGCCACCCCCTCCCTGCCCATCGGCAGCCAGTGGAACGTGAGCCTCCGGAGCCCGGGGGTCGCCCAGGTGCAGGCCCTGGGCACCGTGGTGCGCAACGACGAGGGCGGCACCGCCCTCAGCTTCGCCCGGGAACTGGCCCCCAGCACCGTGAAGGCCCTCACCGCCCTGCCCGAGAAGGGCTCGGGGATCATCAGCGCGTACCTCACGTACTTCCAGGTGGGCCGCAACGACCAGAACGCCGGGTGCGAGCACCTGCTGGGCGTCAGCCGCCGCACCTTCAAGACCGTCTTCTACAGCACCTTCTCCGCCTCCATCCCCCTGGCGGTGGCGCCGGTGTGGTTCGCGAGGGAGGCCTTCCAGCCCTGGCCCGTGTGGCTCAAGATCGGCCTCAGCTTCCTGTACGCGGGCCTGTGGTTCATGGTGCTCCAGCCCACCCTGGACGTGGCCATCCTCCACATCCTGCGCAAGGTCAAGGCCCGCGCCTAGGGACGAAGCGCGACCGAAGGGACCGGGCGGCCCCTCCCCGGGACGTGTCTGGACCCATCACCATTCCAGGCCGCCGGCGGCGGCGGCCGCCTGGAGGACGGGGTCCAGGTCCATGCCCAGGGCCTGCCCCTGGGCCACCCGGGACTTGGCGTCCAGGAGGGCGGCTTCCGCTCCGGCCGGGATGCCCGCGCGGTTCACCCAGTCCGCGGTTTCCGAGTAGACCCAGGCGGTGCGGGCGGTGTCCGTGAGGCACCACCAGGCCTGGTACCCGAGGAAGCGGGGCCGGTCGGAAGCCGCCAGCCAATGGGAGAGGTAGCCGGCATTGCCGTACAGATCGAAGGTGGCGTCCAGGTAGATGGCCATGCCCGTCCTCACCTGGGCGGCATAGCGGGTGGCCAGGGACGGGTCCAGGAGGGTCGCCCCCCGGCCCAGCACCAGGTCCCTCAGGAAGCCGTACCAGGCGCTGCGGTAGAAGGTGTAGGTGGCCTCGAAGCCGTCCGTGAGGGTCATGCCCGGGGAGGCCACGTCCAGGATGCCGTCCAGGAAATCGGGCATGAGCCCGTAGGGGTGGGACGGGAAGGTGGAGGCGCTGGCGAACTGGGTCGTGCCGTTGCGCAGGAGGCAGAGGGCCCCGAAGAACATCAGGTTGGACCCCGGGTAGCCCTCCTGCAGCGCCCGCATGAACTGCTGGCCCCGGAGGCGGGCGTTGGCCTGGCAGGCCTGGAAGGTGTGCGCCGTCTGGTCGTAGGCGCGGTAGTCGAAGAAGCTGGTCTGCCCCAGGTTGGTGTAGCCCTCGGGGTCGAAGGCGATCCCGGCCAGGTTGCCGGCCTTGGCCAGCTGGGCGAAGGCCGTCACGTTGGCCAGGGCGGTGGTCCAGTGGGCGTCGCTGAAGGGGTCGAAGCCCGTGTCCAGGCCGCCCCGCATGAGGAGGAAGTTGTCCGTGAGCCTGGCGGAATTGATCTGGGGGATGGCGGCGGCGTCCGCCGCCAGGCTGGAGGCGGTGTAGGCGGTGGTCCGGAAGACGAGGCGGCCGGCCTTGGGCGCGAAGACGAGCCCGTCGAAGGGGGAGGCCTCCAGGTTGGCCCGCTTGGCCAGCACCACGTCCGAGGTGGGCGGCACCCCCTGGATGAGGAGCAGGCGCTTGGAGGCGGCCGCCGTGGCCACCTGGACCTGCACGGTGGCGGTGGTGGATCCGTAGGGGTTGGTGGCGGTGACCACGTGGGCGGCCAGGTCCGCCGCCGCCGTGGGGGTGCCGGTGATGACCCCCGTGGCCGGGTCCAGGGTGATGCCCGGGGGGAAGGCCGGCTGGACGGAATAGGCGGTGACGGCGCCCGTGACCGTGGGCGCGTCCGCGGGAAGGGCCACCCCCACGGTGCCGGAAAGGACGGGGTAGGCGTACGAGAGCCCGGAGGGGGGTGAACCCGCCGCCGTGATCAGGATGGCCAGGGAGGCGGTGGTGGAGCCGTGGCTGTTCTGGGCCTTCACCGTGTACGTGGCCAGGGGGGAGGCGGCCGTGGGGGTGCCGGAGACCACCCCGGTGGCGGGGGCGAGGGAGAGGCCGCTGGGCAGGCTGGGCGTGACCGAATACAGGGTGACGGTGCCCGTGACGGAGGGAACATCGGGGGATACCGGCAGGCCCACCGTGCCGCTGAGTTTGGCGGTGGCGTAGACCAGGCCGGAGGGCGGGTTGCCCTTGGGGCCGGCGCCATCCTGGGCGCCCCCGCAGCCCACCAGGAAGGCCAGGCCCACGGCAGCGGCGGCCCGCCACCACCTTCCTGCCAGGCTGATCGCGACCATGGGGCCTCCGGTTGGTGCTGAAAGTCTAGCCGCAGACCTGGGAAACCTTGATGGTATTGTGAACAAACAACGATCCGGTTCCCCCGGCCCCTCCCATCAACCAGGAGGTCCCATGCGGTTCCTGCCCTTCGTGGCCCTCCTGTTCGTGGCGACCGTCCTGGCGGACGGCATCCCCTCCCCCGGCCCGGACGAGACCGCCGCCCTGCAGCGGGCCGTGGACGCGCTCCCCCCCGGGGGTACCCTCCTCCTGGAAGCCCGCCCCTACCGCTTCCAGGGGGTCCGCATCACCCGTAGCCTCACGGTGCGGGGCCAGGGGCCGGAACGGACGGCGTGCACCCGCCAGGAGGCCCAGCCCTTCTTCATCATCACGGGGCGATCCGTGGAGGTGGTCCTCCAGGGCTTCGGCCTGGAAGGGGGCGGGCGGGACGCGGCCGGGGTGGAGGCCGTGGAGGTCCGCTCCCTGCGCCTGCAGGATGTGCGGGTGGCCCATTGCGGCGTGCCGCCGCCGGGCAGCCTTCCGGATGACGGCCATGGCCGCCCCGTGGACGGGGTCTACGCCAAGGATGTGGAGCGGGCGGAGGCCGTCCGCTGCCGCTTCGAGGCCAACGCCCGGGATGGCTTCATCGGCATCCCCGTGCGCCACCTGCGCTTCGAGGGGAACGTTTGCCGGGGCAACGGCCGCATGGGCTGCACCAGCGATGTGGATCCGGAAAAGCGGGCCGGGGGTCCCCTGGAGGCCGTGTACCTGGACAACGTGGTGGAGGACTGCGGCACCGGCGGCCTGCACGTGGAATCGGACGCGGGCCTGGCGCCCGTGGAGGCCCGCTTCGAGCGCAACCGGGTCACCGGGTGCGGCGGCCGGGACTGGGGCTACGCCTGGGGCATCACCCTGGGGGCCAACGCCTGGGGCCTGGTCAAGGACAACACCATCGCGGGCACGGGGAAGGGCAGCCTCCTGGAGGCCTACCGCAACGGCATCCACGTGGCCCGGCCCGCCGGCGATGTGCGCATCGAGGGCAACCGGATCCTGGATTCGGGCCGCTGCGGCATCTCCGTGGCCGAAAGCCGCGCCGCCGTCACCCTGGTGGGCAACACCATCGAGGGGGCGGGTTCCGACGGCATCTCCGCGTACATGGTGCGCAAGCTCCACGTGGAGGACTGCGCCGTTTCCGGGGCCGCCGGCAGCGGCCTGGGGATCCGCCTCTGTCCGGGCCCCTTCGTGGCCCGGTGCCGCTTCCGGGACAATTCCGTAGGGGCCCCCGGCCGGTATCCCGCCGTGCGCCTGGAATCCACGGGAAGGGCCCGGCTGGTGGGCAACGATTTCGGAGGCCCGCCCCAGGCCTACGGCGTGGAGGCCTCCCCCCGGGCCATGGCCCTCCTGCTGAGCCTGGACGGCAACCGCTTCCAGGGGCCCCGCCTGAGCAATCGCCCCGCCACCCGGACCCTGGGCCTGGCCGCCTTCGGGGTGGCCGCGGCGGGGCTGATCCTCCTGTGGAGCCGCCGGCGGGCCTAAGGCGGGTTCGTCACGTATTGGACGAGCCTCGCGCCATGCTCCATCGCGCCGGAAGCGCTGTTGATCCCGCCCCCCTCCGGAGGCCACAGGGGCGCCCGTTCCTACCACATCTCGTTCGTCAAAAAACGTCGCGGCACTAGGGCCGCCCCAGCAGTTCCCCGTACAGCTCCTCGTGCAGGCGGATGAGGTTGGGCACATCGTACTGCCCCACCTTGGCCCGGGCCTCCCGGCCCATGGCCTCGGCCCGGGCGGGGTCGGCGGCCATGCGGGCCATGGCCGCCCCCAGGGCCCCCACGTCCCCCACGGGCACCAGGTCGCCCCCGCAGGCCTCCAGCAGATCCCGAACCCCCCGGGCCCGGGTGCCGATGACGGGGACGCCCAGGGCGAAGGCCTCCATGATGCACCGGGAAAGGCCCTCCCGTTCGGAGGGCAGGACGAGGGCCCGGCAGGCCCGCACCACCACGGGGATATCCTGGCGCTCGCCCAGGAAGTGGACCCGGCCGGCCAGGCCCTTCTCCCGGCACCAGGCCCGGCAGGTCTCCTGGAGGGGGCCCTGGCCAGCCAGGACGAGGTGGACCCGGGGATCCTCCAGGCGGGCGAAAGCTTCCAGAAGATCCCGGTGGCGCTTGCCCGGCTGGAAACCGGCCACCATGCAGAAAAGGATCGCCTCCGGCCCCAGCCCCAGGGAGGCCCGGAAGGCGTTGATGGCGGCCGGGTCCACGGCCTCCGGGTCGTAGCGGCGCAGATCCAGGCCGATGCCCGGCATGTAGCGCAGGCGGTCCGCCGTGACGATGCCCCGCCGGAGGGCCTCATGCTCATCCGCGCGGTTGATCACCACGAGACGGTCGGTCCATTTCCCGGCCAGACGCTCCAGGAAGGCGAAGACGGCGTTGGCCAGGGCGCCCCGCCCGTCATGGAAGTGGAAGCCGTGGGCCGTGTACACCACCCGGACGCCGGGGGGGCGGTGGCGCCCCCGCAGGGCGAAGCGGGTGAGGAAGGCGGCCACGGGGGTGTGCACGTGCACGAGATCGTAGCCCCCCTCCGCCACGGCCCGGCGCAGGAGGCCGGGCATGCGCAGGATGGCCTGGGGGCGCAGGGGATTGCGGCTCCAGTCCGCCTCCAGGCACGTGTCGAAGGCGGCCCGGCAGAGGGGATCGGCGGTGGCCCCCCGGGCCATGGCGTCCACCCGCCAGCCCTGGGCCCGGAAATGCTCCGCGTAGGGCAGCAGGAAGCCCCTGAGGGTGCACTCGACGGTGGTGACGACCAGGAGCCGGGTCATGCTGCCTCCTCTTCGGCCATGAGGCGCTTCTCCCGCTCCATCAGGTGGACCCCCACCAGGAGCCAGAAGGGATGGCTGGCGGCGTACTGGAAAGGAACGGCGCTGATGCCGTTGATGGCGTAGGCCAGGGCGGCGGCGGCCAGGGCGCGGGAGGCCCGGCTCCGCTTGCGCAGCTGGGAAAGGGCGGCGATGAAGGTGGCGAGAAGGGCGGCCAGGTAGTAGAAGCTGCCCTGCTCCAGGATGGCCACGTACTGGTTGTCCGAGGGGCGCTTGATCACCATCTCCGGGGACCCCAGGGAGCCGAAGGGGTGGACGGAGAGGTAGTTGATGGCCGTGCGCCAGTACTCCGTGCGCTCCTGGAAGTTCTCGTCCGCCTTGGCGCCCTGGCTCAGCACCTTGGCCCCGGAGGTGTAGCGTTCCAGGGCCCGGCCGATGTAGGGCAGATCCCGGCCCTTGGCCAGGAAGGTGTCCCCCACCCCCGGCAGGAAGGCCATGGCCAGGGGCACCGCCAGGGTCACGGCCAGGAGGGTCCCCTTGAGGCGCTCCCGGCGGGTGGCGTGGTCCTTCATCCAGAAGAGGGCGTAGATGAAGCCGCTGGACAGGAGCGCGGCCAGGGAGCCCCGGGACTGGCAGAGGATGACGGTGAGCACCGCCGAAAAGCAACCGATGCGCCGGGCCCGGCCCTCCAGGGCGTGGAAGCAGGTCCAGAAGGCGAGCAGGGCGAAGATGCCCAGGGAATTGGGATTGAGGTAGAAGCCCGTGGACCGGCCCATGATCAGGTTGTCGGGCTGGTAGGTGTCCTTGAACTGCAGGTCCCATTCCCGCACCCAGGCCAGGAAGGAGGGCAGGCCGCCCATTTCCCCCAGGCTCTGGATCAGGGCGAGGCCCATCTGGGCCACCACCGCGAAGAGGAGGTAGCGGCGGGCCAGGGACGCCACCCGCTCGCCCATGCCCGCCCCCAGGTACCCGAAGGCCAGGTACGACATGGGCAGCAGGTACGTCCACGAGGTGTAGGCGGACCGGACCGGGAAATCCATGAAGGCCACCCCCAGGAGGGGCAACAGGAAGGCCAGGAGGAGGAAGGGGAAGAAGGCCCAGAAGGCCCGGTTGCGGCCCAGGCGGGCCAGGGAGCGCCGGAAGGGGATGGCCACGGTCGCGATGGTCAGCAGCGGCATCACCAGGTCCATGATCATCACCATGCCGCGGCCGCCCGTGGCCAGCTTGAGCACCAGGCGCTCCTGGAACACGGAGGCGGCCACCGCGGCGGCCAGGATCAGGTGGACGCGGATCATGCGGCCGGGGCCCCCTTGGCGATGCCTTCAAGCACGTCCAGGGTGTCCTGGCCCCGGCGGTCCCAGCTGTGCTCCCGCGCGACGAGCTCATGACCCCGCCGGCCCATGGCCTGGGCCTCCCCCGGATCCGCGGCCAGCTGGGCCACGGCCCGGGCCAGGGCGCCGGGGTCCCCGGGGGGCAGGACGAGGCCGGCCCGGGCCGCCTCCACCACCTCGAACTGGCCCGGCAGGTCCGTGACCACCACGGGGATGCCGGTGGCCATCATCTCGTAGAGCTTGAGGGGGCTCCAGCCGGTGGCGGCGTGGGTCCCGCCGTCGTCCTTGACGCAGAGCCCCGCCGCGGCGGGCGCCACGAAACCGCCCAGTTCCCGGTAGGGGATCACGCCCACGTAGACGATGCGGGGATCGGCGGCTGCGGCGGCCTCCACGGCGGGGCGCTCCGTCCCGTCCCCGGCCAGGAGCAGCTTCATATCCCGGGGCCAATCGGGATGGCGCACGGCGGCCAGCATGGTGGCGATGCCCTGCCAGGGCGAGAAGGCCCCGAAGAAGACGGCGTAGGGGCCCGCCGGGGCCCGGGGATCCCGCACGCCGGGCCGGAAGTGATCCAGGTTCGCGCCGTTGGGCACCACGTGGACGTGGGTGGCCCCGCAGTCGTCCTTCACCCATTGGGCCATCTGGGGCGTGACGGTGACGATGGCCTGGGCGATGCGGTGCTGGTGGCGGGTGAGGGCCCGCAGGAGGGCCCCGATGCGGCGGGTCCAGGGGTACATGGTGTACATGTCCTCGTGGGGTCCGTTCACCTCGATGACCTGGGGGATGCGCAGGAGCCGGGCCGCCCAGATGATGAGGCCGGCGGCGAAGTGCCCCCGGATGTAGACGGCGTCGTAGTCGGGGAGCCGCACCAGGAGCCGCAGCTGCACCGTGAGGAAGCCCCAGGCCTTGGCGCCCAGGCCCTGGGGGCCCTCCCGGCGCCGGGGCTCGAAGAGGTCCACCTCCACCCCCCGCCGGCGCAGGCCGCCGATGATCTCGTTGACGTGGGCGTACGAAGCCTGGCCCTCGCGGGTGGCCTGCATGCAGAGGTAGGCGAGGCGGCGGATGCGGGGCTTCATGGGCGGTCCGGGGCGGGGGCCGCCTCGCGGCCCAGGAAGGTTTCGAGGCTGGCGCGGTAGGCCTGCAGGCAGGCTTCCAGGTCGAAGGTGGCCTGCACGTAGTCGTGGCCCTCCCGGTTGGGGACCAGATCCCCCCGGTGGAAGCGGTCCCGCAGCTCCGCGAGGGCGGCGGTGAGGGCGGCCGGGTCCTGGAAGGGGACCCGGTGGACCCAGGGCATGGGGTGGGAGTAGAGCACGTGGCGGCCGGCCTGCAGGGCCTCCCGCACCGTGCCGCCCATGCCGTCGTGGTAGACCAGGCGCACCACCACCGAGGCCCGCTCCAGGAAGGGACGCACGTCCATTTGCCAGCCATGGAAGGTCAGGTTGGCGGGGGGGGCCACGGCCCAGGTCCCCGTGCCGCCGATCACCTCGAAGCGCACATCGGGCAGGGCCCGGGCGGCCTCCAGGATGGAGGGGCCGTCGTAGAACTCGGCCCGCCCGTCAGGGAGGTACGTGAGCACGGTGAAGGGCTCCGGAAGGCGCTCGGGGACGGCCACATCCTCCAGGGGCACGGGGAGGGCGATGTACGTGCTGGGGATGCCCACCTCCGCCAGCTCCTCCACCAGCCAGGGCGCGTCCGCCCAGTGCAGGTCCGCCCGGGCCGATCGGATGGGGCCCCGGCGCAGACGCCCGGCCCGGTGGTCCTCCAGGGTGTTGAGCACATCCGTGCCGATCCAGTAGTGCACGCACCGGGCCCGGGGATTGAGGAGGCGCAGGCCGGCCCAGAGGGCGTCGAAGGCCCGCCCCCGCCAGGTGGGCGCCCCGGGGCGGTAGCCCATGCGCAGGAACACGTCCGCCTGGCGGATGCTGGCCAGGCCCGCCCCCGTCAGGATCTCCCGGGGGGAGAGGAAGGAGGCTTCGGCGCCTCCGGGCATGCGGGCGATGATGCCGGCGAAGCGATTGGACCAGAACGGCTG
Source organism: Holophaga sp. (assembly GCA_035298525.1). GTDB lineage: Bacteria > Acidobacteriota > Holophagae > Holophagales > Holophagaceae > Mesoterricola. Next base: position 20,772 of record DATGXY010000004.1, read on the forward strand.
GCCGAGAATGAGCATTCGCATCACAGGAGGCCCTCCCGGCGAAGGATTCGGAAGGTGGCGAGGCCCACGGCGGCGAAGCCCGCCAGGGCGGCGCCCAGGGTGGCCAGGGCGGAGCCCGTGCGGGCCGCGGCCCACACCAGGAGGCCCAGGGGGAGGCTGAGGCCCGAAAGGAGGCCGAAGACCCGGAGGATGGGACCCCAGGTCACCCGGGCCGCGTGGAGGAAGCGGACGATGGAGGTCACGGAAACCAGGAACCCCGCCATGGACACGTAGAGGGCGGTGCGCTCCACGGAACCGGCCAGGTGCCCCGCCCAGATGGCGCCCACCGTCGCCGCCAGCTCGAACACCGTGAAGGCCAGGCTCTCCTTCAGCCGGTCCCGCACCAGGAGCATGCCGCAGATGGGCCGGGCCAGGCTCCACATGAGGGTCATGGGGGCCAGCACCTGGGCGAAGCGCCCGGCCTCGCTCCAGCGGGCGCCGAAGACGGCGGGGAAGAGCACCCCCGCCCCCGCCAGGCAGATGATGTACACGGGGATGTACACCGCGGAAAGGAGCAGGAAGATGCGGCTCGTCATGCGGCCGATGTCCTCCCCCTCCCGGGCCCGCTCCGCCGCCTCGCCCAGGAACACCTGGCTGATGGCGGTGCCCACGAAGCTGGCCGGCAGGAAGAGGGTGCGGTAGGCCAGGAAGTAGTGGCCGGCCGCGTCCGCGCCGAAATAGAGGGGGATGAGCAGGAAGGGGATCTGGATGGAGGCCAGGTTGAGGATGGAGGCCCCCGCCATGAACTTGGGGTAGCGGTCGAAGTCCTTGGCCACCTGGCGGACGCCACGCCAGGGGAAGGGCCCCTTGAACAGATCGGCCCGCAGGAGGCGGAGGGCGGAGAGGGCCCGCCCCGCCAGGTCCCCGGCCACCAGGCCCGCCGTGCCCGCGGCCAGGAAGCCCGAGCCCACCTGCACCGCCGACTGGCCCAGGCCCTGGGCCACCCGGGCCTGGGCCAGGCCGGCGAAGTCCTGGCGGCGGATGGCCTGGAAGTTGAGCGCCTCGTAGGCCCCCGCCGCGGCCACCGTGAGGGGCAGCATCCACAGGTGGGGGATGAGGGAGGGCACCTTCACCGCCTCGCAGAAGGCGGGGCCCCAGGCCCAGGAGGCCCCGGCGAGGAGGAGGCTGAAGCCGCCCACGAGGAGGAAGCAGAGCCAGACCAGGTGGCGGGCCCGCTCCTCGTTCTCGGCCATGGGGATGGCCATCTCGTAGCGCAGGGAATTGGTGCTGTTGAGCAGCATCGCCGCCGTGGAGAAGACGCTGAAGGCCCCGATCTCCGCGGGGGTGAAGAGGCGGGTGACCACGGGCGAGGCCAGCACGGCCACGATCTGGCCCGCCGCCGCGCCTCCGGCCAGGGAGGCCAGGCTGCGCATGAAGCCCCGCTTCGCTACCATCCCTGACCTCCCTGGAACCCCGGGGCCGGCACGGCGCGCCTCACTTGTACTTGTAGTGGTAGGCGTACCGGTAGTCCTGGTAGCCGTAGCCCAGGCCGAGGGGCTCGATGTCGTTGAAGATGCAGCCGGCGATGGTGAGCCCGTGGCTCTCCAGCCGCTGCTGGCACACCCCCAGCTCGTCCAGGGAGGTGCGGGCGAACTTGGCCACCAGGAGGGTGGTCTTGACGCAGGTGCCGATGAGCACCGCGTCGGTGACGGCCAGGACCGGCGGGGCGTCGAAGATCACGTAGTCGTAGGCCTCGCCGGCCTGGGTGACGAAGTCCTCGAAGGGCTGGGAGAGGAGCAGCTTGGCCGCGTCGCTGGGGATGAGGCCGGTGGGCAGGAGGTCCAGGCCCGGCACCGAGGTCTCCTTCACCAGTTCCTGCCACGGCGCCCGCCCCATGAGCACGTCGGAGAGGCCGCCCTGCCGGGTCGGGAGCCCGAAGTAGGCGTGCAGGATGCCCCGGCGCATGTCGGCGTCCACCAGGAGGACCCGGGTGCCGGTCTGGGTGAGGATGAGGGCCAGGTTCGTCGCCAGGAAGGACTTCCCGACCCCCGGGCTGGGGCCCGTTACCATGAGGGTCCGGGGCTTGAGGTTCTTCAGCATGAACATGAGGCTGGTGCGCAGGCTGCGCAGGCTCTCCACGGCCAGATCGTCGGCGTTCTGGAAGGCCAGCAGGTGCAGCCCCTTGTCCCTGCGCTCCAGGGCCTTGCCGTGGGTCTCCTGCTCCCGGCTGTGGGGGATGGTGACGAGCACGGGGATGCCCAGCTTCGACTCCACCAGCCGGTGGTCCTTGATGCCCGGGCGCAGCAGGTGGCGGATCACCGTGAGCCCGATGCCCACCATGAAGCCCACGCTGGTGTAGAAGGCCAGGAGCACGCCGCCCCGGGCGCCGATGGGTTCGGGGTTCACGGCGGCGGGCACGACGATGGCGATGGCGCCCACCCCGGTGGCCCCGGTCACCTGGAGCCGCTGCACGCTGTTCAGGAGGCTGGTGTAGAGCTCGTTGTTCACCTGCACGTCGCGGCTCAGGCGGAGCACCTCCTGCTGGGTCCCGGGCAGGGACTTCATGCGGCTGGAGATGGAGGCCCCCTCGCTGCGCAGCTTCTCGATCTGCTTGTTGAGGGTCACGACGACGTCGGCGTTCTCCTTGTAGGTGCGCAGGGTCTCCTGCTTCTTCTGCTCGAGGGCCGTGATCTGGCTGTTGATGTTGGCCCCCTGCAGGAGCAGGGTCTCCGCCTCCTTGGAGAGGTCCACGGACCCGTAGTGGCTCCGGTAGGCGTTCAGCTTGGCCTCGGCCTGGTCCAGGGTGGCCTTGAGGGGGGCCATCTTGGCCTCCAGCATGGCCCGGGTCCTCGTGGCGTCGCCGGTCTTCTTCTCGAGCTTGTACTGGAGGTACTGGTTGACGATGGCGTTGAGGGTGTCGGCCGTCTTAACGGGGTGGGGGCCCCGGAAGACGAGGCCCAGCACGTTGGTGCCCTTGCCGCGCTCGCTGGCGTCGAAGGCGCGGCGCACATCGGCGATGGCCGCGGGCAGGGGCTTGCGGTAGACCCGGAACACCTGGCCGGGCTTGCCGGTGGCCGACTTCACGGTGAGCTTGACCACGTCGCCGTCCAGCACCCCCTGGATCTCCTCGCCGGGCCTGCCCGTGGCGATGGGGACGCCGGAGGGGGAACTCCACTGGAAGGACCCGCCGGGGAGCAGGGTGACCCGGAAGACCTTCCCCACGAGGCGCTCGGGCAGCTGGAGGGAGGCCAGTTCCATGATGGGGGCGTCGGCCTTGCCCCGGATGAGGGGCGCGCCGATGAGGGGCAGGAGCTTGGGCTCCGCGTGCACGTCCAGTTCCAGGGCCTGCACGGCCCGGCCCAGGATCAGGTCCGTCTTCAGGATCTCCACCTCGGTGCCCGGCTCCGTGAGGTCCTGGCCCGTGCCGTCCAGCTTGGCCACGGAACCCGATTCCGCGCCGGGCTGGGGCTTCTCCTTGAGCTGGAGGATGCTCTCCGCCTGGAAGATGGGGGTGGAACGCCAGATGAGGAAGGCGCCGCCCGCCATGAACAGCAGGGTGCAGCCCAGGATGAGGCGCCGCCCGGACCAGAGATCCGCCAGCCAGTCGCCCAGGGGCAGGCCTTCGGGCTCGGGCGGGTGCGGAACGCGCCGGGGGGGGGTATCGGTCGGACGTTGGGCGAGGGTCATGGGCCTTCCGGGGGACGCTGGAGGTGAGTCCGCCAAGCGGCCACGGCGTCAACGATTGTTTGATACACAATCATAAAAACGTCATTCGACTTGCGGAAGGGATCTTCGATCTCCCGGCGTCCGGGAGGGAGCCAGTGGCCCAGGAGGAACACCCTGTCCGCGGCCGCCGGGGCCAGGGAGGCGCACCAGGCCTTCTGGGCCTCGTCCATGACGAGGACCAGGTCCGCCGCATCCGCCATGGCCGGCTGGAAGGCCCGGCTGCGGAAGCGGGTCAGATCGATATCGTGATCGCCCATGAGCTGGAGGGCCTTGGGATGGGGGCCCCAGCCCTCGGTGCAGGCCAGCCCGGCGGAGGCCACCAGGGCGCCGGGCAAGGCCTGGCGCAGGAGGGCCTCCGCGATGGGGCTGCGGCAATGGTTGCCCTCGCAGAGCACGAGGATGCTCGACGGTGGGGCGAGGGCCATCACTTGCTGAAGTAGTGGACCGTGGCGGCGGAGGTGGCGACGCCGGTGACGGCCGTGACGGTGGGCAGGACGAGGTTCATGACGCGGCTGAAGCGCACGGTGGTGCCGGCGTCCACGTACACGATATCCCGGGGGTTCAGGGCAAAGCGGTCGGCCAGCACCATGGCGGTGGGGCTGCGGGCATCCAGGTGGAACACGTCCACGTCCCGGGGGCCGGCGCCCTTGCGGATCACATAGATGGAGCGGGCGTCGGCGGAGCCGCCGGCGATGCCCCCCGCGTCGGAGAGGGCCTGGGCCAGGCTGCGCTGGCCGTGCAGCAGGGGCAGGTTCCCGGGCTTGGTCACCTCGCCCATGAGGTAGACGGGGTTCTCCATGTTGTTGGCGACCATGAGGGTGTCGCCGTCCTGAAGGACGATCCTGGAACCGAGCCCGCCCTGGGTCATGAGGGCCTGGAAATTGAGGGTCCAGGACTTGGCCCCCCGGGTGAGGACGAGGCGGCTATCGTCGGCGGTCTGGGAGAATCCTCCCGCGCGGTTGATGGCCTCCGCCAGGGTGAAGGGCACGTCCGTGATGTTGTACGAGGCCGGGTTCTTCACTTCGCCGCCCACGAAGACCTTCTGGGAGCGGAAGGCCAGCACCTTCAGGTCCACCTGGGGGTTCTGGAGGACCTTGGCGAGCTCGGCGGTGATCCTGCTGCGGGCCTGGCCGGCGGTGAGGCCCTTGACGGTGAACTGGCCCACGTAGGGGAAGAAGATCTTGCCTTCCTCGTCCACGAGGCTGCCGGTGGCGTTGTCCGTGCGGTACTGGCCCAGGGCCAGGGTGATCTCCGGGTGGTCCCACACCGTCACGAGCAGCACGTCCTGGGGCCCGATGCGGTAGACGGGGGCCGAATCCGATAGCAGATCGGCGACGGCGGCCCTGTCGTCGGTCTTGGCCTGGGCCCGCACCGCCTCCGGATCCAGCTTGCGGAGGGTGACGTTCAGGCCCCCTTCGTCCTTGGCGGTGGGGGTGTTGCCCGGCCGGGCATTGTATTTCATGCCGGGCGCCTGGCAGGCGGTGGAGACGAGAAGGCCGGCGGCGACCGCCAGGGCCAGGGGGGTCGGGACGAGGGACATGGGGGCCTCCGGGATGGGCATCAGGGTTGGGGGGCGGGGGCGGGATTCGCGCGGCGGTCGATGTCGGACGGGATGGCCAGCCGCTCCTTGCGCCGGTCCCGCACGTGGCCACCGTAGCGGCCCACGCCGATGAGCGAGGGCTTGTAGGTGGGCACCAGTTCCTTGAGCAGATCAACGATGCGGGGCTGGCGCTCCTCATGGGGGAGACGGATGGCCTGGCGGAAGGCTTCCAGCCCGGCTTCCAGCTTTTCGTCCTTGATGGGGTGGGGCCGGGCCTCCATGAGCTTGGGATGGACGGGGGTCTGGGAGCGCTCTTCGTCCATGAAGAGCTCCTCGTGAATCTTCTCGCCCGGGCGCAGGCCCACCACGTCGATCTGGATATCCCGTCCCGGCGTGAGGCCCGAGAGGCGGGCCATGTCCGTGGCCAGGTCCATGATGCGCACCGGCTCTCCCATGTTGAGCACGTAGACCCGCCCCGTATCGCCGAAGAGGGCCGCCTGGAGGACCAGCTGACTGGCCTCCGGGATGGTCATGAAGAACCGGGTCATGGCCTCGTGGGTCACGGTGAGGGGGCCGCCGCGTTCGATCTGCTCCTTGAAGATGGGCACCACGCTGCCCCGGGAGCCCAGCACGTTGCCGAAGCGCACGCTGACGAAGTGGGTGCCGGGCTGGGCCGAGGTCGCCACGTGGAGCACGATGCACTCGGCGATGCGCTTGGTGGCCCCCAGCACATTGGTGGGATTGACGGCCTTGTCGGTGGAGATGTTCACCACCTTTTCGGCCCCGAAGTCCCTGGCCGCCTCCATCACGTTGAGGGTGCCGAAGATGTTGTTCTCCACGCCCTCCACCGGGTGCGTCTCCAGGAAGGGCACGTGCTTGTGGGCCGCCGCGTGGATGACGATCTCGGGCCGGTAGCGCTCGAAGATGTCCCGCAGGCCGTCCCGGTTGCGGATATCCATCAGTTCGAGGGAGAAGGGCTGATCGGGGAAGGAGGCCTGCATCTCCCGCTGGATCATCCAGAGGCTGTTCTCGCCCCGGCCCAGCAGCATCAGGTGCTTGCAACGGAGGGCGGCCACCTGCCGGGCCAGTTCGCCCCCGATGGAGCCCCCGGCGCCGGTGATGAGCACGGTCTTCCCGTCCACGGCGCTGCGCATGGCGGAATGATCCAGCTGCACGGGCTCCCGGCGGAGGACGTCCTCGATGGAGATCTCCTGGATATCGGGCTTCCAGGTGCGCTCGCCCAGGAGGTTGAAGATCCCCGGCACGGTCTTGACCACCACCCAGTTGTTCTTGAACTCCTCGATGAGTTCGCGGATCTTCCGGCCCGGGGCCGCGGGGATGGCCAGCACGGCGTGGGTGATGCCGAACTCCGCCGTGACCCGGGGGATGTCCGAGCAGGACCCCAGCACCCGGATGCCGTTGATGCGCGCGCCCCGCTTTTCCGGGTCGTCGTCCAGGAAGCCCAGCACCCGGTAGCCCAGCTCCCGGTGGCTGAGGAGCTCCTGGGCCACCATGGCGCCGGCCATGCCCGCCCCCACGATCAGCGTCCGGTGGAGGGGGTGGCCGGAGGATGGGTCGTGCATGAGCCTACGGGCCCGGGATTCGAAGTGGACCCGGCGGCCGATGCGCAGGGTGACCCAGAACATGCCGGTGAGCAGGCTGGCTCCGAAGGCCACGTTGTGGTCCTGGCCCGCGAAGGCGTTGACGCTGGGGATGTACTTCAGGAGGAATGAAATCCCCATGAGCGTCATCACCGCGTAGCCCATGTGGGTGATATCGGTGACCGTGGTGAGGCGGTACAGGGGGCTGCCGATCCTGAACAGGCTGTTCACCAGGCAGCTGACCAGGACCCACGCCGCCAGGTTGTACGGCCGTAATTCATTCTGGAACCAGAGATTGCTGGCGATCGCCCACGCGACGCCCGCCAGCACCCCGTCCGTCGCCAACTTGGCGGAGGCCCTTAGCAGGGGAAGGGCCGGAGCGATCTCCTGCAGAAAGCGGTCGTATTTTTCTGATCGTTCCATTGGCTGGATGGGGCTCCGGGGTCGAAAGGGTGACCCACCATAGCACGCCCGTCCGATTGGGAACGCAGAAAAATGGGGAGGAAACCAACCTGGGCGGTTGGATTTCGAGATCAAGTCAAATTTAGGCAAAATTTATAAACTTTGCCCGCCCGGAGGGCCCGGAAGGGGGGTGAATGATGAGCCATTTGAAGTGCTGGAGGCGCACCACTTGGGAAGTCCGGGAGGCCGGAGAGCGGTCAGGCGTCCATATCGGAATTTGCCCAAGGTCCCATCGCGGGGCCGGGGCGCGCGGGTCCAACCGGGCTGGCGACGGAGCGTAAGCGCACACTAAATCACGTATTTGCTTGCCTTTATCCTTGGCCTTCGGCGGGGCGGGGACCGGGGCGTGTCGAAAATTTCATAGACCGGCCTTGAATTGCCATGTTGCGCAGGGCCCAACCATTGCTAGAATCATCACCTGCTCATCCCACATATCCGCCCTCGTCCACCCCTGCCAGGAGGTTCCGCATGAAGCCGTGTTCCCGAACCCTACGACACCTGGGCCTCGCGGCCGCGGGCGTCGCAGCGCTGACCATCCTGGGTTGCTCCGGCGGGTCCGGTTCCAGCTCGACCGCGCCCCGGTTGGGCTACACCAATCCGGTCACGTCCGGCTACCAGCTCGTGGCGGATCCCTCCAGCACGGCCACCCATCTGGTCCTGAACCTTGTCGGCCCCGCCGGCTCCCAGCTGCAGGGCGGCACCTTCTCCCTGACCACGGAAGCCGCCAAGGCCACCTGGTCCCCCAGCGTCGCCGAGGGCGGCGCCCTGGATCTGGGCTCAGGCCTCAAGCTCATGAAGAGCAAGGCTGAGGGCTCGGCCATGCAGGTGGCCATCTACCAGAAGGGCGCGTCCCCGGCCGTCCTGGCCACCAAGCCCCTCTTCACCGTGGCCCTGGATCTCAAGGCCGGCGTCAAGGGCCCCATCGCCCTGGCCGCCTCCCCCGCCAAGATCCTCGACGCCCAGGGCAACACCGTGACGGTGCCCGTGGCCGTCGGCACCCTGACCGCCGAGTAGGAGGAGCCCAGCCATGACCCCCACCTTCTCCAACTTCGTCCGGTGCCTGGCCCTGGCCGCCGCCGCCCTCCCGGCCCTGGCCGCGGGCAGCAAGTACATGGTCTTCACCAACTACCTCAACGGCACCCTCTCCCGCTACACCTTCGGCGGGGCCCTGGAGGATCCCTGGATCAAGCCGCAGGGTGCGGAGAACCCGGCCGGCATCGCCACCGATGGCACCAACGTCTACTGGGTGGACAACGGCGCGGGCGCCAAGACCCTCTGCAAGGCCGCCCTCAACCACGCTGTGGACCTGACGGGCACCACGGATTACGCGATCAAGACCTTCCCCAACCAGATCCGCGGGCTGGGCATCGACGCCAGCGCCGGCTACCTGTTCGTTTGTGAATACACGGACAAGAAGATCACGGCGGTAAAGATCAGCGACCTGACCACCAGCGTGGTCCTGGACACCACCGTCATCAGCGGCACCACCATCCCCGGCGCCTGCCGGGTGGACGTCACCAACAAGCTCGTCTACTGGACCACCCACACGGGCGAGGTCTACAAGACCCCCTTCGACTACACCGGCGTGGGCGGCGCCCCCGTGGCCACCGGCGGCTCCACCCTCGTCGCCACCGGTTTCGCCAACGACAGCCTCTGGGACATCTCCATCACCGGCGGCAAGCCCTACGTGATGGTCTTTGACGCCGGCTACGGCAGCGACGGCATCCGGGACATCTCCGGCGGCGGCCTGGGCACCCTCGTGAATACCGACCAGGGCAGCGGGAAGCTGATCGGCACCGGCATGGCCCTCAAGGCCGACGGCACCAACTTCTACTACGCCGACCACTCCGGCCCCTCCGGCGCCACCGTCATCAGCGTGGTCCCCGTGGCCGGCGGCGACGCCGCGACCGTGGCCGAACTGAGCACCCTCAGCGACACCATGATCGGCGGCATCACCATCATCGACTTCAGCACCGTCGTCACCCTCACCTCCTTCAACGCCACCGCCGCCAACGGCAAGGTGAGCGTGGCCTGGACCACCGGGTCCGAGGTGGACACCGCGGGCTTCAATGTCCTCCGGGCCACCGCCCTGGCCGGCCCCTACGCCAAGGTCAACGCGGCCCTCATCCCCGCCACGGGCACCAACGTGGCCGGCGCGTCCTACACCTGGACCGACGCCGCCGTCGCCGCCGGCACCACCTACTACTACAAGCTGGAGGACGTGGACACCAAGGGCGGGAGCACCTTCCACGGCCCCGTCTCCGCCCTGGCCGCCGACAGCGCCATCGCCTCCTTCCAGGCCACCCCCGCCAGCATCTTCGCCGGCGGCGGTTCCCTCCTGTCCTGGACCCTGAACGGCGCCTCCGCCCTGCTGGACGGCGCCGCCGTCACCGGCACCTCCCAGTGGGTGGCCCCCGCCGCCACGAAGACCTACACCCTCGCCGCCGGCGCCGACTCCGCCGTCACCACGGTGACCGTCAAGACCTTCGGGATGGACGATATCGCGGGCCTTTCCAAGGCCTGGGGCCACCGGAAGGGCGAGGCCGCCTACGATCCCTCGTACGACCTGAACGGCGACGGCATCGTGGACGACGCCGACGTGGCCCTCTGCTTCAAGGGCCTCTGAGCCCCACCCCCACCAACGACGCCCTGAGACAGGATCTTCGATGAACAATCCCATCCACGACGCCCCGACCCCCACCCCGGCCCTGCCCGCCTACGTGGCCCCCAAGGTCACCGTCTACACCAGCCAGGAGATCCTGGACCAGGTGGGCCCCGCCCTGACCTGCAGCATCCTGCCCTGCCCCACCGACGCCGGCTGATCCGGCGCCCAGGGAAGGACGGCGAAGGCACCCGCGAGGGTGCCTTCGTCGTTGGGGGAGAACGCACGCTCGCTTGGGCCCTCCCTCAAATGGCCATTGCGGCCGTGAACCGGGGGCCCATATTGGACTGCAATGATTAATTCATTGCTGTTCTCTCCGGCCGCCCCATGAACACCCCGATTGTCCTTCCCGTCCCTGCCATACTCCGCTCCATGGCGCCTCGCCTGCGTTCGGCGCTCCGGCTGGCCCTCCTGGTCTTTCTCGCTTGGCCGGTCCAGGCGGTGGGCACCAAATACATTTTCTGGACGAACTTCAGTACGGGGGCGGTGGGGCGGGCCGTGCTGGACGACCAGGCGGCACCTCCCGCCGCCAGTGCCGTGGAAGATCCATGGATCAAGCCCACGGGCGCCCACGAAGGGGCCGCCATGGTCGTCTACCGGGATTCGGTGTACTGGATCGACACGGTCACGGACTGGATATACACGGCCAACGTGAATCTGGCCGCCGGGGCCGCCGGCGTCAACAATTTCGAGTTCCTGTCCCTGGCGGGGAACGAACCGTCCGGCCTGTCCGTCGATCCGGCAGCAGGCTATCTCTATTTCACCCAGGGCAACCCCAAAGGGATCTTCGCGGTGAACCTGGCCACGAAGGCGGTGAGCCAGGTGGTCACCACCACCAGCGTCACGCAGGACCGGCCCTACACGGTCCGGGTGGACCCCGCGAATGCGAAGATCCATTGGGCCTCCGCCAGTGGGGAAGTCTATGAGACCACCTACGACCACAGCGGTGCCAACGGCGCCCCCATCGCCCTGGGCACCACGTTCGACCATCTCTTCAACCGGTGGGTCTGGGACTTCTCCTTGGTGGATGGCGCGATCTTCTTGACGACCTCCGGCAGTCTGCAAGTCGGGGACGGCATCCTGAAGAAGACGGGCAGTTCCTGGAACCTGCTGGACGCCGGCGGCTACAACTTCGATATGGTCACGGCCCTCCGGCCCGTGGGCTCCGCCTTCGTGTTCGGAGAGGGGCAGAACCTGGTCACCATGCCCCGGGCCGGGGGTTCCGCGCCCACGCCCTTCATCAATACGGGGTACACCATCGGCGGCATCGCCATCACCCTCGACAGCACGGCCGTGACCCTGGCCTCCCTCGCCGCGAGGCCCGCCGGGGGCGGGGTGGCCCTGGCCTGGACCACCGGATCCGAGGTGGACGCCGCCGGCTTCCACGTGCTCCGGGCCCCGGCGGAGCAGGGGCCCTACACCCGGTTGGACGCCCAACTCATCCCCGCCCGGGGCACGGGCACGGGGGGGGCCTCGTACGCCTGGCTGGACAGGACGGCGGAACCCGGCCGCACCTGGTTCTACCAGCTGGAGGACGTGGATATCCGCGGCGCCGCGGCCACGCACGGGCCGGCATCCGCCACGGCCGGACCCACGGTCTTCACCCTGGAGGACCTGGAGGGCCTGGCCCGGGCCTGGGGCAGCCGGGAGGGGGGAGAGGCCTTCAATCCCCTCTTCGATGTGGACGGCGACGGCGCCGTGGGCGACGCGGACGCCCGCCTTTGCCTCGCGGCCCTGTGAGGGGAAACCGATGCTGATCCCTGCTTCCCGCCTCCTCTTCCCCCTGCTGCTCGCGGCCCTCCTGGGCTGCGGGGGCGCCTCCACCCGCATGGGCTACACGGACCCGGCCCCCGGCGGCTACCGCCTGGTTGGGGTTTCGACGGGGGAGGGCGGTCTCGTCCTGGACCTGGTGGGTCCCCCCGGGGCCCGGATCCGGGGCGGGCTCTTCACCTTCCAGGCCGACCCCGCCCTGGCCGCCTGGGATTCCGACGCCCGGGCCGGGGAAGCCCTGGACCTGGGACCTGAACCCCGGCTGCTGAAGAGCCGGACGGACGGCAGCCGCCTCCAGGTGGCCCTGTACCAGAAGGCCGGCGCCGCCACCCTGGGGGACCGGCCCCTCTTCTCCATCACCCTGGCGCCCCTTCCCGGCGCCCGGGGCCCTGTCTCCCTGGCCGCGTTGGAGGCGAGGATCCTGGACGCCTCCGGCGCCGCCCTCGCCGTGCCCGTGGCCGTGGGGACCCTTCACCTGCAGGAGCCCTGACGCATGGAAGAACCCAGACCCTCCCTCCTCCCCCCTTACGAGCCCCCCCGCATCACCGTTTACACCAGCCAGGAAATCGTGGACCAGGTGGGGCCCGCTCTCACCTGCAGCATCTCCCCCTGTCCGGCCGACGCCGGGTGAGGGAAAGACCGCTCCTGCAATGCCCCTTTGACGATGGGTATATCTCTTTTTTTTGCCAGAGGTGGGCCGATGGGTCCGCCTGTTTTTACGCTAGGATGCCTCTATGACCAACGCCCATCCCGACGTCCCCGCGGCCCAGGCCCCCGCCTACCATCCCGTTCCCGGTACCCCCGCGGGGGCCTACCGGGCCTTCCTCCCCGAAGGCTGGGACGGCGACGCCATCCTCATCCATCCCGAAGCCCCCAAGTGGGCCCGGGTGAACCGCACGGCCCTCCAGATCATCACCTGGCTCACGGAGCCCGGGGGCGGGGCCGAGGCGGCCGCGGCCCAGCTGGCCGCCACCTACGGCCTGGCCCCGGAGGACGCCCGCCGGGACGTGGCGGCCGTGGAGGCCGACCTCACCCGGCAGGGCCTCCTGGGCCCCGAGCCCGACGGGGACGTGGCCCCCCGCATCGGCACGATGTTCCTCATCCTCACCGAGCGCTGCAACCTGGCCTGCGCCCACTGCTACGGCGCCTACCCCGACCGGGGGGAGATGCCCCTGGAGCGGGTGCTGAAGCTGGTGGACGAACTGGTGGAGGGAGGCGGCACCTCCATCACCCTCAGCGGGGGCGAGCCCCTTCTGTACAAGGGCCTGGAGCAGGTGCTGGAGCGGGCCGACCCCCATCTGAAGATCCAGATCTGCTCCAACGGCATCCTCATCGACCACCGCTGGGCCGCGCGGCTCGCCCAGCTGCGGGACGTCACCATCCAGATCAGCCTGGACGGCCCCACCTGCGAGATCCACGACGCCGTGCGGGGGCCCCACGCCTTCGACGGGGCCCTGCGGGGCATCCTGCGCCTGCAGGAGGTGGGCCTTTCCGACCGCATCGTCCTGGCCGCCACCATCCAGAAGGTGAACAAGGACCATCTCATGGAGATGGTGCACCTGGCCGCGGGCATGGGGGTCACCAAGCTGCGCTTCCTGCCCCTGCGCCCGGAGGGCACGGCCAAGGAGACCTGGGAGGCCACGGGCGATGGCCTGGACACCGCCGCCTACGAGCGCATCTTCGAGCGGTTCCTGGACGGCAAGGAACGCATGCCCAAGGGCCTGGAGGTGAGCTGCGGCCTCAGCGGCTTCACCCTCAACCAGGCCGGGGGCAGCACCGCCGGCGGCCTGGTCTGCTCCGTGGGGCGCAACCTCTGCGTGGACGCGTCGGGGGACGCCTACCCCTGCGCGGCCCTGAGCCGGCCCAGCGGGCTCGTGGGCAACGTGAAGGAGCACAGCCTGGCCGAGGTGGTGCACGGGGAGGCCCACAAGCGCCTCCACGACATCAAGAAGCGGCGCATGGTGGAGATCGAGGAATGCTCCCGCTGCCTCTGGCGCCATTTCTGTCAGTCTGGATGCATGGCCATCGCCGAGAACGAGACGGGGGACCTGTGGGCCCGGGAATCCATCTGCCACTACCGGCAGAAGGCCTACGCCCGGGCTTTCGCCTCCATCCTGGCGGTGCCTGAAAAGGGCGCCTGACCATGGGGGTGGGGCACTACCGGGTCCTGGACCTGGCCCTGCGCCTGGAGAGTTCCAGCGACGCCTTCCTGGAGGCCTTCCGGGAGGACTACGCCCGCTTTGAAAGCGCGGAGCCGGGGGGAACGCCCCTGGCCGTGCGCTTTCAGGACGGGCCCGGGGCCTTCCTGGAGGTGGACGGGGTCCGCACCGATCTCGCCGGCCACCCCAGCCCCGAGGGCCAGGCGGCCCTGGATCTGGCCCAGCTCCTCATGGACCGCAACGCCGCCTACACCATCCTCCACGCGGGGGTGGTGGGCTCGCCCGGCGGAGCCATGGCCGTGTGCGGCCCCTCCGGCGCGGGCAAGACCACCCTCACCCTGGCCCTGCTGGAATCGGGCTGCGCCTACCTCTCCGACGACTTCTGCCCCGTGGCCAAGGCCACGGGCCTCGTGCACCCCTTCCCCCGGAGCCTCTGGGTGCGGGCCCGGCCCGGCCAGGTGTCCAGCAATCGCCGCAAGGGGAAGCTGCTGCACCCCCTGGATGGCTCCGGCTTCCCCGTGGAAACCCGGCCGCTGCCCCTGCGCTGGCTCCTTTGCCTGGAGGCCGAGGGCCTGGGGGAGGCCCCCAGCCGCCTGCGCCTGTCCCCCCGGGAAGGGCGGGGGGAGGCCCTCCTGGCGGCCCTGCGGGCCCTGGAGGGGGTCACGGTCGCACCCACCTCCACGGGCCCCGAATGGCTCGTCACCTATCCCCGCCAGGAAGGCCTCACCGCCGCGGTGAAGGCCTGCCTGGACGCCCATCCCGACGCCCTCTGGCACGCCTATGCCCAGGCCACCGCCGAACCCGACTTCACCCGGGAGGCGGCCCTGGAGCCCCTCTCCGCGGCGGAGGCGGCCTTCTTCCTCCTGCGGGAGCTGAAGCACGGCCTGGGCGGGGCCCGGCCCGGCGCCGCCCTGGGCCATCTGGTGGGCCTCCTGGACGCCACCCGATGCTATCGTTTGACACCGGGGCCCCTCCCCCAGCGCCTCGCCCTGGCGCGGGGCCTCCTGGAGGGCGAGGAGCATCCATGACCCGGCCATCGCCCAGGTTGAAGCGCCCATGGCTGGCCCTGGGCGCACTCGCCGGCCTCCTGGCCTGCGGCGGCGGGGGCGGAGGCGGGCAGGAGCACCCGGGCACCCTCCAGCTCACCCGCCTGGAAACCACCGCCCCCGGCCTCGTGCGTCTGCCGTACGCCAGCCTCGCCTCGGCCGGCCTGGCCACGGGTGATCTGAAGGTGGCCTCCCTGCGCCTGACGAACCAGGGCGCGACCCTGCCCCTGGCCACCACCAACGCCGACGGCGCCACCTTCAAGGCGGGCGACGCCCTGGAGTTCTACGCGCCGGGCATGGATTCCGCCTACACGGGCATCAATGTCTTCTGGCTCGACCAGGGGGCGGGCCGGTCCATGCCCACCCGTGCCGCCGCGCCGGGGGCCGGCACCCCCGCCACCGTGCTCACGAATACCCTCCACGTGGAGGAGAACCACACCCTCTGGGGCCTCACCCCGGGCCTCCCGGACGCGGACCCCTGGTTCTGGGCCAAGCTGACGGCCCCGGCCACCCGGAGCCTCCCCTTCACCCTGCCCGGCCTGGACGCCGGGGCCGCCACCCTCAAGGTGCGGATCCAGGGCAAGTCCTCCACGGGCCCCTCCCCGGACCACCACGTGGCCGTCGCCCTCAACGGCGTGGCCCTGGGGGACCTGCGCTGGACGGGCACCGCCGCCACGGTCCAGCCCCTGGACATTCCCCCGGGGGTCCTGGCCGCGGGGGCCAATACCCTGGTCCTGACCCTGCCCGGCGATACGGGCGCGGTCGTGGACCAGGTGCTGCTGGACTGGTTCGAAGTGACCTACCCCCGGCCCCTGGCCGCGTCCTCCGGCGCCCTGGGCTTCGCCGTGCCCGGCGGCGCGGCCGGCCCCGTGAAGGTGGCGGGGCTCCCCGCGGGGGACCTGCGCCTGCTGGATATCACCGACCCCGCCGCCCCCGTGGCCCTGCGCGGCTTCACCACCGCCCAGGAGGGGACGGCCCGCAGCCTCCTCTTCCAGGACGGCGCCTCCGCCGCGGCCCGGTCGTACCTGGCCGTGGCCGCCTCCGCCGCCCAGGCCCCCGCCAAGGTGGAAGGGAGGGGCCTGGGCGCCCTCCGGGCCGGCACCAACGGGGCCGACTGGATCCTGGTGGCCCCCCGGGCCTTCCTCGCCGCCGCCGAGCCCCTGCGGGCCCTGCGCCAGTCCCAGGGGCTGCGGGCCCGGACCGTGGCCGTGGAGGACGTGTACGACGAATTCGGCTACGGCCTGCCCACCCCCGAGGCCCTCAAGGCCTTCCTGGCCTACGCCCGGGCCTCCTGGACGGCCCCCGCCCCCACGTACGTCGTCCTCCTGGGCGACGCCACGTACGACCCCCGGGACCGCATGGGCACGGGCAAGGCCAGCCAGGTGCCCTGCCACCTCTCCGTCACCGAGCAGCTGGGCCTCACCCCCGACGACAACTGGTACGCGGCCCTGGACGGCACGAGCGAATTCCCCGTCCTGCGCATCGGCCGCCTGCCGTCCGCCAGCGCCACCCAGGCCGCCCAGGTGGTGGCCAAGCTCGTGGCCTACGAGAACGCCGCCGCCCCCCCCGCCAGGGCCCTCCTCGTGGCCGATAACGTGGAGCCGGATTTCCAGGCCATGGCCGAGGCCGCCGCGGGCCTCCTGCCCGCCGCCGCCTCCCCCGTGAAGGTGTACCTCTCCCAGTACGCGGATTTCGCCAAGGCCAGCCAGGATATCGTTTCCGCCTTCAACCAGGGGGCCTGCCTCACCTTGTACGCGGGCCACGGGGACGTGGCGGACTGGGCCGGGGAGATGGTGCTCAACAACGCCAAGGTGCCCCTGCTCACCAATGGCGGGGTGCTGCCCTTCTCGGTCATGTTCAATTGCCTGAACGGCTTCTTTGCCATGCCCGGGTCGTACAGCCTGGCGGAGACCCTGGTGGCCTCCCCCGCGGGCGGGGCCGTGGCCGCCTACGCTTCCAGCGGGCTGGGCTTCGTGTGGGAGCAGGATCTGCTCGTGCGCCGGCTCATGCCCCTCCTCTTCCGGGCCGACCGGCCCACCCTGGGGGAGGCCTGCACCCAGGCCCGCGTCCTGGCCGTGCAGGACGGGGCCAGCCTCGATCTGATCCGCACCTTCACCCTCATCGGCGACCCGGCCATGCGCCTGAAGCTGCCCCTGTGAGGCGGGAGGACGCCTTCCAGGCCCTGGAGGGCCTCCTGCGCTCGGGCCGCCCCTGCCTGGTGGAGGTGCGGGGCGTGAGCATGGAACCCTTCCTGCACGCCGGGGACAAGGTGCAGGTGGAGGCGGCGGATCCCGAGGGCCTGGTGCCGGGGGAGCTCATCGCCTTCCAGGAGGACGGCTGCCTCATCGTCCATCGTTTCGCCGGCTGGACGGGGCGGGGCGGGGAGCGCCGCCTGCGCCAGACCGGGGACAATATGCCGGGCTACAAGCTGCTGGATCCCCGGGATCTGCTGGGGCGGGTGACCGCCGTGGAGAGGGGGGGCCGGCGGCGCCGCCTGGACCGGGGCTGGCCCCTCGCCGCCTGCCGCCTGCGGGGCTGGGGCCTCCTGGCCGGAGCGAGCCTGCGCCAGCGCCTGGGGCCCCTGAAGCGGGCCCTCCTGGGGAGGAACCGGTGACGGCCGCCCCCGGCATCCGCTGCAGGGCCCTCGTGCGCCGCTTCGGGGACGTGGAGGCCCTGGCCGGCGTGGACCTGGAGGTGGGGCGGGGGGCCCTGGTGGCCCTGGCGGGCAGCAATGGCGCCGGCAAGACCACCCTCATGAAGATCCTGGCCACCCTCCTCACCCCCACCGCCGGCACGGCGGAGGTCATGGGCCTGGACGTGGGGGCCCGCGGGCTGGAATGCCGGCGGGCCATCGGCTACGCCCCCGCCGAGGAGCGGAGCTTCCCCGGGCGCCTTTCCGTGATGCACAACCTGGAATTCTTCGCGGACCTGCACGGGGTGCCCCGGCCCCTCTTCCGGCGCCGGGCCGGGGAGCTGCTGGAGGCCCTGGGCCTGGAGCGCCACGCCCGCACCCGGTTCGCCGAGCTCTCCTCGGGCATGAAGCAGTCCCTCTCCCTGGCCCGGGCCCTCCTGCACGATCCCCCCGTCCTCCTCCTGGACGAGCCCACCCGCAGCCTCAGCCCGGACCTGGCCCGGCGCGTGGGGGACCTGCTGCGGGACCTGGCCCGGTCGGGGAACAAGGCCGTGCTCCTGGCCACCCACAACCTGGGCGAGGCGGACGCCGTGGCCGACGAGGTGGCCGTCCTCCACCGGGGCGTCCTGCGGGCCCAGGGCCGGCCCCGGGATCTGTGCGCCTCCCTGGGGCTGCCGGAGCCCCACGGGGCCGAGGCCCTCTTCCTGGCCCTCACGGGCGAACCCTCCCCCCGGGAGGCCCCATGATCCAGGTGCTGCGCGCCTTCATCCTCCGGGATCTGCGCAACGAGGCCAGCTACCGCCTGGCCTTCCTCCTCACCTTCGTGGGGAACTTCCACATCTTCCTCGTATTCCTCTTCGTGGGCCGGCTCCTGGGCGGGGCCCGGCTGGAACCGCTGGAGGGCTTCCGGGGCGGCTTCTTCCCCTTCGTGCTCACGGGCGTGGCCATCCAGCAGTACCTGCACCTGGCCCTGAACACCTACGCGGGTCAGATCCGCGAATCCCAGCTCACGGGCACCTTCGAGGCCGTCATGGCCTGTCCCGTGCCCCTCCCGGCCTACCTGGCGGGCACCGCCTTCTACGCCTTCGCCCTCAACACCGTGCACGCCCTTCTTTACCTGGCCCTGGGGGTCCTGGCGGGGGGCCTGCACCTGGCCTGGGCCCAGGTGCCCCTGGTGCTGCTGGTGCTGGCGGCCACGGCCGCCGCCTTCTCGGGCATCGGCATCCTGTCCGCCAGCTACTGCGTGCTTTACAAGAAGGGCAACCCCCTGGCCATGCTGACCATCCTCGCCTCCTCCCTCCTGGGGGGCGTGTACTTCCCGGCCCAGGTGCTTCCGGCCTGGGTGCGGGGGGCCTGCGCCTGGGTGCCCATGACCCACGCCCTGGAGGCCCTGCGGGGCGTCCTCCTCCAGGGCCGGGGCCTGGCCGGCATCGCCCGGCCCCTGGGGATCCTCGGCCTCTGGGCGGTCCTCGGCATCCCCCTGGCGTGCCTCGCCTTCCGTTGGGCGGTGGCCCGGTCCCGGCGCACCGGGAGCCTGGGCCAGTACTGACATGAACGAAGGGGGACCGCGCGGTCGCTGCGCTCCCTCTCCGTCCCCCCTCGTGCTCCCCCACATGATGTCCAGGCTAAGCCCGGCCATCATGTCCGACCCTTTCCCGCTATCCTTAAACGGCCGGCGCCCGGCCGGGTCTAAACCTGGGAGGGCCCTGGCGCGAAGAGGTATGGTCAAGGCCTTCGCATGGCGGCATCATGATACGAGGCTCATCCCCTGAGGAACCCATGGCAGATTCCCCCCTCATCCGTTTGCAGGACATCAAGAAGTACTACCAGATGGGGGACATGGAGGTCCGGGCCCTGGACGGGGTCTCCGTGGACATCCACCGGGGCGAGTACGTGGCGATCATGGGCCCCTCCGGTTCCGGCAAGTCCACGATGATGAACGTCATCGGCTGCCTCGATACGCCCAGCGGCGGTCATTACGAGCTTAATGGAAAGATGGCCTCCAGCATGTCCGATGACGAACTGGCCAAGATCCGCAACGAGGAGATCGGCTTCGTCTTCCAGACCTTCAACCTGCTGGCCCGCACCACGGCCCTCCAGAACGTGGAACTGCCCCTCATCTACGCCGGCGTGAAGACCCTCACCCGCCGGGAACTGGCCATGAAGGCCCTGGAGGCCGTGGGCCTGGGCCCCCGCGCCGATCACATGCCCAACCAGCTTTCGGGCGGCCAGCGCCAGCGCGTGGCCATCGCCCGGGCCCTGGTGAACAACCCCTCCATCCTCCTGGCCGACGAGCCCACCGGCGCCCTCGACACCCGCACCAGCGTGGAGATCATGGCCCTCTTCGAGGAGCTGTACCAGAAGGGGAACACCATCATCCTCGTCACCCACGAGGAGGACATCGCCCGGCACGCCCACCGCATCATCAAGCTCCTGGACGGCCAGGTCATCCACGACCAGCCCAACGAGCCCATCACCAGCGCCCAGCACCTGGCCCACCTGCGGATCTGAGCGGGGCCCGGCCCCGTTGACACGGCTGTGACCCTGCGGCCGGAGGGTCCGTGCAGAATGGACGGACTTCGCCGGTGGTGCATGCTTCGTTCGCCTGTTCTTTCCCTCCTCGCCTCCCTGTCCCTCGCCGCCGGCGAGGGCCCCGGGGCCACCGTGCCGGTGACCGCCACCCTGGCGCCAGGCTCCCTGGCCGGCATCAACCGGGAGGTGCTGGTCCTGGACGCGGAGACCCTCCAGGCCTTCCCCGTGCGGACCCTGGCGGACGCCCTCGCCCTGGCCGCCACCGTGGATCTCCAGTCCCGGGTGCCCGGGGGGCTCTTCGGGGACCTGCGCATGCGGGGCACCACGTACGCGGGGGTGCTCGTGTGCGTGGACGGGATCCGCTGGAACGACCCCCAGACGGCCCACTTCAACCTGGAACTGCCCATCCCCCTGGACCTGGTGGAGCGCATCGAGGTGCTGACGGGCAGCCAGTGCACCTTCTTTGGTTCCGACGCGGTGGGGGGGGTGGTGAACATCATCACCCGCAGGCCCGATGGCAGGGCCCTGGCCCGCCTGGAGGGGGGCAGCTTCGGCACCCACGGCGCCGCCGCCCTGGCGGAAGGCGTCCAGGGGCCTTGGCGGGGCCGCGCCTGGGCGGGGTACGGCCATTCGGACGGCTTCACCGCGGACCGGGACAACACCCTCGTGCAGGCGGGCCTGGAGGGCCAGCGGGACCTGGCCCAGGGCCGGGTGCGGGCCCTGTACGCGTATCAGGACGCCCGCTTTGGCGCCCAGGGCTTCTATGGCGCCTACCCCAGCTGGGAATCCACCGCCAGCCACGCCCTGCTCCTTTCCGCCACCCTGGACCAGGGGGCCTTCGCCGAGCACGCCACCCGCATCGACGCCGCCTGGCGCCGCCATGACGACAACTTCGTGCTGCTGCGCGACAAGCCCGCCGCGTACCAGAACCTGCACACGGACGACACCTGGCAGGTGAAGGCCGTCTCCGTCCTGGCCCGCACGGGCGGCGCCACCTTCACCGCCGCCCTGGAAGGGGCCCGGGACACCCTGGCCAGCGCGCGCCTGGGCCAGCGACGCGTGGACCGGGCGGCGGCCGCCCTGGAGTGGCTCCAGGACCTGCCCGCCGGCCTCGCCTTCCAGGCGGGCCTCCGCGGCGACCACACCTCCACCTGGGGGGGCACCTTCACCCCCACCGCGGGCCTGGCCTGGTCCGCCTCCCGGAGTCTGAAGCTGCGGGCCGCCTGGGGCCGGGCCTTCCGGGCCCCCTCCTTCACGGAGCTGTACTACCTCTCCCCGGCCCAGGCCGGCAACCCCGATCTGAGGCCCGAGAAGGCCGAGTCCCTGGAGGCCGGCGCCGACTGGTACGGCCGGGGCGGGGCCACCGTGGGCCTCACCGTCTTCCGGCGCCGGGACCGGGACCAGATCGACTGGATCCGGTACGCCCCCGCGGACCCCTGGCGGGCCGCCAACATCGGCACCGTGACCGTGGAGGGGGTCTCCCTGGCCGCCTCCCTGCGTCCCGCCCCCTGGCTCCGCTGCACCGGCGGCTGGACCTGGACGGGCCAGGCCATCCCCCC
>DATGXY010000005.1:0-11626 GCA_035298525.1 Holophaga sp.
GAGGTGGCCCGGGACGGAAGCCTGGTGGAGGAACGGGAGATCTCCACGGCCCCCGAGGGCGAGGACCTGGCCCGGGACGCGCGGCTGCTGCGCCTCGCCGGCGCCGATCCGGGCGGTCGACTGTGGTTCACCCTGGCCGCGCCCGCGGTCCCCGCCGAGGCGGATCCGGAAGGGGCCTGGGCGGCCTTCGCGGCCAAGGGCCTGGGCCGGGCGTACCGGTGGGAGCCCGCCAAGGGCCGGCTCGAACGCCTGGAATGGACCTCGGTGTGGACGACGCTCAGGCCGCCCCAGGGCGTGGAGCCCGGCGCGCCCCGCCTGGACCCCGCCTCCAACGCGCTGCTCCTGGAGGGGACGGGCGCGGCCTGGTGGCTGCCCCTGGGGACCCTGCCCTTCCAGGCCGTTCAGGCCAGGTAGTCGAAGAGGCTCTTGGAGCCCACCTTCGCCAGGGTGGCGAGGGAGGCCTGCTGGGCCACGTTCTCCTTGGTGTAGTCCTTGATGACGGAGGCGTAGTCCACGTCCTCCACGGAGGACTGCACGGACTGGAGGTTGGCGTTCAGGTCGGCCAGGCTCGTCTTGATCTGGTCGATGCCGCTCTGGCGCCCGCCGAGCTGGGTGATGACGTTGTTGACGTGGTCGTCGATGGTCTTGAGGTTGTCGTAGGCGGTCTTGATGGCCGTGGTGTTCCCCGAGGTCAGGGCCTGGCTCAGGTCCTTGATCTGCTTGAAGAGGTCCGTGGAGCTGCCTAGGCTGCCCGCGGCGGCCCCGCCGAAGAAGAGGGTGTCGCCGGGGATGTTGGTGGTGACGTTCGCGCTGGCGCCCACCTTGAAGACGATGTCGGTGTTGTTGCCGTTGTAGGTGATGGTGTTCGCGGGGGCGGTGGCGCCCTGCACGTCCTCGAAGGGCGGGTGGAAGACACCGAGGGCGTCGGTGAAGCCCTGGGTCTGGGTGCCGGCGAAGATGTACTTGCCCTGCACCTGGGTGTTGGCCAGGTTCAGGACGTGGTCGAAGATGCCGTCCACCTCGGAGGCGATGGCCTGGCGGCTGATGGTGCTGTTGGTGGTGGAGAGGCCCTGCTGGGCCAGCTGCCGGAGCCGGGTGATCTGGGTCTCCAGGGAGGAGGCCACGTCCTCGGTGTTCGCCAGGTACGAGGTCGCCGTGTCGATCTGCGTCATGTACTGCTTGTTCTGGTTGATGGACGACTGGAAGTTGAGCACCGCCGCGCTTCCGCCGGGGTCGTCGCCGATGTTCACGATGCGCTTGCCCGAGGTCAGCTGCTGCGTGTAGAGGGAGAGCCGGTCCTTGCTGCGCTGGAGGTCCAGCATCAGCTGGGAGGTGTCGAGGGGGTTGGTGGTGCGGATCGTCATGGGTCAGCCGCCTTTCATCGTCCGAACTGGTTGATCAGCTGCTCCGTGAGCTGGCTGATGACCGAGAGGAATCGCGCGGAGGCCTGGTAGCCGCGCTGGAACGTGATGAGGTTGGCCGCCTCCGTGTCCAGGTCCACGCCCGAGACGCTGGAGCGCTGGTTCGTGAGGGCGGAGGTGATGTTCTCCTGGTTCGTGGCCGTGGTGCTCCACTGGCTGGTGTCCGTGCCCATCTGGTTCACGAGGCTGGCCATGAAGGTGCTGAAGGGGCCCGTGGATCCGGCCGCGGGCCCGGCTCCGGTGGTGTCCACCACCCCCACCTTCGTCTGGAGGTCGGCGATGGCCTTGGCCACCGCGTTGTCGCCCGCGGCCGCCGCGCCCCCGGCCGCGATGAGGCTGGGGTTCGCCGCGATGGCGGAATTGACGGCGAGGCTGAGGACCGTCCCCCTGTAGTCGTCCTTGGGGGTGGCCGAGGGGGGCACCTGGACATTGGAGGGCAGGTGGTTGGTGGTGCCCGCCGTGCCCACGAAGAAGTCCAGGTTGCGCTGGGTGCCATCCAGGGAATAACCGCCGCTGTGAAGGACGTTCACGTTGTAGGCGATGCCCGCGGCGAGCTCGTCGAGCTGCTTCTCGTAGCCCGCCAGGAGGCGGTCCCGCACGTCCAGCTGGGCCCCCAGCTCACCGCTGGACAGGACCGAGGTGACGTCCTTGGCGGGAAGGCTGGTGTCGTAGCGGACGGAGACCTGCAGGAAGTAGGGGGAGGTGGCGGCCTTCTGGGCCACCATGTCGAAGGACGTCACGCCCGCCACGAGGGGGGCCGCGCCCCCTTCCAGGGTGACGGCCATCTGGTTCTTGTCATCGATGTAGGTCTGGACCCCCACCAGCTGGGCCAGCTGGTCCGCCAGGGCCTGGCGCTGGTCCATGGCGTCGTTGTCGTTGGTGGAATTGGCCTCCCCGGCCAGCTTCTGGTTGAGGGCGGCGATCTGCTTGGTGAGGGCGTTGACCTGGGTGACGAGGGTGGAGACCTGGGTGTCCGCGTTCTGCTGGGCCGCCTGCAGGGCCTGGTACTTGGTCTGCATGGTCTCGATCAGGCTCTGGGCCGTCCCCACCAGGTTCGTGCGCACCGAGGCGTCCTCGGGCTGGGCGGAGAGCTTCTGGACGGCCGCGAAGAAGCGGTTCAGCTGGTACGAGATGCCGGAGGTGCCGTCGTCCGTGAAGATCGCCGAGGCGGTCTGGAGGGCCTGGTTCCGGGTCTGGGCCCCGTACTGGCGGGAGATGCTGTTGGTGATCTGCAGGTTGAGCAGCTGGTCGCGGATGCCCTGCACGGTGGAGAGGGTGGAGCCCATGCCGAAGAAGAGGCCGCCTTCGCCCAGGGAGCCGTTGCTGCTCAGGCCCGCGATCTGGCGGCTGTACCCGGTGGTGTTGACGTTGGCGATGTTGTGGCCGACCACGTCCAGCGCGTTCTGGCTGGCCCTCAGGCCCGAGAGCCCGATGTTGAGTCCTGCGGTGAGTCCGGGCATGGTCTCCTCCTACACGTGGTGGTGGATGCGGACGGAGACGGTGGAAGGCAGGGGGATCCCGCCGCCGGGGGCGTAGGTGCCGCCCTCCCCCAGCTTCATGAGGGTGGCCCGCATGGGGGCCTCCAGGGCGCCCACCAGGTTCTGGAGGTTCCTCACCCGCTGCCGGAGGGCCTTGGCCCCCTCCAGGTCCGTGGGCCAGCCGATGAGTTCCTGCCAGCGGACGGTTCCCAGGAGCGGCAGCGGGTCCTCGCCTGCGATGAGCTTGGCTTCAAGGTCATGGAGCAGGGCGGGCAGGGCGTGCAGCATGGAGGTCCTCCGGTGCCCTCCACCGCAAACCTTGTGCCGAAGCCGCGCGCGGCCTTTCCGCCTGGAATGGGGGCTTCAGACGAGCAGGTCCAGGCCGCCGGAGGCAGAAATTTCCCCCCGGGGGGAGGGCGCCTCGGCCTCCGGCTGTTCGTCCGGTTCACTCCCTTGGGGAGCCTGCCGCTGCCCTTGCCTGCCCTTACGCTCCTCCGCCCGTAGCCCCTCCGCCCGGGGAATCTCGGGCACGTTGCTCTGCTCCTGGGTCGTCCGGTCATCCAGGATCCGCTTCTGCGCCGCCTCCCGCGCCAGCAGATCATTGAACCCCTGGGCCTCCCGGAGGGCCTCGAGATTGGCCGTCTGGAAGGACTGACGCAGGGTGAGGGGGTTCATGGACGGGCCGTCAGGAACCCAGATGGCGCGGGGTGTGCTCCTTCAGGAGCCCCTCCGCGACCGCCTCGGGATCGGGGTGGTACGTATCCGAGTCCAGGCTGGCCCGGAGGGCCTCCACCCGGTCCAGGCGCACATCGGGCATGCCCGAGATGCGGGCGCGGGCGACGGCCACGAAGTGGGCCCCGCTGGAGACGCTGAGGGCGTCGCCCACCGGGCCGGTGGACGCCATCGGGGCCTGGGCGGTGGAGGAGGTCGCCCCTCCCCCCACCTTCGCGGCCGTCCCGGCCCCCCCGGTCTTGATTGAAACCCTCATTTCCTCACCTCGATAATTCTCATTATCGGCAGGCTGAGGAATTGCATTAACTTCCAGCTATGAGGAGTGGTTTATCCGTTTTGGGCCTTTCGCAGGGAGGCTTCCAGACGGTCGCGGAGACCCCAGGTGGCCCCGCCCTCCATGGCGTTCTTGATGACGGCCTGGTCCAGGAGGAAATCGTAGGTGCTCCGGGTGGAGGCGTTCTCGCCGAAGAGCCCGGAGGTGTGCACGGTCTTGCGCAGTTCCTTGAACATCTGGGCCATGAGCATGCCTTCGAACTGGCTCGCGGCCTCCTTGGGATCCTTGCCGGAGGGGGCCTGGAAGGAGACCCGTTCCAGGGGGGAGCCGGCGGCGCCGAGCGCCAGGGGGGAGCTCACAGGACCCTCAGTTCGGCGTTGAGGGCGCCGGCGTCCTTCATGGCCTGCAGGATGGCCACGAGGTCGCGGGGGGTGACGCCCACGTTGTTGAGCATCTCGGCGAGGCGGCCCACGGTGGTGCCGGCTTCGAGGGTGAAGGACTTGGCCTTCTCCTCCTCGGCCTTGACGTCGCCCTGGGCCGTCGTGACGGTCTTGCCCTTGGAGAGGGGCGCGGGCTGGCTCACCTTCTGGGTGCTGGACACGGAGATGGAGAGGCCGGCCTGGACGATGCTGACGGCGCCGATGCGCACATCGGAGCCCATGACCACGGTTCCGGTCTTCTCGTTCACCACCACCCGGGCCCGGGACTGGAGGGCGATGGGCAGGTTCTCGAGCCGGGCCACCAGTTCCACGGTGCGGCCCTGGAATTCGGCGGGGATGGGCACTTCCACGGTGCGGGCGTCCAGGGCCCGGGCGGAGGCCGAGGGCAGTTCCTGGTTGATGGCCTTGACCACGCGCACGGCGGTGGTGAAGTCCTCCTCCTGGAGGCTGTAGCGGAGCACCTTGCGGTCGTTGAAGTTGCCGCCCACCTCCCGCTCCACGAGGCCCCCTTCGGGGATGCGGCCGGCGGTGGGGTGGTTCTTGGTGTTGGAGGCCCCGGCGGTGGCCACGGAGAAGCCGCCCACCAGGATGGGGCCCTGCCCCACCACGTAGACCTGGCCGTCGGGCCCCTGCAGGGGGGTCATGAGGAGGGTGCCGCCGGCGAGGCTCTGGGCGTCGCCGTTGGAGCTGACGGTGATGTCCACCCGCTGCCCGGGCCGGGCGAAGGCGGGGAGTTCGGCGGTGACCATGACCGAGGCCACGTTCTTCACGTTGAGGCCGGTGGTGGCGATGCTGATGCCCTGGCGGGCCATGAGGTTGGCCAGGGTCTGGATGGTGAACTTGGACTGGTTGGTGTCGCCGGTGCCCTTGAGGCCCACGACGAGGCCGTAGCCCAGGAGCATGTTGCCCCGGACGCCCTGGAGGTTGGCCACCTCGCGCAGGGGCAGTTCGTTCCGGCTCTCGGCCGCGGAAGCGCCGAGCACCATGAGGAGGGGGAGGAGGATCCGTCGCATCATGCGCCTCAGAAGGGCCAGACGTAGGCCAGGAGCCGGCTGATGACCCCGGGCTTGAGGGTCTCGTCCACGACGCCCTGGCCGCCGTAGCCCACCCGCAGTTCGGCCACCTGGGCCGAGGGGATGGTGTTGGTGGCGTCGAGCCGGGCGGGATCCAGCATGCCGGCCACGTAGAGGCGCTGCTTCTCGTTGTTCAGGTGGATGTCCCGGTAGCCCTCGAAGACCAGGTTGCCGTTGCCCAGGACCCTCACCACCCGCGCGGTGATGGTGGTGGTGAACACCGCGCTGCGGTCGGTGACCCCGTTGCCGGCGAACTTGCTGGAAGTGCCCGACTTGAAGCCGTTGGCCTGGGTCTGGGCCCCCACGGCGCCCCGGGCGCCGAGGAAGTTGAAGAGGCTGGGGGAGGTGAGGGTGTTGGACCCGGACCGGGCGGTGCTCACGTCGGCCTTGGAGGTGGCGGTGGTGGTCTCCGCGATCCTGATCGTCACCAGGTCGTTCAGGCGGTGGGCACGCAGATCGGCGAAAGTCGCCCGGTCCTGCCAGAGGGAACCGTCAGACATGGGAGCTGTCGAGGGCGTGGTGTCCGGGTAGGGGATGTTGGACATCCGGGTCAGATTGGGATCGTGGGTCTTGGGGAGGGAGCACCCCAGGACCAGCAACCCCGAAAGGATGGGCAAAAGATACCGCATGACCTGCCTCCAAGGCAGGAATGGGCATGGCTCATGCCAAAGCCATGAGGACCCGGTCGTGGCCGGCGAAATCCTGGTGGACCGCCACCCGGCTCCACCCCATGGCCTCGGCCCGGGCCTTCAGTTCCGCCCCCTGCCCCGAACCGATCTCCAGGACCACGCCGGGGGCCATGCGCACCCGGGCCTGGCCCAGGAGGGCCGAGGCGAGGGCGAGGCCCCGGTCCTCGGCGAAGAGGGCGGAGGCGGGCTCGAAGGCCAGTTCCCGCTGGAGGGCGGGCGCGTCGGCCGGGTCCACGTAGGGGGGGTTGGACACCACGAGGCCCAGGGGGTCCGGCAGGGGCCCCAGGAGGTCCCCCTTGTGGAAGGCCACCCGGGCCCCCAGGGCCGCGGCGTTCTCCCGGGCCACCTCGAGGGCCCTGCGGCTGATGTCGGAGGCGCGGATCTCCCAGTCGGTCTCCAGGGCCATGGACACGGCCAGGATCCCGGAGCCGGTTCCCACGTCCACGGCGTGGAGGACCTTGAGGCGCCGGCCCACCTCCAGGGCCGCCTCCAGGACCAGTTCCGTCTCGGGCCGGGGGATGAGGGTGTCCCGGGTCACCTTGAAGCGCCGGCCCCGGAAGGGGGCCCAGCCCAGGATGTACGACCAGGGCTCCCCTTCCCTGCGCCGGGACAGCCAGGTCCCCGCCAGGTCCAGGTCCCGGGAGGGCACGGTGTCGTCCCCGTGGGCCAGGAGCCAGGAGGGGGAGAGCCCGAAGCCCTCCTGCAGCCAGCGGCGGGCCTCGGCCCGGGCCTCGTCCGCGTCGAGGAAGGCGGCCAGGGAGGTGGCGAGGTGCTTCTGGAGGTGGGAATAGGTCGTCTGGGTCATGGGGGGCGTCTGCCATCCTAGCGCAACCATCCCCGTCCACCCCGGGGGAAGGGATGGACGGGGATGGAGGGGGTCGCGGCTACTTGGCGGCCATCAGTTCCCGGGCGCGCTCCTGGCTGGCGTTGGCCACCACCTCGTGGAGGCTGCCGCCGTGGCTGTCCATGGTGACGACGAGGGGGAAGTCCTCCACCTCGATGATCCAGAAGGCCTCGGGGCTGCCGAACTCCTCGAGCATCTTCACGTCCACCACCCGCTTGACGCGCTCGGCCAGGAGGGCCCCGGCGCCGCCGGTGGCGTGGAAGTAGCAGGCGCCGACCTTCTGCAGGCCGCCCGAGGTCTTCTTCCCCATGCCGCCCTTGCCGATGACGCCGCGCACGTTGTAGGTCTCCAGGACGTCGGCCTGGTAGGGCTCCTCGCGGATGCTGGTGGTGGGGCCGGCGGAGACGAAGGACCAGGAACCGTCGGGCTGCTTGGCTACGACGGGGCCGCAGTGGTAGATGACGGCCTCCTCCAGGATGGGCTTCAGCCAATCGGGCTTCTTCTCCACCATGAACTTGTGCCCGATGTCCCGGGAGAGGACGACCTTGCCGTTCAGGAGGATCTCGTCGCCCACCTTGAGTTCGCGGATGGCCGCTTCGGAAATGGGAGTGATCAGCTTTCTCACGGGAGGCTCCTAGCGGTAGACGACGGTGCCGTTCGGCTCGATGACGAGGTCCATGCGCCGGGAGGACCAGCACATGTAGCTGATGCTCACGTAGAAGCTGGCCGGGTGGCGCCACATCTCGGAGACGTGCACCCCCAGGACGGTGGTGAGGCCACCGTAGCCCATGGGGCCGATGCCCAGGGAGTTCAGTTCCTCCATCAGCTGCTTCTCGAAGGCGTCCAGCTTGGGATCGGCGTTCGGCGTGCCCAGCTTGCGGAGGATGACCTCCTTGCTGCGCTCGTAGCCCGTGACGCGGTCGCCGCCGATGGCCACCCCCAGGATGCCCGGGCTGCAGCCCTGGCCCTGGGCCTTGGTGACGGCGTCGATGATGCACTTGCGCACGCCGCCCAGGTCGCGGCCGGCGCCGATGGCCACGTCGGGAAGGCGGTACTGGGCGCCCACGTTCTCGCAGCCCCCGCCCTTCTGCATGATCGAGATCTCGATGCCGGGGCCCTCGTGCTCCTCGAAATGCACCACCGGGTGGGTCTCGCCGAAGGGATCCATGTTGTTCCCGGGGTTCCTTCCGGAGAGGCTCTCCACGCAGTTGGGCCGCAGCCAGCTCTTGGCGGTGGCCTCCTGCACGGCCTTGCGCACCTGGGCCTTCAGGACCCGCTGGGAGAAGCCGAAGGGGTGGCGCACCCAGAAGAGGAGGGTGCCCGTGTCCTGGCAGAGGGGGGCCACGTTCTCGTCGGCCAGGGTCACGTTCTCGAGCATGGTGTCGAGGGTGTTGGCGGCGCGGGAACCCTCCTCCTCCCGGTTCCGGAAGGCCACCAGGGTCTCGATGACGTCCTGGGGAAGGCGGGTGGTGCTGCGGCGGATGAGTTCCAGCACGGGGAGGGTGAGGTCCACCGCGGACGGCTGGCTGAGGTCGGCCTTCCAGCCGGCGGGCAAAACGGATCTGGCTTCCACCGTCTCAAGGGATGTGAGGGTGGGCAACGGGCATGAGGTCATGTTTCCCCCGGGGATGTCACCCCTAGGTGTAGGACCATGGTTAAGGATTAACAACTCTTTTTTTAGGGCCCTCAGGCCCACGCCCTCGCCAGGGCGGTGGTGAGGTTCAGGAGGGGGCTGGCGCTCCGGTTCAGGGCCATCCCCTTCAGGTCCAGGTCCGTCTGGTTCACGAGGTGAAGCAACCGGGCGGCACCCTCGGGGCCGATGCGATTGATCACCCGTTCATAGCCATCCAAGAGGAAGGCCTGATTGGGGCCCAACCCAAGCATCCCCAATACTTCATTGCGATGCTTCACGCCGTCTCGCCGGGCGTCCACCAGGCGGCAGAGGCGATCCACCTCCCGCCGGGCCTGGCCCAGGAGCATGAGGGGGGCGCCGCTGGGTTCGTCCTCCAGGGCGATGCGGAGGGCGGCCAGGGCCTGGGGGAGGGAGCCGGACTGCCAAGCCTTGGACCAGGCGAAGGCCGACTGCTCGCCCAAACGGAAGGTGGCCTTGTCCACCAGGTCCGCCTCCACCCGCCGGTCCTCGGCCAGGAGATCCAGCACTTCCAGGCAGCGGCGGAGGATGCCCGGGTTCCCCCCCATGCGGGAGGCGATGCGCCTGGCGACCCCCGAACCCAGGCGCAGGCCCAGGGCGGCGGCCTCGGCCTCCACGAAGGCGGGGGCCTCCTTGTCGTCCAGGGCGCCCACCTTCAGGACCCGGCCCTGCTTTTGCCATTCGCTGAAGGGCTTGGCCCCCAGCACCTTGCCCGGTCCAGCCGAGAGAGCAGACCGACATACGAGCAGGAGCCGGGTGCCCGGCAGGGGGTCCTGGAGGGCGGCCTTCACGGCCGAGGGCAGTTCCTTGGCCCGCTCCAGGAGGTTGTCCGCCTGGGGCACCACCACCACCCGGTCCGCGCCCAGGGGGGCGGCCTCGGACAGGGCGTTGAGCACCTCGGCCCAGGGGCAGCCCTCGGAGCACTGGGTGTGGGAGAAGACCTCCCATTCGGGGTCCACGTGGGCCAGGCGCCAGGCCTCCACGGCCAGGCGCCGGCCGTCCGAGTCCTCCCCGTGCACGAGGGCGTACGTGGCCTCCAGCCAGGCCTTCGGCAGAACCATCACTCGCTCCCTTCCAGGAGCTGGGTGAGGAAGCTCTCGGCGAAATCGTCGGCCAGGGTGCCCAGGACGCGCAGTTCCTGGTTGTTGAAGCTGGCGAAGTTCTGGTCCACCCGGTACTGGTTGGAGAAGGTCAGGCGGGGGCGCTGGATGACCACGTCCCCGGTGATGCCGTCCAGGAGCTGCACGGAGGCGGCCACGACCACCTCCACCCGGCTGGCGCTCCCGGCGGAGCCCCGGATGTCGGAGGAGCCCAGGGAAAGGCCCAGGGCCCTCACCTCGTAGGTCTCGATGGCCCCCTGGAGGACCCAGCGGCTGGAGGCGGCCCGGGGCACCAGGCGCCAGGGGGAGGCGGCCACGATGCGGTTCTCCAGGGCCTTGCGGAAGGTCTCCTCGGCCCCCAGCTTCGGGGTGTTGTTCCGGAAGCTGGCGATGCGGACCGTGGCCCCCCGCTCCATCCAGGCGGCCTTGCGGGGCCGCTGGTCCAGGCGGCGGTAGCCGCAGCCCAGGACCAGCGCCCCGGCGAGGAGCGCGGCGGCGGCGGGAAGGGGCCTCATGCGGGGTTGTAGATGCCGACGTAGGGGAGGTTGCGCAGCTTGCCCTCCAGGTCCAGGCCGTAGCCCACCACGAAGTGGTCCTCGATGGAGAAGCCCACGTAGTCCACGGGGACCTCCACCCGGCGGCGGCTGGGCTTGTCCAGGAGGGTGCAGATCTTGAGGCTGGCGGGTTCGCGGTCCATGAGGATCTTGCGGACCTTGTGGAGGGTGAGGCCCGTATCCACGATGTCCTCCACCACCAGGGCATGCCGGCCCCGGATGGCGTGGTCGCAGTCGGTGATGATCTTGACCTCCCCGGTGCTCTCGAAACCGTGTCCGTAGCTGGCCACGCGCATGAAATTCACGTCCATCTCCAGGTCGATGGCCCGGGTCAGATCGGCGAAGAAGGGGTAGACCCCGTTGAGGAGCCCGATGACGACCAGGTCCTTGCCCTCGTAGTCGGCGGCGATCTGGGCGCCCAGTTCCTTCACGCGCTGGGCGATCTGCTCAGTTGTCAGGAGGGGGTAGATGCGGCTCAGGGACTTGGACATGGGTTTCTCCACCCCCTTTATACCACTCAACCCCGGGTCCCCGGGCCGGGTCAGATGGGAAGGCCCCGTTCCGGGACCTTGCCTTTTCCAGTTGGCCCCCCGATGATGACTGCAGCCATGACCCACGACGAGAGGCCGTTGTCCGCCGCCCTCCAGGACTCCCCTTACCATGGGCCGGAGGTCCAGGCCTGGGTCCTGGCGGCCCAGGCCGGAGACCAGGCCGCCTTCGCCAACCTGGTGGAGCGTTTCCAGCGGGACGTGTACGGCAAGGCCTTCTCCATCCTCAAGAACCACCTGGACGCCGACGACGTGGTGCAGGAGACCTTCCTGCGGGTGTACCGGGCCCTCCCCGGCTTCCGCTTCGAATCCTCCTTCCGCACCTGGCTCATCACCATCACCACCCGGCAGGCCCTCAACTTCCTGGGCCGGACCCGGTCCGGCCACGAAAGCCTGGACCCCAACCCCGAGGGCCAGGAGCACGCCGCCCTCCGGGTGGAGGAGAACCAGATGTCCACGTTCCTGGACCAGGAGTCCCGCCGGCTCCTGCGGGAGGCCCTGCCCCGCCTGCCCAAGCGCCAGCGCGAGGCCCTCATGCTCAAGATCGAGAACGACTGGAAATACGAGCAGATCGCCGCGCGCATGAACATTTCCGTGGGCAGCGTGAAGGCCCACATCTTCCACGCCATCCAGAACCTGACCCAGCACCTCCAAGGAGGGCGCCCATGAACGCCGCCCCCAACCCCTGCGCCGAGACCCTCCGGGCCATCGAAGCCGACCCCCTCGCCCTGCCTCCCGCCCTGGAGGCCCACGCGGCCGCTTGCCCGGCCTGCGCCGAGGCCCGGGTGGCCTGGCTGGCCATGGAGGAGGCCCCCCCCGCCC
>DATGXY010000006.1:0-8822 GCA_035298525.1 Holophaga sp.
GGGGGGAGGGGGCCCCGAGGTCGGAGGCCAGGCGCCCCGCCACGTCGGCCCGGCGCAGGCCCGTGAAGCGCTCGAAGGCCTTGTTCACCTCCAGGAACCGGGCATCGGCGGGGTTCCCCTGGGCGTCCAGCACGATTGCCAGCAGGGCGAAGCCGTCCCGGATGCCCTCCAGGATGGGGATGCAGGGGAAGGGATCGCCGGGAAGGCGGGTGGGCGGGTCCGGCTGGGAGAGGGAGGGGGGGACCGTCATGGAAGGCTCGTACAGATATTAACTAATCATTTCAATCCGTCCAGGGGTCCCATCCTTTTGATTCATTTCATGAGTCAGCAAAGGTGACGGACCAGGTCCCCGAATCCCTCGATGGCCAGATCCCACCCCTCCTCCTTGGGGTCCCCGAAGCCGAAGCGGCAGAGGCAGCGCTGGAGGCCGGCCCGGCGCCCCGCCTCCAGATCCGTGCAGTGGTCCCCCACCATCCAGGAACCCTCCGGGCCGCAGCCCAGGGCCTGGAGGGCCTGGAGGAGGCCGGCGGGGTCGGGCTTCAGGGCCGGGGCGTCCCCCCCGGCCACCACGGCCCCGAACCGGGGCAGGAGGCCCAGGCCCTCCAGGAGGGGCAGGGTGAACTCCCGGGGCTTGTTGGTGACCACGGCCAGGCGGTACCCGGCCCCGGCCAGGGCGGCGAGGGCCTCCGGGGCCCCGGGGTAGGCCCGGGTGCGGTCCAGGAGGTGGGCCCGGTAGTGGCCCCGGTTGAGGGCCAGGGCCTCCTCCAGGCGCTCCGGGCATTCGGGGAGGGCCCGGGTGAGCAGGGCCCGCACCCCGTCGCCCACGTAGCCCGCCACCACCGCGGGGTCCAGGGGGGCCAGGCCCAGGTCCCCGCGGGTGAGGTTCACGCCGGTGGCGAGATCCTCCCGGGAATCCACCAGGGTGCCGTCGAGGTCGAAGAGCAGGGCGCGCATGGATCCATGGTACGACCCTTCACCCCTTTCCGAGGAGCCTGGGCAGCATGAGCGAAAGGCCGGGCACGTACGTGATGAGCAGGAGCCCGATGCCCAGGATGGCCAGGAAGGGGAGCACGTGCCGGTAGAGCCGGGGCAGGGGCGTGCCGAAGCGGCTGGAGGCCAGGAAGAGGTTGAGGCCCACGGGGGGCAGCAGGAAGCCCAGCTCCAGGTTGGCCAGGAAGATCACCCCCAGGTGCACGGGGTGGATGCCGAAGGTGGCGCCCAGGGGGGCCACGATGGGGGCCAGCACCACGATGGCGGAGTAGATCTCCAGCACGCTGCCCAGCACCAGGAGGATGAGGTTGAGGGCCAGCAGGAACACGAGCTTGGAGTGCACGTGGGCCGTGGTCCAGGCCAGGATGGCGTCGGGGATCATGGCGTCCACCAGCCAGGAGGTGAGGCCCATGGCCACGCTCAGGAGGATGAGCACGGCCCCCATGAGGGCCGAGGCCTTGAGCAGGACCCCCGGCAGCTGGCGCAGGGGATGGATGTCCCGGGTGATGAAACATTCCGCGGCGATGGTGTAGGCCAGGGCCCCGGCGGCCGTTTCCAGCATGGTGGTGCGACCGCTGGCGAAGAGGACGATGATGAGGACGGGAAGAAGCAGTTCCCACTTGGCGGCCCAGGTGGCGGCCAGGGCCTCCCGGCCCTCGAAGGGGGTGCGGGCCCGCTTCCGGCTCTTGAGGATTCCATAGGCGCCCGTGAGCACCAGCAGGAGGAGGCCCGGCACCAGCCCCGCCAGGTAGAGCCGGTCCGGGGGCACGGCCTGGTCCCGGCCCCCGGCCACGATGGCGTAGAGGATCACGGGCAGGCTGGGGGGCAGGAGCAGGCCCAGGGAGCCCGAGGCCGTGACGAGGCCCAGGGAGAAGCCCTCCTCCTGGCCGTCCTGGAGGAGCATGGGCAGGAGGAGGCCGCCCAGGGCCACGATGGTGACCCCGGAGCCCCCCGTGAAGGAGGTGAAGACCGCGCACACGGAGGCGGCCATGAGGGCCATGCCCCCGGGCAGGAAGCCCACCCAGGCCCGGAAGCAGCGCACGAGGCGGGCCGAGGCGCCACTTTCCGCCAGCACGTACCCGGCCCCCGCCAGCAGGGGGATGGCGGGCAGGGTGGGGGAGGCCACCAGGCGGTAGATCTCCGCCGGCACCGCCGCCACGGGGCTCCCCTGGGCGAAGAAGAGGCAGAGGGCCACCCCGGCCATGGCCACGAAGACGGGGGTGCCCGCCAGGAGGGAGAGGCCGGCCAGTGCGGCCAGGCCGTAGGCGATGGAAGGCCCCCCCGGCAGGAGGCCCGGGAGGAAGGCGGCGGGAATGGCCAGGAAGCCCGCCGCCCGGGCCATCCAGCCGTCCCCGGCCCGCCAGGCGAACACCAGGGCCATGGCCCCCAGGGCCAGGGGCATCATGAGATCCAGGGTCCAGGCGGGGATGCCCATTTCCAGGATGTGGCCCTCGGCCCGGTTGGCCATGACCACGTTCCAGGAGGCGTAGGCCAGCATGGCCGCCACCCCCGCGGACAGGGCGGAGGCCAAGGCCCGGGCGGCGCGCCCGGCGCGGCCCTGGCCGATCCAGCCGGCGGTGGAGAGGGTGAGGTGTTCCCGGGCCGAGGTGGCCGCCAGGCCCCCGGCGAAGGTGAGCCAGAGGGTGACGGCCTGCACCAGATCCGCGCTCCCGGGCAGGTGGAGCCCGCCCAGGCTCCGTCCGGCCGCGTCCACCAGGGGCAGGGCCATGAGGAGGGCGAAGCTGAGCACCAGCACGCCCCCCACCGCGTTGCGCAGGAGGGAACGGATGGCGCTCACCGGCGGCCGCCCTTGCGCAGTTCGTCCCGGATGGCCATGGCCTCGTCGTAGGCCTGGGCGCTCACGTAGGCGCCGCGGATCTTGCCATGGGCGCCGCGCAGCATATCCTCCCACCGGGTCCGGGCCCGGGCGTCCACGGGCACCACCTTCAGCCCGGCGCGCTTGAGGGCCTCGATGTCCGTGGCCTCCGAGGCGGCCATGTCCCTGCGCAGGCGCCCGGCGGCGTCCTGGGCGGCCTTGAGCAGGGCGGGGCGCACATCGGCGGGCACCTTCTCCCAGGCGTCCTTGCGCACCACGGTGCCGGCCATGATCATGGCCCAGCGCAGGTCCGTCATGTGGGGGGCCTTCTCGAAGTAGCGCATGATCAGCACCACCTGGGGGGAGGTGAGGAAGGCGTCCAGGAGCCCCGTCTGCAGCCCCGTGGTCAGTTCGGGGGCGGGGGCGGGCACGGTGTTGAAGCCGGCGGTCTTCCAGATCTCCAGGGTGTGGGTGTCCCCCTGCCACTGGAAGAACTTCTGGGCCTTCAGGTCCTCGGGGCCGGCCACGGGGCGGCGCGCGAAGAAGCGCACCCAGCCACCGTCGGCCCAGTTGAGGACGACGAAGCCCTTGGATTCGAAGGTGCGCTCCAGGCCGGGCCGCAGGCGGTCCAGGACCCGGTACACCTCGTCGGTGCTCTCGAAGGCCAGGGGGATGCTGAGGGCGTACACGGAGCGGTCGATCTCCGCCAGGCCCGGGGAGGCCAGGACGGCCCCCTGGAGCTGGCCCAGGCGCATCTTGCGGATGACATCGTTGTCGTCCCCCATGCGCCCGCCGGGATAGAAGACCACCTTCACGCGCCCTCCCGACGCCTTTTCCCATTCCGTGCCCATCTCCTGGAGGATGCGGAACCAGGAGGAGTTCTGGGGCACGAGGGTGGCCAGCTTGAGGGTGACGGTCTGGGCCCCCAGGGAGAGGGCGAGGCAGGGGGCCAGGGCCAGGGCGGCGAGCTTGTTCATGGGATCTTCTCCGGTTCGTCGAGGAAGAGATCGGCGGCGCGGCCCTGGAGCCAGCGGGCCCGCTTCTGGGCCACGAGGACGGCCATGCGGCGCCCCGGGTCCTGGTCGGGATCCACGGCCAGGGCGTCCTTCAGGTGGGCGTCGAAGGCCTTCCGGTCCTGGGCCTCCAGGGCCAGGGTCTCGGCGAGGGCCACGTGCGCGGAGGCGTCCTGGCCGCCGGAAAGACGGAGGGCCTCGGCGAAGTGGGCCCGGGCCCGGGCGGCGGTGCCGCCGGCCTGCAGGTGGCCCGCCTCCCAGGTCCCCCGGAAGGCGTGGAGGGCCCCCCCGTTCCAGGCGGGATCCAGGGCCAGGGCCCGGTCCAGCATGCGTTCGATGAGGGCCTGGTCGGCGGAGAGGCGGGAATCGGTGATATCCAGGGCGAAGGCGGCGGCCCATGCGGCGGCCGTCCAGTACAGGAGGGGCACCAGGTCCTTCCCGGCCCGGGCGGGATCCGGGGCCTTGCGGAAGCCGGGGAGCTCCGCGTCCAGGCCCCGCAGGCCGTAGTCCCGGGCCCGCAGGTAGAGGCCCTTGGCCCGCTTGCGCAGGTGGGCGGCCTGGGCGGGGTCCTTGGCCTCCAGGTAGTCCGCCTCGTCCTGGAGGAAGGCGTGGGCGTACTGGGTGAAGCCGGACGCGGCGGCCAGGAGGAGGCCCCGGTGTTCCGGGCGGGCCTCCAGGAGGGATTCCAGGGTCTTGAGGGCGAAGGGGGTGGCGTCCCGCACCAGGTCCGGGTCGCCGTCGGAGGCCCAGGCGCCCCCCGTGCCGGCCAGGGCGTCCCCCACCCGGTCCACGGCGACCTTCTTGATGGAACAGCCCGTTGTGAGAAGGACACTGAGGAATATCGCCGTCGTGCGGGTCATGGCCTCACCTGGGCCTCAAGCATGACGCCGAGGGGACTTCCTGCCAAGCCGGCATGGCGGGCCTTCACCTGGAACAGGAAATTGTCGAGCACATCCGGGTCCACCGGGTCCCCGCCCAGGGAGAGGGCCAGGGCAGGCAGGCCCTCCCGTTCCGTCACGTGGAGGAGCTGGGCTTCGGCCAGCTTGTTGGGCATGCATTCCAGGGGCCCCACGGCCACGGCGGCGTCGATGGCCCCCCGCCGCCACAGGTGCAGGGGACCGCCGATGGTGAGCACCGCCTCGCCTTCCAGGGCCGGGCGCAGGTAGGGGGCCGCCGTGGCCAGGATCTCGCGGATGGCGGGCCTTCCGGGCAGGCCCAGGACCCGGTGGGATTCCCGCTGCACCCCCTGGAGGATGCGCTCCTGCACCCAGGCGGAGAGGTGGGCGCCCGGTCCCCGCTTCTGCCCCGTTTCCAGGGCGGAGAGGGATGAGTAACGCATGGCCTCCGTGCTGGGCTCCATGAGCACCCGCACGCCCCTTTCCGCCAGGGCCCGGTTCAGGCCGCCGTTGGCGAAGGGCTCCAGGCGCACGTAGATCTCCCCGGTGACGAGGACGGTGGGGAGCCGGGCGCCGGTGTCCGCCGCGCGCATCTCCTCCAGGAAGCCCCGCACCAGGGCCGGGAACCCGAAGGCCCGGCCCGAGAGGGCCTCCGCCAGCGCCCGGGCCGCGCCGGGCCGTTCCCGCACGGCCCCTTCCACCTCCGCCACCAGGGTCTTGTAGGCCCGGTCGCGGATGGCCTGGGCGAGGCCGGGTTCGCGTTCGGCGGGGCGGACCCAGGCCAGGGCCTCCTCCAGCACCCCCGCGGCGGCGATGCCGGCCAGGAGCACGGCGGGGAAGCCGGCGTCGAAGCCCAGGAAGTAGTCCCCCCAGGGCGGCGCCCACAGCTCCACCCGGCGGCCCTCCCCCAGGCGGTCCAGGATGAGCTTGTCCAGGCCCGCGTAGCTGCCCAGGCGGCAGGGGCCGCAGCCGCTGGGCATGAGGAAGAGGAACCGCTCCCCGCTCGAGGCCCCTTCCAGGCGGTTCAGGAGGGAACCCAGGGTCAGGGTCATGGGGAGGCACTCCTTGCCCGAGGTGTGGCGGCGCCCCGCCCGCAGGGCGGCGGCGTCGGCGGGGGGCAGGGCCTCGGCGCGCACGCCGGTGCCCCGCAGGGCCGCGGCCACCACCAGGGACTCGGGGCCCATGGCCGGCACCAGGAGGGTCTCGCCGCCCCTCGCGACCCCGGCCAGGGGGGAGGTGCCCACCTCCAGCGCCGTGGGGTCCACGGCGCGGGGAGCGGCGCCCCGGGCCCGGTCCTCGGCCACGCAGTGCAGGAAGGCCTCCACCCGGGTGCGGGTGCCGGCGTCCCCGGCGTGGCCGTCGGTCTCGATGACGGCGAAGGGTTTGCCCTCCATCATCCAGGCCAGGGTGTGGCCGGTGAAGCTGTCGGGCCCGCAGGAGTAGTTGGAGCAGAAGATGCCGTAGAGGCCGGGCTCCGTGGCCACGCGCCAGGCCGCGCGGAGAATGCGCTGGCTGTGACCCCAGTACACCTCCCGGAAGGTGGGCGTGTCCCCGGGCAGGGGCAGGCAGTCGCAGGGGATGGCCAGGGCGCCCTGGGTGCGCAGGATGGCGGGCACGTTGGAATTGAGCACATCGTCGTGGAGGGTGTAGGCGCGGCCCAGCACCACCACGGGCACCAGGTCCCGGGCGCGGGCGAAGGCCAGGGCCCGGGCGCCGATCTCCGCAAGGCCCCGCTCGTAGCGCAGCTGCAGCTCCCGCGCCGCGGCCAGGGCCGCGTCCAGGGCCTCCTCCCGGCCCAGGGTGCGGGCCAGGCGGAGGCAGGATTCCCGCAGGGCCGGCCCGTCCAGGGTGCCGGGGCCCCCGTCCACGACGGGGCTGAGGATGGAAGGGGTCCCCGCCAGCGCGTGCTTCAGCACATCCGGGGCCCCCTGCGTGATGGGGCAGGCCGCGGAGTGGGCCTCCCCGTCCACCCGCGGCAGTTCCCGCACCAGGGGCAGGAAGAGGTGGTCCGCGCCCAGTCCCGCCATGCGGGAGACGAGGCCGTGGTACTGCTGCATGGGGGCGCAGAAGGGCACGGCGGCCTCTTCGAGGCCCCGCGCCAGGTCCGCCCGGCCCTCCACGGGCACCACCAGGGGCTGGGCCCCCAGGCCCCGCAGGAGCGCCGCGAAGAAGGGCAGGAGCCCCTGCAGCTGGAAGGCCTCGGCCATGGCCACCCGGGGCCCGTCCGGGGCCGGGGGCAGCGCCGCCACCAGGGCCCCGGCCAGCTCCCGCCGCTCCCGGAAGGGGTCCGGGGACCGATCGGGGAGCTTGGTCCGGGCGGCGCCCTTGTCCCAGAGGGAACAGCCGCCGCCCCAGGCGAAGGTGCGGCGCTCCCCCCCCACCTCCGTGGCGAGGCGGTCCACGCGGCAGCGGTTCCCGGGCCTTCCGCAGCCCTGGGTGGACCCGCACTGGAACTGGGTCACCTCCACCACCTTGGCCTCCAGGAATCGGCGCCCGTCCAGGGACGCCCCGGGGGGCACGGGCAGGTTGCGCCGGGCCAGGAGGGCGATGCCCAGGGCCCCCATGAGGCCCGGGTCCGGGGGCACCACCACCTCCGAACCCGTCTGGGCGGCCACGGCCGCGGCCAGGGCGGCCGACGCGAAGGGCATGCCCTGGCAGAACACCACGGACCCGCAGGAGCGGCTGCCCTTGACCCGGTTCAGGTAGTTGGCCACCACCGAGTGGTAGATGCCGGCGATGATGCGGTCCCGGCCCACGCCGGCGGCCACGGCCTCGTCCATGACCTCGGCCATGAAGATGCTGCAGTGCTGGCCGAGGGAGGCGGTGGCGTCCGCGCCCAGGGCCAGTTCGCCCAGGTGGCGCACGTCCCGCACCCCCTCCAGGCGCCGGCCCTGCTCCTCGATGAAGGAGCCGGTGCCCGCGGAACAGGATTCATTCATGGCCGCGTCCACCACACGGCCCCCTTCCAGCCGGATGTACTTGGCGTCCTGGCCCCCGATCTCGAAGATGGTGTCCACCCGGGGGTCCTGGGCCACGGCGCCGGCGGCGTGGGCGGCGATCTCGTTCATCACCCACACGGGGTCCCGCCCGTAGCAGGTGGCCAGGAGGGAGCCCACGATCTCCCGCCCCGAGCCCGTGACCCCGAAGGCCCGCAGGCGGTGCTCCCCGGCGGGGGATTCAAGCCAGGCGGCCATGAGGGCCTGGGCGGCCCGCACCGGGGCGCCGTCCGTGCCCAGGTACCCGTCCCAGAGCCGTTCCCCCGTGCCCAGGTCCACGGCCACGGCCTTGCTGCCCGTGGAGCCGATATCGAAGCCCAGGAGCACATCCCGGGTCCCGGCGGGCGCGGCCGGGGGCAGGGGGGGCATGCGGCGCACCCGGGGAAGGGCGGCGGCGAGGGGGGGCAGCAGGTCCACCCGGGCGGGGGCGGGGGCTTCCAGCAGATCCGCCAGGGCCGGCGGGTCCAGGGCCAGCCGGGAACCGAGGAGGGCGGCGCCGGCGGCCTCCAGGTACAGACCCTCCTCCCCGGGCAGATCCATCCAGGCCAGGCCCCGGCGCGCCGCGTAGGCGCGGAAGTGCTCCCGCACCCGGCGGGAGCGGGCCACCCCGCCGCAGAGGGCCAGGGTGGGCGGGCCGTTGGCGGGGCGAAGGATGGCCTGCACGTTCTCGCACATGGCGTCCAGGAGGCCCGCCAGGATCCGGTCCCGGTCCTCCCCCTTGTTGGCCAGGTGGGTCATATCCGTCTTGAGGATGACCGGGCAGCGGCCCGACAGGTGGGCCCCCTCCTCCACCCCCGCGGCCCTTTCGGCGGCCGTGGCCACCTCCAGGCCAAAGCGGCCGACCAGCTGCTGGAGGAAGTTCCCCGTGCCCTGGGCGCAGCGGCCGTTCTCCCGGTGCACCTCCGTGCCGTTCTCCCGCATTTCCAGCACGGAGAAGCCCCGGCTGCCGATGGACACGAGGGTGGCGGACCGGCCAGGCGCCTGGAATGCGAAGCCCGTGGCCAGGGCCTGGCGGCTGGGGACCCGGGTGAGGGCGACCTGGCGCGCCAGGCGGCCCGTGGCGGCGGCCGTGGCCACCCCGCCCCAGTCCCAGGCGGCCAGCAGATCCCTC
>DATGXY010000007.1:0-6212 GCA_035298525.1 Holophaga sp.
GGCAGCAGCCGGCGCCCTTCCGCCAGCAGCTTTTCCAGGGCGTCGGGGGTGTGCGCGTAGTCCACCATCACCCCGAAGGGCTGGCCCTGGTCCACGCGGTCGATGCGGCCCGGGGCCCCCGTGAGGGTGGCCACGGCGGGAAGGAGGGCGCCCAGTTCGAAGCCCGCCTCGGCGCAGGCGGCGAGGGCGGCCAGGAGGTTGTAGGCGTTGAACCGGCCCAGGAGGGGGCTCCGCACCGGGAAGCGGCCCGCGGGGGTGCGCAGCGTGAAGGTGGTGCCGGTGGGGGTGAGCGCCAGGTCCAGGGCCCGGTAGTCGGCCTCGGCCTCCACGGCGTAGCCGCGCATGCCGGGCAGGGCCAGGAGCCGGGTGCCGGCGGGGTCGTCCGCGTTCGCCAGGCCCCGTTCGCAATGGGCGAAGAGGGAAGCCTTGGCCCGGAAGTAGGTCTCCATGTCCCCGTGGAAGTCCAGGTGGTCCTGGGTGAGGTTGGTGAAGACCCCCACCTTGAAGCGGGCCCCGGCCACCCGGTCCAGCACGAGGCTGTGGGAGCTCACCTCCACCGCCATGGCGGCGTCGCCGGCCTCCACGGCGCGGCGGATCCACCGGAAGAAGGCGGGGCTCTCGGGCGTGGTGCGCACGGCCTCCTCCTCCAGGTCCCCGGCGGCGTTGAGCACCGTGCCCACCAGGCCGCAGCCCAGGCCGGAACCCCGCAGGAGCTGGCGGATGAGGGTGGTGGTGGTGGTCTTGCCGTTGGTGCCTGTCACGCCGACGAGGGCCAGGGCCTCGTCCGGGGCCCCGTACAGGCGCCGGGCCAGGGCGGCCATGGCGGGCCTCCCCCCCTCGAGCAGGCCGAAGGGGACCGGCACCTCCAGGGGCCTGTCGCAGAGCACGGCCGCGGCGCCCCGGTCCAGGGCCTGGCCCACGAAGTCGGCTCCGTCGGCCTTGGCGCCCTTCAGGGCGATGAAGGCCCAGCCGGGCCCCGCCTCGCGGCTGTCGCAGGTCACGTGGGCGATCTCCGCGTCCGGCCCCGAAACGCGCACGCCCTGCCCTTCGATCCACTCCCGGAACCTCACCGCAGACCCCCGATCATTGGCCCCTCACCCGGATGCGCACGACGGTCCCCGGCTCGAGGGCCGAGCCCGGGGCGGGTTCCTGGGATTCAACCCGGAAGGCGGTGGACCGGTCCCCCACCCCCTCCACCCGGGGGGTGCCCCCGGCCATGACCACCCGCTGGATGGCGGACTTGAGGGTGAGCCCCTTGAGGTCCGGCACCTTGCCGATCTCGATGTGCACGACGGCCTCGTCGTTCTCGCTCACGGGCCAGTCCCGCAGGCCCAGGCGCAGGTCCGCCTCCTGGCCCCCGTCGGGCAGGGACAGGCGGTAGCGCATGACGGCGTCGCCGATCTTCTTGAAGAGGGGGGCCGCCACGTCGCCGCCCGTCGCGTCCCCGGCGGGGTCGTCCAGCATGAAGAGCATGCCGTACTGGGGCTTGTCGGCCGGGAAGAAGCCCATGAACGAGGCGAAGTGGCGCCGGGGGTCGTAGCCCTTGCCGGGGATGATCTTGCGGGAGGTGCCCGTCTTGCCGAAGGCCTCGACGTTGCCGTCGAGCTTGGCGTTCTTGGCGGTGCCGCTGGTGATGACGCCCTTCAGGGCCTCGCGCATGAGGGCCGAGG
The DNA here is from genome assembly GCA_035298525.1 of Holophaga sp. GTDB lineage: Bacteria > Acidobacteriota > Holophagae > Holophagales > Holophagaceae > Mesoterricola. Next base: position 1,671 of record DATGXY010000007.1, read on the forward strand.
TCTCCTCGCTGATCACCTGGTCCTTCACCCTCGGGCGGAACTCCTGGAGCATGACGCCCTGGTCGTTGAAGACCTTCTGGACGAGGAAGGGCTGCATGAGCTTGCCGCCGTTGGCCAGGGCGCATCCCGCCATGAGGATCTGGAGGGGGGACACGGAGAGGCCGTAGCCGTACGACATGGTGAGCTGGGTGGTGCGGCTCCAGCGGTCCGGGGCGACGAGGCGCCCGGCGGTCTCGCCCGGAAAGTTGAGGCCCGTGGGCTCGCCGAACCCGAACTTGCGCAGGTACTGGTAGTGGACCGCCGGGTCGAGGCGGAGGCCGATCTTGGCGGCGCCCACGTTGGAGCTCTGCCAGAGCACCTCCTCGAAGGTGAGCACGCCGTGGCGGTGGGTGTCGGTCACCACCGCGTCCGCGTACTTCCAGCGGCCGCCCTCGCAGTTGATGCCTTCGCCCAGGTGGACCTTGCGCTCCTCCAGGGCCATGGCCGCGGTGAAGATCTTCATGGTGGAGCCCGGCTCGTAGCTGTCCTCCACCGGGTGCACCTTGCGGGCGGCCTTCTGCCGCTCCAGCTCGCGCCGGTACTCCTCCCGGTCCGCGGCGCTCCATTCGGACTCGCTGCGGTTCATGAAGCGCTTGGGCAGGATGTGGTTGGGGTCGAAGGTGGGGGTCCCGGCCATGGCCAGGATCTCGCCGGTCTGGGGATCCACCACCACCGCGTAGGCCGTGGCGGGGTGGGAGCGCTTCACGCCCTCCTCCAGGGCCTCCTCCACGATGTGCTGGATGGTGGAATCGATGGTGAGCTGGAGGGTGGAGCCGTTGACGGGGATCTTTGCGTAGTTCTCCCGCAGGATCAGGAGCCGGCCCTTGGCGTCCCGGGGGGCCACGAGCTCGCCGGGCTTGCCCGCGAGCTGTTCCTGGAAGGTGCGCTCGATGCCCAGCTGGCCCATGCCGTCGATGTTCACGAAGCCCACGATCTGGCAGGCCAGGCTGCCCCGGGGGTAGTGGCGCTTGCTCTCGGGGAGGAAGTCCACCCCGTCCATCTTGAGGGCCTTGATGGCCGCCACCTTGGAGGCGGGCAGCTGGCGCTCGATCCACACGAAGGGCTTGCGGCGCAGGAGCTTTTCCAGGATGGAAGCCTTGGACATCTCCAGGATGGGGGCCAGGGCCGCGGCCACCTTCTGGGCGGAGGCCCGGTCGGGTTGGCCCCAGGACTTGTCCGTATCGCCCTTCCCGGCCCGGAAATCGGGATAGAAGGCGGTGGGGGTGGCGAAGAGGCTGTCCACCTTCAGGGAGATGGCCAGGGACCCGCCCCGCCGGTCGCGCAGTTCGCCCCGGATGGGCTGGATGGGCACCACGGTGGTGTGCTGGCGCTCGGCCCGCAGGCGGTAGTGGCGGTGATTGATCACCTGGAGCCAGACCAGGCGGGTGAGGATCAGGCCCACCCACAGGAGGGTCCCCCCCAGCACCCAGGGGAGACGGCGTGCGACCAGGTCCTGGGCCTCCGGCCTACCCAGCAGGCGCCGGGGAGACGTCGGGGAGCCGCTGAGAATGCCGCCTATCGCCAATGCCTGCCACTTTCATGCCCGTCCGGGCTCGATCCCCCATCTTACAGGATGTTCGTCCGTGCGATGGAAGGCCATCCATGCCAACGCTTACACACCGGCCCCAGGACCTAGAGACCTGCCACCTGGGCGGGGGCCGGACCCTGGAGCTTGGCCAGCTTCTGATCGGCGATGGTGAAGACCTGGGGAATCAGGTGGCTCTGCTTGCGGGGCAGCAGGCCGCTCTGGGCGGCGAAGGCCTGGACCTCCTCGTCCCGCTGGTAGCGGCTGCGCTCCAGCAGGAGGGTGCGGCGGGTCTCCTCCTCCTGGCGGATCTTCTCGCGGATCTCGCTCATCTCGTAGCTGATGCGGGTGTGCTGGATCTTCAGGTAGGCCATGGAGGCCAGGGGCATGGCGAGGGCGAAGACCAGGAGCAGCATGCGCAGCACCCCCTCGCCCTCGACCTGCCGGGTGGCGTGGGAGGCCATGGGCCGGTGGGCGGCGTGGGCCGCGGGACGGGCGCTGGTGCGGTTCTTGATCATGCGTTCACCTCGCGGTTCCTGGTTCGGGGAGCTTCTCGGCCAGCCTCAGCCGCGCGGAGCGGGAGGGGGGGTTGGCCTGGGATTCGGCTTCGGAGGCCTTGAGGCCCCCGGGATGGACGAGCTTGACGAGCCTGGGCAGGGGCTCGGGGGAGGTCCGGCCCGGCCCGTCGTACACGCCCGAGAGGCGGCGCAGCGTCTGCTTGGCGATGCGGTCCTCCAGGCTGTGGAAGGAGATGACCCCGATCCGTCCCCCGGGCTTCAGGGCCGCGACGGCCTTCTCGAGGGTCGCCGCCAGGCGCGAGAGCTCGCCGTTGACGGCGATGCGGATGGCCTGGAAGGTCCGGGTGGCGGGATCGATCTGGCCCTTGCGGCGCGCCGCCTCGCGGTTGAGGACGGTGTAGACGGCCTGGGCCAGGTCGGTGGTGGTGTGCAGGCGGCCCTCGTTGAAGGCGCGCAGGATGGCGCGGGCGATGGGGCGGGAGGCGCGCTCCTCCCCGTAGTTGTAGATGGCGTCGGCGAGGGAGGTGTCGGTCTGCTCCGCGATCCACTGGAGGGCGGTCTCGCCCTGCCCGGGGTCCATGCGCATGTCCAGGGGCCCATCCGCCATGAAGGAGAAGCCCCGGGCGGGGTCCTTCAGCTGCAGGGAGGAGACGCCCAGGTCCATGAGGACGGCGTCGAGGCCGGCCGGGGCCTGGAGGTGCATCCAGGCCTGGAAGGCGGGGTTCTCCCAGCAATCCTCGTGGGTGTCGGCCAGGATCGTGAGGCGGGCGTCGGCGCCGAGGCGGGCCGTGGCCAGCTGGCGGGCCGCGGGATCCCGGTCCACGCCCAGGTAGCGCACGTCGGGCCCGCACCCGGCCAGGATGGCCTGGGCGTGCCCTGCCAGGCCGAGGGTGAGGTCCAGCACCCGGCCCCCTTCGGGGACGGGCAGGTTCTCCACCACCTCCTGGAGGAGGACGGGAACGTGGACGAGGGTTTCCGCCATGGTCAGATCCCCAGGTCCGCGAGGGCCGCCAGGTCCTCGGTGGTGAGGGGATCGGCGGCGAGGCGGCGCTCGAAGCCGGAGCGGTTCCAGATGGCCAGGTGGTCCATCTGGCCCAGGATGGCGACCTCGCCCGTGAGCTGCGCGGCCTCGCGCAGGATGGGCGGGATGACGAAGCGGCCCTGGGCGTCGGGCTCCACCTCGGAACCGTAGTAGGCGGTGACCTCCAGGAACCGCCGCTTGGCGGGGTTGGTCCCGGGCACGGAGGCCAGGCGCGCCTCGATGGCTTCCCACACGGGCATGGGGTAGAGGCGGGCCCCCTTCCCGTCCAGCGACGTCAGGTAGTGGCGCATGCCCACGAGACCCTCGCCCTGGGCGAAGGTCTCGAGGTCGGCCTTGAAGGTGGATGGGAGCTTGAGTCGTCCCTTCTCGTCCACCGTGGCCGGTGCATTGCCGCGAAGTCGCAGCACGGTTATCGCCTTTCAACAAAATGCCAAGTCAGGAAGGGAACGGACTGAAAGACCACTTAATGCCAATTCGGTCCATTTTTTTCCATTGGTTTCCACCCCCAAGTTTAAAAATGGTTTGTCTGCCAACAAGGCGGAACGAAAGCGAAACATTCGGCAAAAGAAGACGATTTACAGGGAATTTGCACTATGAATAAGGGGACCGGGCCCACAATGGGCCGGATGCGACCCCGCCGCCTCCTTATAAAAGGCCCACCCCCCGACCTGGCCAGCCGCATGGTCACCCCCTGGGCGCCCTGGGCCCTGGCCGTGGCGGGGGCCCTGGTCCTGGGCCGGGATGTGGAACTGGTCCTTCGCCTGGTCGGGCTCCTGGCTGTGGCCGCCTCGGCCTTCCTGCTGGCGCGGGACATGGACCGGCACCGGGACGCCATGGTGCGCCTGCTGGCCGGCGTTCCCCTGCCGGACAAGGATGAGCGGCTCTTCCGGGAACTGCCCCGGGCCTGGGCGGCCCTGGAGCGGGAGAACCGGCGGCTCCAGGAGGAGACGGAAGCGGGGGACCAGGTGCGGCGCCATATCCTGGCCGGCCTGCGCACGGGCATCGTCCTCCTGGGCGGCGATGGCCGGATCCGGGTCTTCAACCCCGCGGCCCGTTCCCTCCTGGGCCGTTCCAGCGCCCTGGCCGAGGGCGCCCCCTCCGTGGAGGCGTTCAGGGAACCCGGGAGCCTGCGGGCCCTGGAGGAGGCCTCCGCCGGGCGCTTCATGGAATGGCCCCTGAAGCGGGAGCACCGCTCCCTCCGGGTCCGGGCCCTGCCCATCCCCGGGCCGGACGGATCCGGGGAGACCTGGGTGCTCGTGACCCTGGACGACATCACCCAGGTGGAGGCCCTGGAGGCCACCCGCCAGAAGTTCGTCTCCAACGCCGGCCACGAGCTCCGCACCCCCGCCACCGGCATCCGCGTGGCGATGGAGAACCTGGTGGACGGCGGCCACGTGGGTCCCGGGGGCGACGCCTAC
>DATGXY010000008.1:0-3468 GCA_035298525.1 Holophaga sp.
GGCGGGTGTAGTCGGCCTCGCGCACCTGCACGCCCCGGGCTTCGAGATCGGCCACGGAGGCGGGGTTCCGCACGGCGGCCACGATGGCGGCGGCGGGATGGCGGGCCAGAAGGGTTTCGACGACGAGGCGGCCCAGTTGGCCGGAGGCGCCGGTGACGAGGAGGGTGCGGGGGGTCATGGGATTCCTTTCGCGTGTTGGTTCCCTGAAGGAACTTTTGTGATGCTAGGGGCTTCACAAGGGATCCACAAGAAGGGAAAATGGGGATACCTGGTTACCCGTAGGTAACCCCCGGAGACGGATATGGCCATGCGGAAGGCCGTGGAGGGCGATATGCGGAACTGCCCCGTGCGGGACGTGCTGGACCGCGTCGCGGACCGCTGGAGCCTGCTGGTGCTCATCGCCCTCCAGGACGGGACCCTGCGCTTCTCGGACCTGCGCCGGGCCGTGGGGGATATCTCCCAGCGCATGCTCAGCCAGACCGTGCGCCGCCTGGAGCAGGACGGCCTCGTGGCCCGCCGCGTCCACCCCACGGTGCCCCCCCGGGTGGACTACACGCTCACGGACATGGGGCAGTCCATCCTGGGCCCCCTGGAGGCCCTGGTGGACTGGGCCGAGGCCCACCACGGCAGGATCCGGGAGGCCCGGGAGGCCTTCCGCTAGACCAGGATCGCGGGCAGTTCGCCGGTGTCGCCTTCGGAGAGGCGGAAGCGCAGGGCGAAGGTGGTGCCCGCCCCGGGGGCGCTGTGGACCTCCACCTCGCCGCCCATGCGGTCCAGGATGGCCTTCACCGAGGCCAGGCCCAGGCCCGTGCCCCGCCCGGGCTCCTTGGTCGTGAACAGGGGCTCGAAGATCCGCGCCTGGATCTCCGGGGACATGCCGCAGCCGCTGTCGGACACCTGCAGTTCGGCCCAGGCCCCCACGGCCATGGCGCAGATCCGCACGTTGCCGGTGCCCTCGATGGCGTCCTTGGCGTTGGCCACCAGGTTCACCAGGATCTGCTGCACCTGCCCGCGCCCGCCCCGCACGGGCAGGGGCAGCGGGCCGGGATCCACGTCCAGGCGGATGCGGGAGGGCAGCACCATGCGGAGCAGTTCCCGGTCCTCCTGGAGCACCCGGCGCAGATCCAGGACCTGGTCCGATTCCGCCCCCTGGCGGGCGAAGGCCATGAGGCGCCGGCCCATCTCGGCCCCGTGGCGGGCGGCCTTGTCGATGCGCCCCAGGTCGTCCTCGCCGAGGTGGGCCCCGCCCCCCCGGGCCCGGGCCAGTTCCAGGGTGCTGAGGATGGCGCCCAGGGCGTTGTTGAGATCGTGGGCCATGCCCGCGCCCAGGAGGCCGAGGCTGTTCATGCGCTCCGCGTTCAGGAGCACCGCCTGGGCCCGCTCCAGTTCCTCGGTGCGCACCCGGACCCGGCGGTCCAGGTCGTCCCGGGAGAGGCGGACCTCCCGGAGGAGGGCGAACTGGTGGATCACCAGGAGGGTGCTCACGGCGAGGAAGCCGAGCATGGGCACCAGGAGGTTGCTGGAGGCGCGCACGCTGGCCACCAGGAGGCAGAGGGCGGTGCCGAAGTAGGGCAGGTACAGGAGCCAGGTGAAGAGGGTTCCCCGGGTCTTCACGGCCTCTCCCGGGCCGTCGGCGGGGGCGGGATGCCATGCGGCGGCGGCCAGGGCCACGGCGAAGAGGGGGGCGAAGCCCACCGCCGGGGAGAGGGGAACGGTGGAGACGCCGCCCTGGTTGATGGCGAACATGGCCGGGAAGCCCCCGAACACGATCCCCAGCACGAGCCAGCCCAGGGGACCCCGCAGGCGCCTGGGGTGGTCGGTGATCTGGTAGGCCAGGATGCCGCCCATGACCGAGACGCGCACGCAGATGGCGAGCAGGATGCCCCGGTCCGCGAAGCCCAGGGACCTGTCCGGCTGCCAGAGGCCCAGGATCCACAGGAGGAGGGCCAGGGACGACGCGAAGATGAGGCTCCCCAGGAGGTGGATGCGGAAGCCCTCCGGATGCCGCGCGGCCAGGGGAAGGCGGATGAGGGCCAGGATCCCGGCCAGGGCCGCGGCGAAGTAGAAGCCCACCATGAGGGTGTCCCACAGGGGCCGCTCCACGGCGCCGCCCCGCAGCCCCGTGAACACGTTGGCGGTGGACGCGAACACCAGGGCCACCGCCATCACGCGCCAGGACCAGGCCTCGGCCGGGAAGCGGCGGGCCCGCGCCAGGGCGCCCGTGAGCGCGAACACGTTGGCCAGGAGGAGGGACCCGCCCATGACGACGCGGGCCGCGGAAAGCTCCATGCGCGGCACCATCGCCACCAGGACGAGGATCCAGACCGACGTGGCCCCCAGGACGAGGGGACGGGTCCTGCTCGCGGCGAGGACAGAAGCCAAGGGGCGCTCCGGAACTTGAATATTCTTATACCATCATCCCGCCCGCCCGCCTCGGCCGGAAGTCCCCTGGGTTATCATGGGGCGTGGCCAAGATTCTGGTGATCGACGATAGCAAAATGATGCGGCTCTACCTCAACCGCTGCCTGACGAAGGCGGGGCACGAGGTGGAGGAGTGGCTGCCCGCCTCCGCCATGGAGGTGGCGGACCACCTGGCCGCCTCCGGCCCGGACCTGGTCCTCTCCGACTACCAGATGCCCGGGTGCAACGGGGCCACCATCGCGCGCATGACCGCCAAGGCCGAGAAGAAGGTGCCCGTGATCATCCTCACGGCCTTCAAGGACGACGATATGGTCCAAAGCCTCCGCAAGGTGGGGGTGGAGCACGTGCTGACCAAGCCCATCGAGGCCGAGGCCCTGGTCAGCGTGGTGAACGCGGCCCTGGGGGCCTGAGGCCTGGAGGGAGGGACCCATGGGAACGCCCGGACGAAGCGCCCTCCTGGCCCTCGTCCTTCTGGTCGGCTGCCATAAGGCCGGGGAGGACCCCTGCTCCGCGGCCCAGCAGAAGGCGGACATCCTGGCCATGGCCCGGGACTGCTACCTGTGGAACGCCGAACTCCCCGCCGCCGTGGATCCCGGGGCCTACGCGGGCCCGGCGGAGCTCCTGTCGGCCCTCACCGCCCGGCCCCGGGCCGAGGGCAAGGACCGGGGCTTCACGTACCTCACCACCCGGTCCGCCACCACGGCCTTCTTCGACGAGGGCCGGACCCTGGGCTACGGGTTCGGCTACGTGGTCCGGGACGGCAGGCTGGTGATCTGCCAGGTCTTCCCGTCCTCCGCCGCCGCCGCGGCCGGGTTCCGGCGCGGGGACGAGGTGGTGGCCGTGGCCTCCTCCCAGGCCGGCCTCGGGGATCCCGCCAGCCAGGGCCCGGCCCTGGTGGCCTCCGGGACCCTGCCCTCCCTGCTCCAATCCTCGGTGGAGGGCACCACCCGGTGGTTCCGCCTGGCCCGGGCCGGCGCCGTCTCGGACGTGTCCGCCACCACGGCGGCGTACGGCCTCGATCCCGTTCCGGCGAGCGCGGCCCCGCCG
>DATGXY010000009.1:0-7597 GCA_035298525.1 Holophaga sp.
GCCAGCTTCCGGGCGGGATCCGCCAGGGCGTTGGACACCGCCGCCAGGGCCAGGGCCAGGGCGGGGATGGCCAGGGCGCGCAGGATGGGGGCGGGGGACGTCACGGTCTCAATTTTCGGCGAGCCAGGACTCCTGGATCAAGGCGATCTTCTCCTGGACCATATCCGGGTCCATGGGCTTGACCATGTAGCCGTCCGCGTCCAGCACCAGGCAGGCCTTGATATCGTCCACGCTCTCGCTGGCGGTGGTGATGAGCACCCGGCAGCGCTGGGAGCGGGGGAGCCGGCGCTCCGATTCGAAGCGGCGGATGGCGCTGAGGATGGCCAGGCCGCTGAGATCGGGCAGGTTCAGATCCAGGAAGCAGGCCTGGTAGGGTTCCTGCCGCTCCCACGCCCGGGTGAACTCGGCGTAGCCCTCCCGGGCGGTCCCGGTGAGGATGCAGGCCCCGTGGCGCTTGGCGATACGGGCCAGCACGGAGCCGGCCATCGGGTCGTCCTCCACGATGAGGAAGCGGAAGGCGGGGGGCTCCGCCCCCGCGGGCATGGGGTCCGGGGCCCGCAGCTCCAGGAGGGGGTCGAAGAAGATGCGCTCCAGCTCCTCCCGGGTGCGGGGGGAGGCGAAGAGGAACTTGAGGACCTGCTCCTCGGGGCCCTGCTCGTAGGCCTCGAAGGGGGGATGGACGGCCACCAGGGTCCCGGCCTCCCTCAGGTCCTCCATGATGGGCAGGTCCTGGAAGGCCTCCCGGTCCAGGCCCCTGCGGAAGAGCTTCTCGATGCGGTAGACGCCCAGGCCCGCCTTCAGGGCCCCGTCCAGCGCGGCCTCCTGGCCCGGGTCCAGGGGCATGCCCCAGGGGCTGCGGGGGGCGGGGGCCGCGGCGGCCCGCTCCCCCGGGGGGGGGATGCGGATCTCCCCGCCCAGGGCGCCCCGGGTCAGATCGATGCAGCGGAAGACTTCGTCGGCCCAGGCGCTGGTCCAGTCCTCCCGGCCCCGGCGGATGCGGTCCAGACCGTCCTCCAGGTGGTGGAAGGCGGCCGAGAGCTCCCGCAGGCCCAGGAAGGCGGAGAGGCTCTTGAGGTTATGCACCGTGCGGAAGAGGAGGTGCACGTTGGAAACGTCCCCGCCCCCGTCCAGGGCCAGGGCTTCGTCCTCCAACTGGTCCACCAGGTCGGCCAGGTGGGCCCCCTCCTCCGCCAGGCTCATGCGAGCCTCTTGAAGAGCTCGTCCAGCTTGGCCTGGTTGAAGGGCTTGACGATGTAATGGAAGGCCCCCAGGGACATGACGCGCTGCTTGACGTCCGGGTCCTCCAGGGTGGAAAGGATGACCACGGGCACGTCCCGGTAGGCGGGCAAGCGCTTCACCGCCCGCAGGAACTCGGCGCCGTTCATGTTGGGCATCTCGAAGTCGCTGAAAACGAGGGTGTAGTTGTTCTTCTTGCAGAGATCGAAGCCCTCCTGCCCGTCCATGGCCGTCGTCACCAGGTAGCCCTTGGCGGTGAGGGTCATCTTGATGAGGCTGCGGTGGATCTCGGTATCGTCCACCACCAGTGCGAGCGGCTTTTCGGCCATGGATGCTCCCCTTGAGAGCTTCATCTTATGCCCTTGAGGAATGGGCGGATATACGGCAAATGCCTTAAGGCCGGGGCTGCTGGATGGCCGCCAAATCCGCCCGCCAGGCGGGGAAATCCAGGTCCAGGCCGATGACCACGCCCGCCCAGGGGGCCAGGCCTCCATCGGGCAGGGCGGGGTAGGGGGCCACCTCCAGGCGGCCGTCAGCCAGCTGGAAGGCCCAGCGGTCGCTGCCGTCATTGCGCGCGGGCCAGCCCGCGAAGGAACACACCCCCTTGGCCCGCAGCACTTCGCCCTTGGCCGGGGGCCTCAGGAGCAGACGTTCCAGGCCATCCGGGTCCAGGGGATGCTCGAAGGCCACGGTGAGGGCCCGGGCCCCGGCGAAGCTGGGGGTCTTCCCCCGTTCCTGGCCCGCGGGGAGCTCCGGGAGGATCCCCGCCCAGGGATCGGGACTGCCGGGCCGGGGTTCCCCCATGCGGGAGGGCTGGATGGCGTGCCCGGGGAAGGCCTGGCGGATCTGGGCCTCCCAGGCCGCGGCCATGCTGGGATCCAGATCCGCCTTGCTCACGTACACGAGGCTGGCCAGGGCCGTCTGCCGGCGCAAAAGGGCCCGCTGCTCCAGGTGGTGGAGGGGGGTGAGGGCCGAGAGCACCGTGAGACAGCCCGCCAGCCGGATCCCCCCCAGGGCGGGGTCCGCCTCCAGGTCCACCAGATCCGTGGGATCGGCCAGGCCCGTCGTCTCCAGCACCACCCGCTCCGGACGCTCCGCCCCCGGGGCCGTGGACCATTCCGCCAGCACCTTCACCACGTCCGCCTTCAGGCTGCAGCAGGCGCAGCCGTTCACCAGGTTGGCGATGCCCGCCAGTTCCGGGCGCTCCGCGTCCACCAGGAGGCCGTCCACGCTCACGGTGCCGAATTCGTTGATGAGCACCGCCACCCGCCGCCCCTGATGGATCTCCGCCTTGAGCAGGCGGTTCACCACCGTCGTCTTCCCCGAGCCCAGGGGGCCCGTCACCAGCAGCACGTCGAGCATGGGCGGCCTTTCCGTATCCTCCTCGATCATGTCACGCTGGACCCATGGATTGGGTGGACAGCAGCTACCTGGTGGCCGTTTCTCTGGCCGGCGCCACGGCCCGGGCCCTGGTGCGCGGCCTGCCCCCCGACTGGCGCTTGCGCCTGGAGGCGGCGCCCCCCCCGGACCTGGAACCGGGCTGGATCTGGGTCCACGCGGTGAGCGTGGGGGAACTGCTCCTGGCGGAAGGGCTCCTGGGGCGCCTGCGGGATGCGGGCCACCGCATCCACGTGACCACGGGCACGGCCAACGGCCTGGCCCTCCTGGGGCGTCGCCTGCCCGGCTGGGATCAGGGCTCCGGCCGGGTCACGGGCGGTCCCTTCCCCCTGGATGATCCCCGGGGCCTGGCCCCCTTCCTGGCCGTGCCCCCCGGGGGCTATGTGTGCCTGGAGACGGAGATCTGGCCCAATCTCCTCCGGGAGCTGGAGGCCAGGGGCATCCCCGCCTGCATCGTGAACGGCCGCCTCACGGCCCGGACTCTGGCCCGGGGCGGGCGCTGGCTGAGACGGGCGGCTTCCCGCATCACGGTGGTGGCCGCCCGGGACGCCGCTTCCGCCGAGGCCTGGCGGAGCCTGGGCGCCCCCCGGGTGGAGGTGGGAGGGAACCTGAAGGCCGACCTGCCGGAACCCCGGCCCCTGCACGCCGGCTGGGACCCCCTGCGCCAGGCCTGGGCCGCGGATCCCGTGGTGGTGGCGGGCAATACGGTGGAAGGGGAGGAAGCGGCCCTGCTGGAGGCCTGGGACCAGGTCCGCCGGGGGCGTCCCGGCCTGCGCCTGATCCTCGCCCCCCGCCAGCCCCGGCGTTTCCAGGAGGTGGCGGATCTCCTGGCGGGCCGGCGCCTGCGCCGGGCCTCGGAGCCCTGGCCCGGGGACGCCGACCCCTGGCGGGATACGGATATCCTCCTCCTGGACACCCTGGGGGAACTGGCCTCCGCCTACCGGGAGGGCACCGTGGCCCTGGTGGGGGGCGGCTGGACCTGGCACGGGGGCCACAACCCCCTGGAGCCCGTGCGCTTCGGCCTGCCCACCCTCCTGGGGCCGGGCTTCGCCAACTTCGAGGACCTGGTGCTCCCCCTCCGGGAGGCCGGTCTGGTCCAGGTGGTGGAAGGGGCGGCCCTGGCGGAGGAAATCGCCCGCTTGCTTGACGCCGCGCCTTTGCGCCCCGCCCTGGCCGGGATCCCGGTAGCCTATCCAGAGTCCCTCACGGGAGCCCTGGGAAAAACAATTAATATTCTCAAGAATTGCCTACCTTCCGTCCGATAAGGTTCCATCCGACCGGAGTGCCAGCCATGAGCAATGCCCAACCGCCGCATGTCTTGCTCATCGACGATGACGTGGCCGTCCTGGGCCTCGTGGGGGACGCCCTCACCCACTTCGGCATGAAGGTGCACCCCTTTTCCGAGGCCCACCGCGCCCTGCGCCTGCTGGAGGACCCGGGGGCGCCCCAGTTCGACCTGGTGGTCTCCGATATCAACATGGAGGGCATGGACGGCTTCGACGTGATCAACCGCGTCAAGGCCACCAACCCCCAGCTGCCCGTGGTGCTCATGACGGGCCAGGCCAGCCTGGAGTACGCCATCCGGGCCATGCGCATGGGCGCCGCCAACCTCTTCCAGAAGCCCCTCACCATCCGGGAGCTGGTCAACAGCGTCTTCCACCTGGTGGACCTGCACCGGGAGATCCGCATGGCGGAGCGGGGCCTGCGGGGCATGGCGGAGGAGCGCCGGGTCTTCCGGGCCCGGGCCGATGAACTCGACATCCCCAGCCTGGTCACCCACCTCACGGACCGCCTGGTCCCCATGGGCTTCGCCAAGCCCACCAACGTGGATGTCATCGCCATGGCCTTCCACGAGGCCCTGGTGAACGCCCTGGAGCACGGCTGCCTGGAACTGGACTCGGCCCTCAAGGGCGATCTCTTCGCGGAAAAGGACGCCTACGCCGCCCAGATGCAGGAGCGTCTGGCGGACCCCAGGTACGCCCACCGCCACATCGAGGTGGAAAGCCTCCTCACCCCCGACAGCTTCACCGTCACCATCTCCGACGAGGGCCCGGGCTTCGACACCTCCTCCGTGGCGGCCGTCTCCGACATGGACCTGAACCGCCAGTGCGGCCGGGGCCTCCCCCTCATCCTCCTGGTCATGGACCAGGTGGAGCACAATCCCCGGGGCAACGGCATCCGCCTCGTGCTCGCCAAGAAGGACGAGGTCCGGTAGGCCTTGCCCGGCGCCGGCCTCCCGCTCGTCCCCGTACGCGGTAGGGCCCCCGGCCGAAGCCGGGGGCCCCTTCGTGCCTCAGGTGCCTAGAGCGCCTGCTCGATGAAGGACTTGAGGGCGGGCTTTGGCTGGCCGCCCACCTTCTGGCCCACCTTCTGGCCGTCCTTGAAGAGCAGGAGGGTGGGGATGGACATGACGCCGAACTGGCCGGCGACGACGGGGTTCTCGTCCACGTTGATCTTCACGATCTGGGCCTTGCCCTGGAGTTCGCCCGCGAGCTCGTCCAGGATGGGGGCGATCATGCGGCAGGGGCCGCACCAGGGCGCCCAGAAGTCCACCAGGGTGACGCCCTGGGCGATGGTCTGGGGGAACTCGGCGTCGGTGATGTGCTTGACGAGGTCGGACATGGGGCTCCTCTTGGGTCGTGTACCGCCCGGACGTTTGCCGGGTCAGGGAATGGGGAAGGGGCTGGCCTGGGGCATGCCGCCCCCCCACTGGGCCAGCGTGAAAACGGTCATGTACCGTTCGTTGGTCTCCCTCAGGCGCTGCGTCAGGACCTCGCACAGGGCGTACAGGACCTTGAGGGCGATCCCGTGGTTGGTCTCGATGAGGGTGCGCAGTTCCTTGAGGGGGATGAAGAAGGTCCGGGCCGGGCCATTGGCGATGGCGTCGGCGGCCCGGGGGGAGTCGTCCACGAGGGCCATCTCCCCGAAGAAGGCGTTGGGGGAGAGGATGGCCAGGGCCTCCTCGCCAGCGCCCGTGTGCTTGCTGATCCGGATTTCGCCGGCCATGACGATGTATAGCCCATCACCGGGATCCCCCTCGCGGAAGATCACCTCTTCGCCCGCGTAGCCCCTCACCTGACCGATGATCAGGACCTGGGCTCGCTCCGCCTCGTTCAGGTCCCTGAAGAGCGGGCTCTCTCGGAGGAAGTGGGTATCGATCAATGGGCGTCCATCTGCACGTGGCCGACGATATCGAGGCCGAAGCCACGCAGACCAATATACTTCTTTTCCTGGCGGCTCAGGAGCCGCATTTCCCGGACGCCCAGGGACACCAGGATGTGCGCGCCCACGCCCACGTCCCGGTCCGAGAGGGGGGCCTGGGGAGGCACCTCGGGGTTCGTGCCCGGGCGCCGCAGGTAGACGAGGACGCCCCGGCCCTCCTTGCGGATGGCGTCCATGGCCTCGTGGAAGGGGGTGGGGGCCACCCGCCCGAACCCGTCCAGGTCCTCGGGGAGGCTCTCCTGGTGCACCCGCACCAGGGGCGCCTCGCCGGCGGGGTCCCCCAGCACGAAGGCGAAGTGGTTGGCCCCGTCCAGGAGGCTCTCGAAACGGTGCACGGTCAGCTCGCCCCAGGCCGTCTCCCGCCGGGTGGAGCCCAGGCGGCGGATGATGGGGTCCACCCGCAGGCGGTGGGCCACCAGGTCCGCCACCGTCACCAGGGGCAGGTCGAACTTGCGGCAGAAGGGGATGAGATCGGGGATGCGGGCCATGGTCCCGTCATCCTTCATGATTTCGCAGATGACGCCGGAGGGGTGGAGGCCCGCCAGCCGGGCCAGGTCCACGGAGGCCTCGGTCTGGCCCGTGCGGGCCAGGACCCCGCCGGGCTTGGCCCGCAGGGGGAAGACGTGGCCGGGCTTCACGAAGTCCGAGGGCTTGGCCCCGGGCGCCACCAGGGCCTGGATGGTGCGGGAGCGGTCGTGGGCGGAGATGCCCGTGCTGGTGCCCTCCCGGGCCTCCACGCTCACGCAGAAGGCCGTCTCGAAGGGGCTGGTGTTGTCCTGCACCATCTGGGGGATGTGCAGGCGGTCCAAGAGCTCGCCCTCCAGGGCCGTGCAGATGAGGCCCCGGCCGTGGGTGGCCATGAAGGCGATGGTCTCGGGGGTCACCTTCTCGGCCGCCAGGGTGAGGTCGCCCTCGTTCTCCCGGTCCTCGTCGTCCACGACGACGACCATGCGTCCCTGGCGGATGGCCTCGATGGCGGTTTCGATGGAGGAGAAGGGCGTATCCACGGGGTTTCCTGCTTTCGGAATGAAGGGGGGGAACGGCCAACCCAGGGAACTTCGGGCTACCGGGCGGCACCCAAGCAAAAGATGCCCCGCGTGGGGACCATGCTAGGATTCTCTTCAAGCATACCTTTACTCGAGAGGGAATCTCCATGTCCCAAGGGCTGATCCAAGGTTCCATGCGGGAAGCCCCGCTCCCCGACATCATCCAGCTGGTGAGCCAGGGCGGGAAGACGGGCTGCTTCCATGTGGCCGACGACCCTCGCAAGGCGCGCATCTATTTGAAGGACGGGAAGATCGTCCATGCCGTCACCAACGACGCCCAGGGCCTGGACGCCGTGTACGAGGTGGCCCTGTGGCTGGACGGCACCTACCACTTCGAGGAGAAGGACCCCGGGGCCGAAGTCACCATCACCAAGCCCAACCCCTCCATTCTCATGGAGATGCATAAGCGGATGGACGAATGGCGGGTGATCAGCCAAAAGATCCCCTCCCTGGACCTCCACCCCCAGTCCACCCTCCTGCCCGGGGAGTCCCCCTCCGGGGTCAACCCCCGGGAGGCCCGCCTCCTGACCTTCGCCACGGGCTGGTACACCGTCCACGAACTGAGCGAGGTGCTGGAGAAGCCCGTCCTGAGCGTCGCCAAGGATCTGTACGGCCTCGTCATGGCCGGCCACGTCATCCTGAAGGGCGTGCGCAGCGGCAAGCGCCCGGACCTGCCCGTCCCGCCGCCTCCCCCC
>DATGXY010000010.1:0-6707 GCA_035298525.1 Holophaga sp.
AGGCCCGGGGCCGCGCCGCAGGTGCCCCAGGGCTGGTCCCAGGAACTGCAGGAGGCCCCCCTCGGGGTGTTCCTGGTCAAGGACGCCGTCCTGGTGCGCATCAATGCCCAGGCCGGGAGGATCGCCGGGGTGGACCCGGACATGATGGCCGGCGCCCACAGCCGGACCTTCTTCCTGGACGACGCCGCCTTCGAGGACTTCGCGGCCCGGGCGGGGGCCATGCTGAGAGGGGGTCATCCCTTCCGGGAGGACATCCGCCTGAGGCGCGTGGACGGCAGCACCTTCTGGGCCCACGTGACCTGCGCCCCGGTCGTCCAGGACAGCCCCGAGAAGGGCCAGCTCTGGTACATGGAGGACGTCACGGCCCGGGTGGAGGCCCAGCTGGACCTGGCCGAGGTGCTGTCCCTCAACCAGACCCTCATCTCCTCCTCGCCCATCGGGATCCTCCTCTTCAGCGCGGCGGACGGCGCCTGCGTCCTGGTCAACCCCGCGGCCTGCCGCATGGTGAACGCCCCGGAGGAGACCATCCTCCGCCAGAATTTCCGCAGGCTGCCCAGCTGGAAGGAGGCGGGCCTCCTGGAACTGGCCGACAAGGCCCTTAAGACGGGGGAGGAGCAGCGCACCGAGGGGTTCTTCAAGACCCTGTCGGGCCGGTCCTTCTGGGGCGCGGCCCAGCTCATCCCCTTCGTGAGCCGGGGGGAGCGCCTCCTGCTCTGCCTGGTGGAGGACGCCACGGAGCGCCACGCCGCCGGCGAGGCCTTGCGCGCCTCCGAGGAGAAGCACCGGGTGGTGGTGGAGGCGCTCACGGAGGGGCTGGCCCTGGTGGACCTCACGGGGCGCTTCACCTTCGTCAATTCCCGGCTCGCCGAGATGACCGGCTACGCCATGGCCGACCTGGCCGGGCGGCATTACGGCGAGTTCATCCTCGACGCGGACCGGACCTTCCTCCTGGAAAAGGCCTACCTGCAGCGCAGGGTGGAGGGGGATTCCTTCGAACTGGGCCTGCGCAGGGCCGACGGCTCCCTCCTGGAAACCCGGGTCTCCCTCGCCTCGGTGGTGGACCCCCAGGGCATCCCCACCGCCCTGGCGGTGCTGGTGACCGACATCTCCGTGGGCAAGCGCGCCCAGCGGGACCGGGAACGCCTCGTGGCCGAGATGGAGCAGAAGAACCGGGAGCTGGAGACCCTGCTGTACGTCGCCTCCCACGACCTGCGCTCGCCCCTGGTGAACATCCAGGGCTTCAGCCAGCGCCTGGCGCGCTCCCTGGACGCGCTGACCCGCCTCCAGGCCGAGGCCGCCGATCTGGAGGCCTTCCGGGCCGAGGCGGCCCCCCACCTCCAGGAACGCATGCCCGGGTCGCTGGAGTTCATCCGCGCCTCAGGCGCCAAGATGGACGCCATCATCAACGGCCTGCTCACCCTGTCCCGGGCGGGGCGCATGGTGCTCCGGGCCGAGCCCCTGGACATGAACGCCCTCGTGCGCAACTGCGCCGCGTCGCTGGCCTTCCAGATCCAGTCCGCCAACGGCTCCCTGGAGACGGGAGACCTGCCCCCCTGCGTGGCGGATCCGGTGCAGGTGGCCCAGATCCTTTCCAACCTCCTGGACAACGCCGTCAAGTACCGGGACGGGGAGCGCCCCCTGCGCATCACGGTCACCGGCGAGGTCCTTCCCGACGCCTGCGCCTACGTGGTGGAGGACAACGGCATCGGCATCCCCCCCGAGCACCGGGAGCGGGTCTGGGAGATCTTCCAGCGCCTGGATCCCCAGGGTCCCGTGGCCGGCGACGGCCTGGGTCTGACCCTGGTCCGGCGCATGGCCGAGCGCAACGGGGGCCGCATCCTCCTGGAGACCTGGCAGGGCCCCGGCTGCAGGTTCCGGCTTGAACTGCCCCGGCCCGCCGCGGAGGCCCGCCCGTGAAGAGCCCGCTCCCCTTCGACACCGTGACCGTGCTCATCGCCGAGGACGACGAGGGCCACGCCGTCCTCATCCGGGAGCACCTGGAGGACGCGGGTCTGGCCAATCCCATCCTCCGCTTCCGGGACGGGCAGGAGGTCCTGGACTGGTTCCAGGGGCCGGGCCGGGGGGAGCGCTGCATCCTCCTCCTGGACATCAACATGCCCCGGGTGGGGGGGGTGGACGTGCTCCGGCGCCTGAAGGCCGACGCCGGCACCCGGCGGGTGCCCGTCATCATGCTCACCACCACCGACGATCCCGCGGAAGTGGCCGTCTGCTATGATGCCGGGTGCAATCTGTACCTGACGAAGCCCCGCAGCTTCGAGGCCTTCTCCGAGGCCCTCCTGCGCCTGGGGCGCTTCCTTCCGGAGATCCAGGTGGCCCAGCCATGAACGTCCGACCGGAAGGCGCGCTGATCCTGGCCGTGGAGGACGATCTGGGCCTGGCCGAGCTGATCCGGGAGGAGATCACCCTCCGCGGCTGGGGCTTCCTCCACGCCGGAACGGGGGCGGCGGCCATCGAGCTGCTGGGCCGCACCGAGCCCGACCTGGTGCTGCTGGACTTCTCCCTTCCGGACATGACCGCCCTGCAGCTCCTGGAGCGGGCCCATGTGGGCGCCTTCATCGTCACCACCGGGAGCGGCGACGAGCGCATCGCCGTGGAGATGATGAAGAAGGGCGCCCGCGACTACCTGGTGAAGGACGCCCACTTCCTGGGATCCCTGCCCGGGGCCGTGGAGCGGGCCCTGGCGGCCGTGGACACGGAGCGGCGCCTCCAGGAGACCCAGGTCCGCCTGAAGGAGGCCGACGAACAGCTCCGCACCGCCCTCAAGATGGAGAGCCTGGGGCGCATGGCCGGGGGCATCGCCCACGACTTCAACAACCTCTTCCAGGCCATCCAGGGGAACCTGGAGATGGCCGCCGACCCCGCCCTGGACCCGGCCGCGGCCCGTGCCGCGGCGGCGCGGGCCCTGCGGGTGCTGGAGAAGGCCTCCGGCCTCGCCCGGCAGATGCTGGACTTCACGGGCAAGGGGTTCCTCCAGGCCGAGGCGCTGGACCTGGGCGGCCTCGTGCGGGAGACCCTGGAGGAGGTCCGCGCCGCCTCCGGCAGGGACGACGTGCGCCTGGAGGCCGAGCCCGGCCTGCCTCCCGTGGAGGGCGATCCCGCCCAGCTCCGGCAGGTGGTGGCGGGGCTCGTCTCCAACGCGCGGGAGGCCCAGGACCGGGCCCGGGGTCCCGTGGACGTGCGCGTCGGGCGCCTCCTCCCCGGGGACCTGGAAGGGGGCCGGTGGATCCACCGCCCCGAAGGGGGGGACCCCATGGTGTGTCTCGAGGTGGGGGACCAGGGGCCCGGCATGACGCCGGAGATCCTGGACCGGGCCTTCGATCCCTTCTTCACCACCCACCGCCCCGGGCGCGGCCTGGGGCTCTCCGCCGCCCTGGGCATCCTGAAGGCCCACGGGGCCGGCCTCTGGGTCTCCACCGCTCCGGGGGCCGGGACCCTCATCCGGGTGCTCCTTCACCCCTGCCAGGGCACGCTGCCCGGGCTGTCCCGCCCCGCCGCGGCGCCCTGTTCCGGGCGCCGGACCATCCTCCTCGTGGACGACGACGAGGATCTCCAGGAGACCCTGGCCGAGTACCTGCGGGACGCCCTGGGCTACGACCTGATCCAGGCCCGGGACGGCGTCGAGGCCGTGGAGGCCTGGCGCCGGGCGGGTTCCCGGGTGGGCCTGATCCTCATGGACGCCACCATGCCCCGCATGACCGGCCCCGAAGCCTTCCGGCTCATCCGGGAGATGGATCCCTCGGCCCGGGCCGTCCTCTGCAGCGGCTTCGCGCAGGAGGCGGGCGCGCGGGTGGCACAGGAGGGGGGCTTCCTCGGCTTCCTGAAGAAGCCCTTCTCTCTCCAGGTGCTCCGGGAGACCGTGCGGGCCCACATCCCTCCGAGGGACTGAGAAACCCGGCCCAGGGATTTCCGGGAAGCGTTATGAAACCCCGATAGAACTCGGGGCACTCGATCCCGGGGTGCATGATGGTCCGACGTTTTCTTCAAGTGGGATATTTGGTTTCAAGCCTGGGGCTCATGGCGGGCGAGGGGACCCTGGTCCGCCTACAGGGTCGGCCGGAAGGCCAGGGGAGGCCCATTCTCCATTGGGAGATGACCCTGGATGGACGGAAAGGCCGGGAAGGCTCCAAGCCCTTCCAGGTGCCCGAGGGGCACCTCCTGGTCGTGAAGCAGGCCGGGTTCACGGTGCGGGGCGGCCGGGTCCCCCTGAAGCGGTCGGGTCATTTCGTCCTGTACTCGGTCGGCCCGGAGGGGCGGACCGACCTGGCGGAGGTGTCCGGATGGCTCCACCCGGGCCTTCCTTCCAGCACCGTGCTCCGGCGGTTTGATCCCGGCCTCGCGATTCCTGCCGGTTGCTCCCCGGGCATCGCCTGGGGCATGGATCAGGGCGACCGGAGCATCCTTTCCGCAACCCTGTACGGATGGCTCGTGCCGGGCCCGGGGGCGGCGCGGCTTGGCCAGTGAGGGAACTCCCGGCGGCCCCTTCCGTCCCGAGGCCCTGGAGCACTACCTGGAGGCGGAGGAGGGCAGGGCCCTGGCCCAGGTGGCCCCGCCCCGGGCCTGGATCCTCCTGGTGATCGTCCTGGCCGCCCTGGGCTCGGGCCTGGCGGCGGCATTCCTGGGACAGGTGGAGGTGAAGGGGAGGGCGCGGGGGATCCTCCACCCGGAGACCGGCATCCCCATGGTGATCTGCCGGGTGGAGGGCACCGTCAGCCGCGTGGGGGTCCACTCGGGGCAGCGGGTGGAGGCCGGGGCGGAGCTCCTGCGCATCGAGGCGCCGGCGCTCCAGGCGCGCCGGTACGAGGCCGCGCGCACCGCGGCCTCGGTGCGGGAAGGGTTCCTGGACGGCAACCGCCACCAGGACGCGGCCCACGCGCGCCAGTGCGAGCTGCTGGAGCGGAGGCGGGCCAGCCTGGAGGCCCAGGCCTGGAGCCAGCGGCGCTCCGTGGAGAGGTCCGAGCGCCGGGCCGCGGCCGCCCAGCGCCTGCTGGAAGAGGGGGTGGCCAGCGCCGACGCGGTGGAGGAGGCCCGGGAAGCCCTGGACCAGGCCCGGCGGGCCCTCCAGGGCATCGAACAGGCCCTGGACCAGGTCCGCCAGGAACGGGCCGCGGTGGACCACCAGCGCCAGGATCTCCTCTGGCGCCGGGAGCTGACCATCCGGGACGCCCAGGTCCAGGAGCGCGCCCTGGCCTTCCTCCTGGAACAGACCGTGGTGAAGGCTCCGCGGGCGGGCATCGTGGAGGCGCTCCTGGTGAAGCCCGGCGACGTGGTGGGCCCCGGGCGCCCCCTGGGCAAGGTGGTGCCCGACGGGATCCCTCTGCGGGCGGTGTGCTTCCTGGAAGAGAAGGACCGCGCCTTCGTCAAGGCCGGGGACTCCGCCCTGCTGGAACTGGACCAGCTGCCCTACGCCGAATACGGCACCCTCGGGGCCCGGGTGCTGCGGGTCAGCTCCGATCTGGCCTCCCCCCACGAGGTGGCCGAGGCCCTGGGGGAGGGCCAGACCCTTCCGGGGCCGGCCTTCCGGGTGGAGCTGGAGGTGACGGATCCCGGCGCGGCGCGCAAGGCCGGCGTGGTCCTCAGGAGCGGCATGCTGATGCGCGCCCGCTTCACCCTGCGACGCCAGCGGGCCATCACCCTCCTCCTGGAACCCCTGCGGAAGTGGCTGAAGTGAAAGTGCCCTTCGTGCCCCAGATGGAGGCCGCGGAATGCGGCGCGGCCTGTCTGGCCATGGTGCTGGGAGCCCACGGCCGGCACGCGGGCCTCGCGGAGGTGCGCGAAGCCTGCGGGGTCACCCGGGACGGCGCCAGCGCCCTGGACATCCTCCGCGCCGCCGGACGCTATGGGCTCGAGGGGGAGGGGGTGAGGGCGGACACCGGTGACCTCCCCCTCCTTCCCCTGCCGGCGATCCTCCACTGGGGCTTCGATCATTTCGTCGTGCTGGAGCGCGTGGGCCGGCGCGGGACGGTGATCGTGGACCCGGCCTCCGGGCGCCGGCGCCCCGGGCCCCGGGAGCTGGACCGCCAGTTCACCGGCGCCGCCCTCGTGTTCGAACCGGGGCCCGGCTTCATGCGCAAGCCCGCGCCGCGGCCCAGTCTCGCGCGGTACCGGGGCGTGCTGCGGGAGAGCCTGCCCGCCCTCGCCTTCCTGCTCCTGGCCGCCGCGGCCCTCCAGGTGGTGGCCCTCGCGGGCCCCGTCTCCTCCCGGATCCTCCTGGACCACGTCATCCTTCCGGGGCGGGAGTCCTGGCTGTGGGGCCTCGCCGCGCTCCTGGGCGCCGCGGGCCTGGCCTCGGTGGTCCTGGACTTCCTGCAGGGGCGGGTCGCGGCCCGCCTCCACGCGCGCATGGACGAGGCGCTCATGACGGCCTTCCTGCGCCACCTGCTGCGCCTGCCCTGGCCGTTCTTCGCGAGGCGGGAGGCGGGGGACCTCCTCGCCCGGGCCTCGAGCCTGGCCGAGGTGCGCTCGTTCCTGGGGGGACGGCTGGCCCGGGCCTTCCTGGACGGAGCCCTCCTCCTGGCCTACGCGGTCCTCATGGTCGCCTACCATCCCCGCCTGGGCCTCCTGGTGCTGGCCCTGGGCGGGGCCCAGGCGGGGGCCTCGGCCCTCCTGCGGGAGCGCATCCGGCAGATGGCGGCCTCCGAGGCCGCCGCCGCGGGCCGGGAGGCCGGGGCCCTGATGGAGGCCCTCAC
>DATGXY010000011.1:0-22456 GCA_035298525.1 Holophaga sp.
CCGTGGTGGGCCTGACGGGCACGGGCGGCGCGGGCAAGAGCTCCCTGGTGGACGAACTGCTGCGCCGCCTCCTCCTGGACTTCCCGGATCTGCGCGTCGGCGTGCTGGCCATCGACCCCACCCGCAAGGCCTCCGGGGGCGCCCTCCTGGGGGACCGCCTGCGCATGGGCGCCTGCTCCGACGACCGGGTCTTCTTCCGCAGCGTGGCGGGGGGCGGCGCGGTGACGGCCCGGGTGAAGGGGGCGACGGCCGTGTTCCAGGCCGCCGGGGCGGACCTGGTGCTGGTGGAGACCAGCGGCATCGGCCAGGCCGACACCGAGATCACCGAGATGGCCGATCTCACCCTGTACGTCATGACCAGCGACTTCGGGGCCGGCACCCAGCTCGAGAAGATCAACATGCTGGACTTCGCCGACCTGGTGGTCGTGAACAAGTTCGAGGACAAGCGCGCCGAGGACGCCCTCCACGCCGTGCGCCGCCAGGTGCGCCGGAACCGGGGCATCGCCCCCGCCGTCCCCGACGACGCGCTCCCGGTGTACGGCACCGCCGCCGGCCACTTCAACGACCCCGGGGTGGACCGCCTCTTCCTGGACCTCCTGGCCCGGCTCCGGGAGCGCACCGGCCGCGACCTGCGCTCGGCCCTGCCCGACCCCGGCGCCATCGCCTTCTCCTGCGAGCGCGCGGCGCCCATCGTGCCCTTCGAGCGCTCCAAGTACCTCCAGGAGATCGTCCAGGCCGTGCGGGACTACCGGCAGCGCACCCAGGACCTGGCCGCGAAGGCGGACCGGGTCCAGGCCCTGGAGGAGGCCGCGGATGAGGTGCCCGAGGCCCTTCCCGCCCTGGCCCGGGCCCGGGCCGAACTGGGCCCCGAGGGCGAGGCCCTCCTGGCCCGCTGGCGCCGGCTCCTGGACGCCTATTCCGGCGACGAGTTCACCTACGCCGTGCGGGACAGGGAAGTGAAGGTGCCCCTCACCGCCACCTCCCTGTCGGGCACCCGCATCCGCAAGGTGGAACTGCCAGCCACGGACCGGTACGGAGAGGCGGTGCGCTACCTGCGCCAGGAGAACGTGCCCGGAAGCTTCCCCTACACCGCCGGCGTCTTCCCCTTCCGGCGCCGGGACGAGGACCCCAAGCGCCAGTTCGCCGGCGAGGGGGGCCCCGCCCGCACCAACCGCCGCTTCCACTTCCTCTGCCAGGGGGAGCCCTCCAAGCGCCTGTCCACGGCCTTCGACTCGGTCACCCTGTACGGGGAGGACCCCGCGGAGCGCCCCGACATCTACGGCAAGGTGGGCGAAAGCGGGGTGAGCATCGCCACCCTGGACGACATGAAGGAGCTCTTCCGGGGCTTCGACCTGTGCGACCCCTCCACCTCGGTCTCCATGACCATCAACGGGCCCGCCCCCGTCATCCTGGCCATGTTCTTCAACGCCGCCATCGACCAGCAGCTCGAGAAGCGGCGCGCCCAGGGCCCCCTGGAGCCCGGCGAGGAGGCCCAGGTGCGGGAGGAGGCCCTCTGCGCCCTGCGCGGCACGGTCCAGGCCGACATCCTCAAGGAGGACCAGGCCCAGAACACCTGCATCTTCTCCATCGAGTTCGCCCTGCGCATGATGGGCGACGTCCAGGACTTCATCATCCGGAACCGGATGCGCAACTACTACTCGGTGAGCATCTCCGGGTACCACATCGCCGAGGCCGGGGCCAACCCCGTCACCCAGCTGGCCTTCACCCTGGCCAACGGCTTCACCCTGGTTGAGTACTACCTGAGCCGGGGCATGGCCATCGACGACATCGCCCCCAGCCTCTCCTTCTTCTTCTCCTCCGGCCTGGACCCCGAGTACTCGGTGCTGGGCCGGGTGGCCCGGCGCATCTGGGCCATCGCCCTCCGGGACGTGTACGGGGCCGCGGAGCGCAACCAGAAGCTCAAGTACCACATCCAGACCTCCGGCCGGTCCCTGCACCTCAAGGAGATGAAGTTCAACGACATCCGCACCACCCTCCAGGCCCTCACGGCCCTGCTGGACAACTGCAACTCCCTCCACACCAACGCCTACGACGAGGCCCTCACCACCCCCACCGAGGAATCGGTGCGCCTGGCCATGGCCATCCAGCTGATCCTCACCCGGGAATGGGGGGTGTACTGGAGCGAGAACGCCCTCCAGGGCAGCCACTTCTTCCAGGCCCTCACGGAGAAGGTGGAGACGGCGGTGCTGGAGGAGTTCCTCAGCCTCAACGCCCGGGGCGGGGTGCTGCGGGCCATGGAGACCCAGTACCAGCGCTTCCGCATCCAGGAGCAGTCCCTCCTGTACGAGACCCGCAAGCACTCCGGGGAACTGCCCGTGGTGGGGGTCAACACCTTCCTGCGGGAAGGGGAGGCGGAACCCCAGGCGGTTCCCATCAGCCGGGCCTCCGACGAGGAGAAGGCCGAGCGCCTGGCCAGCCTCCGGGCCTTCCAGGCCCGGCACCGGGAGGCCGCGGGCCCGGCCCTGGACCGCCTCCGGGCCCAGGTGCGGGCCGGGGGCAACCTCTTCGAGGTGCTCATGGACACCGTCCGGGTGGCCAGCCTGGGCCAGATCACTTCCGTCCTCTACGAGATGGGCGGAAAATACCGGCGTTCCATGTGAAGCCCGAAATCCTTCGTTCCTCCCCAACTCCAATCATGTTCAACTTTGTCACTTTCACCAGCCGATAGGACCCCGGAGCGCCCATGAGCCGTCCCCTCACCCTGCTCGACGACGAGGAACTCGCCTTCCGCGACCTGGTCGCCGATTTCGCCCGCAACGAGATCGAGCCGCTGCGCAAGCGCATGGACGAGGACCAGAAGATGGACCCGGGCCTGGTGAAGAAGCTCTTCGGCCTGGACATCATGGGCATCGAGGTGCCCGAGGCATACGGCGGCACCGGCTCCAGCTTCTTCAACGCCATCCTCGTCATCGAGGAGCTGAGCAAGGTGGACGCCTCCGTGGGCGTCCTGGTGGACGTGCAGAACACCCTCGTGGACAACTGCCTGGTGCGCTGGGGCAGCGAGGCCCAGAAGGCCCTGTACCTGCCCCGCCTGTGCAAGGGCGAAGTGGGGGCCTACGCCCTCTCCGAGGCCGGCTCGGGCTCGGACGCCTTCGCCCTGGCCACCCGGGCCACCCCCAGGGACGGGGGCTTCCTGCTCACCGGCAGCAAGATGTTCATCACCAGCGCGGAGGAGGCGGGGATCTTCATCGTCTTCGCCACGGTGGACCCCGCCGCGGGGTACAAGGGCATCACCGCCTTCATCGTGGAGCGGGGGGACCCGGGCTTCTCCGTGAGCCGCAAGGAGGACAAGCTGGGCATCCGGGCCTCCTCCACCTGCGAACTGGTCCTCACGGACGTCTTCGTGGGCGCCGACCGGGTCCTGGGCCAGGTGGGCAAGGGCTACAAGGTGGCCATCGAGACCCTCAACGAGGGGCGCATCGGCATCGCCGCCCAGATGCTGGGCCTGGCCCAGGGCTCCCTGGAGCACGCCCTGGCCTACGCCCGGGAGCGCCGCCAGTTCGGCAAGCCCATCTTCGAATTCCAGGCCGTGCAGATGCGCCTGGCCGAATGCGCCAGCCGCATCGAGGCGGCCCGGCTCATGACCTACAACGCCGCCCGCCTCAAGGACGCCGGCCAGTCCTTCATCAAGGAGGCGGCCATGGCCAAGTACTACACGAGCCAGGTGGCCGAGTACGTGGCCAGCGAGTGCCTGGAGATCTTCGGCGGCTACGGCTTCACCAAGGACTACCCGGCCGAAAAGTACTTCCGCGACAGCAAGATCGGCAAGATCTACGAAGGCACCACCTTCATGCAGCTGCAGACCATCGCCAAGTTGCTCTAGGTTCAATCTTTTCCTCATGACAGGAGGACCGATGACCACGGGACAGGACGCCAAGCTGGCCCTGCTGAAGGCCAAGCACGAGGAGGCCGAGAAGGGCGGCGGTCTCGACAAGATCGAGAAGCACCACCAGTCGGGGCGCCTCACCGCCCGGGAGCGCATCGCCATCCTGCTGGACGAGGACTCCTTCACCGAGGTGGACAAGTTCGTCCTCCACCGCTGCGACAACTTCGGCATGGGCAAGCTGAAGATCCCCGGCGACGGCGTCGTCACGGGCTTCGGCACCATCGAGGGGCGCCTGGTGTACGTGTTCGCCCAGGACTTCACGGTCTTCGGCGGCTCCCTCTCCAAGGCCTACGCCGAAAAGATCTGCAAGATCATGGACATGGCCGCCCGCAACGGCGCGCCCGTCATCGGGCTCAACGACTCGGGCGGGGCCCGCATCCAGGAGGGCGTCCAGTCCCTGGCGGGCTACTCCGACATCTTCACCCGCAACGTGCTCTGCTCGGGCGTGATCCCCCAGATCTCCGCCATCATGGGCCCCTGCGCGGGTGGCGCGGTGTACAGCCCGGCCATCACGGACTTCGTCTTCATGGTGAAGGACACCTCGTACATGTTCATAACCGGGCCCGACGTCATCAAGGCCGTCACCCACGAGGACGTGACCAAGGACGAGCTGGGCGGGGCCATGACCCACAACGCCAGGAGCGGCTGCGCCCATTTCGCCAGCACGGACGACGAGGAGTGCCTGCTCATGATCCGCGAGCTCATGGGCTACATCCCCCTCAACAACCAGGACGATCCCCCCGTCCAGGCCTGCACCGACGACCCCAACCGCACCGAGGTGGCCCTGCGCACCCTCGTGCCCGACAACCCCAACCAGCCCTACGACATGAAGGACGTGGTCAAGGCCATCGTGGACGACGCCCACTTCTTCGAGGTGCAGGAGCACTTCGCCCGGAACCTGGTGGTGGGCTTCGCCCGCCTCAACGGCCGCCCCGTGGGCATCGTGGGCAACCAGCCCAATCACCTGGCCGGGGCCCTGGATGTGGACGCCTCCCTGAAGGGCGCCCGCTTCGTGCGCTTCTGCGACTGCTTCAACATCCCCCTCGTCTTCTTCGAGGACGTGCCGGGCTTCCTGCCCGGGGTGGACCAGGAGCTGGGCGGCATCATCAAGCACGGGGCCAAGCTGCTCTACGCCATCACCGAGGCCACGGTGCCCCGGGTCACCGTCATCACCCGCAAGGCCTACGGCGGGGCCTACTGCGTGATGAACGCCAAGAACATCCGCTGCGACTACGCCATCGCCTGGCCCACGGCCGAGATCGCCGTCATGGGCCCCGAGGGCGCGGTGAACATCATCCACCGCAAGGAGCTGGACAAGAGCCTGGACCCCGAGAAGACCCGCAAGGCGCTGCTGGAGGACTACCGGGACAAGTTCGCCAACCCCTACAACGCCGCCGAGCTGGGCTACGTGGACGAGGTGATCGACCCCATGCGCACCCGCCCCTGCCTCATCAAGGCCCTGGAGGCCTGCCGCAACAAGCGCGTCAGCAACCCCCCGCGCAAGCACGGCAACCTGCCCCTCTGAGGATCCCGCCATGTTCAAGAAGATCCTGATCGCCAACCGGGGGGAGATCACCATCCGCGTCATCCGCGCCTGCAAGGAGCTGGGCGTCCCCACCGTCGCCGTCTATTCCGAGGCCGACCGCACCGCGCTCCACGTGCGGGCCGCGGACGAGGCCTACTGCATCGGCCCCGCCCCCAGCCGGGAGTCGTACCTGCGGGGGGACCGCATCCTGGAGGTGGCCAAGGCCGCCGGCGCCGACGCCATCCACCCCGGCTACGGCTTCCTCTCGGAGAACGCGGAGTTCGCCGAGGCCTGCGCCGCCGCGGGCATCACCTTCATCGGCCCCAACCCGCGGGCCATCCGGGTCATGGGCAACAAGACCACGAGCCGCGTGGCCGTGTTCGAGATGGGCGTGCCCCTGGTGCCCGGCATGCGGGAGAACCTCCAGAGCGAGGACCAGGCGGTGGAGTGGGCCCGGAAGATCGGCTACCCCATCATGATGAAGGCCGCCGCGGGCGGCGGCGGCAAGGGCCTCCGGATGATCATGCGCGAGGAGGAGCTGCTTCCCGCCTACCGCACCGCCAAGTCGGAAAGCCTGGCCGCCTTCGGCGACGACGCCGTCTACATGGAGCGCTACATCGAGAATCCCCGGCACATCGAGATCCAGGTGCTGGGGGACCGCCACGGGAACATCATCTACTGCCCCGAGCGGGAATGCTCCATCCAGCGCCGCCACCAGAAGGTCATCGAGGAGGCCCCCAGCCCCATCGTCGACGAGGAGATGCGACGCGCCATGGGCGAGGCCGCCATCCGCGCCGCCAGGGCCGTGGACTACGACTCGGCCGGCACCGTGGAGTTCATCGTCTCGGGCAAGTCGCGGGAGTTCTTCTTCCTGGAGATGAACACCCGCCTCCAGGTGGAGCACCCCATCACCGAGATGATCACGGGCATCGACCTCTGCAAGGAGATGATCCGCAGCGCCGCCGGCTACGTCCTCCCCTTCCGCCAGGAGGACGTGCAGTGCCACGGCCACGCCCTGGAGTGCCGCATCTACGCCGAGGACCCCGACAACCGCTTCCTGCCCACCCCGGGCAGGATCATCGGCCTGCGCGTCCCCGGCGGCCCCTGGGTGCGCGACGAGTCGGGCATGTACGAGGGCCTGGACGTGCCCATCCACTACGACCCCATGCTCAGCAAGCTGGTGGTGTGGGGCAGCACCCGGGAGCGCATGGTGACCCGCATGCTGCGCGCCCTGTCGGAATACAAGGTCAAGGGCATCAAGACGACCATCCCCTTCCACGCCCGCGTGCTGAAGAACGAGAAGTTCCTGGCCGGGGAGATCGACACCAACTTCATCGACCGCGAGTTCCAGCCCCAGGACGAGGCCAGGGTGAAGCCCTTCGAGGACGTGGCCCTGGTGGCCGCGGCCATCAAGGCCTACCGCCAGGACAAGGCCAGGGCCCTCGCAGGGGTGGGCGCCTCGACGGGGGGGAGCTCCGACGCCTCCCTGTGGAAGCGCAGCGGCCGCCTGAAGCGGGACCCCGGATTCTGAGGAGCGGACCATGCCCTACATCGCCACGCACCAGGGACGCACCACCAAGGTCAAGGTCAAGGAGCCCCGGCCTGGGCAGTTCATCGTCAGCCTGGGGGACCGGGAGTACGACGTGGACTTCCTCGAGCCCGAGCCCAACCTCTTCTCCCTGATCATCGGGGGCCGCTCGTACGAGGTGGACGTGGACGCCACCCACGTGCCGGACACGTACGAGGTCCTCATCAAGGGGGACGTGTACGAGATCGAGATGGTGGAGGAGAAGAAGAAGAAGCTGGCCCAGAAGATGAACAAGGGCGCCAGCGGACGCCAGGACCTCAAGAGCCCCATGGCCGGCAACGTGCGCAAGGTCCTCGTGGAGCCCGGCGACCACGTGACCCAGGGCCAGGTCCTCCTGATCCTGGAGGCCATGAAGATGCAGAACGAGATCAAGAGCCCCATCGAGGGCGTCGTGGCCTCCGTCACCGCCCGGGAGGGCGTGGCCGTGGCCGCCGGCGATCCCCTCTGCGTGGTGGAGCCCTGGGAGCCGGAATTCCCGGCGGGATGAAGGAGGCCGACATGAACCCCTACGTTCGCTTCGAGATCGAGGACCACGTGGGCCTCGTCACCATCGACCGCCAGGAGGCGCTCAACGCCCTGGACGACTCGATCCTGGCCGGCCTGGAGGAGGCCTTCCTGGCCCTGGGCCGGGATCCTTCCGTGCGGGTGGTGATCCTGACGGGGGCCGGCAAGGCCTTCGTGGCCGGGGCCGACATCAAGGCCATGGTGGACCTCTCCCCCCTGGACGCGCGGGCCTTCTCCCAGCGGGGCCAGCGCATCTTCAACCTCATCGAGGACCACCCCCACCCGGTCATCGCCGCCGTCAACGGCTACGCCCTGGGCGGCGGGCTGGAACTGGTCATGGCCTGCGATATCCGCATCGCCAGCGACCGGGCCAAGGTCGGCGCCCCCGAGGTGAACCTGGGGGTGATCCCCGGCTGGGGCGGCACCCAGCGCCTGAGCCGCATCCTGGGCCGGAGCGCCGCCAAGTACCTCCTCTTCACCGGGGAGACCATCACCGCCCTGAGGGGCCTGGAGCTGGGGCTCTTCAACGAGGTGACGGCCCCCGAGGCCCTCCTGCCCCGGTGCCGGGAGATCGCCACCGTCATCGCCGCCAAGGCCCCGATCGCCATCTCCCACTGCAAGCATGCGGTCAACGAAGGCACCGACGTCACCCTGGGGGACGGCCTCTCCATCGAGGCCGAGCTCTTCGCCCAGACCTTCGCCACCGCCGACCAGAAGGAAGGCATGCACGCCTTCATCGAGAAACGCCCGGCCCGCTTCATGGGCCGGTGAACAGGGAGCCCCGCATGGAACTCGACCAGCGACTCAGGAACGTTGCCGTCATCGGCGCCGCGGGGAAGATGGGCAGCGGCATCGCCCTCCTCCTCGCCCTCGAGATGGCCTGGCGGGCCCTGGAGGACCCGGGCACGACCTACGTCCTCAACCTCATCGACATGGCCGACGCGCCCCTCCAGGGGCTCCAGCGCTACCTCATGGAGCAGGCCCGCAAGGAGGGCGAGAAGCAGGTGAACCGCCTGCGCAAGGTCTTCAGGGACCGTGCCGACCTGGTGGAGAACGGGGAGATGGTGCAGGCCTTCGTGGACGAGGTCATGGTCCACACCCGCACCGGCAAGGCCCTGGCCCTGGCCAAGGACTCGACGCTCGTCTTCGAGGCCGCCTTCGAGCGGGAGGAGGTCAAGTTCGAGATCTACAACGAGCTGGCCGTCCTCTGCCCCAGATCGGCCTGGTTCTTCACGAACACCTCGTCCATCCCCCTGCACGTGCTGGCCGACCACTGCAACATCCAGGGCCGGCTCATCGGCTACCACTTCTACAATCCGCCCGCGGTGCAGAAGCTGCTGGAGGTCATCGCCCCCGAGGGCTGCGATCCCGACCTGGTGCGGGACGCCTACGTCCTGGCCAAGATCCTGCGCAAGACCACCGTCCCCGCAAACGACATCGCCGGCTTCATCGGCAACGGCCACTTCATGCGGGACGGCCTCCACTGCATCCGGGAGATGGAACACCTGGCCCAGGACTACGGGTTCGTGCAGGCCGTCTACATGGTCGAGAAGGTGAGCCGGGACTGGCTCCTGCGGCCCATGGGCATGTTCCAGCTCATCGACTACGTGGGCATCGACGTGTTCCAGCTGATCCTCCGGGTCATGGACAAGTACCTGCAGGACGGCCTGCACAGCGACCTCATCGACCACATGCTGGACCTGGGCGTACGGGGGGGCCAGACCTCCAGCGGCGCCCAGAAGGACGGCTTCCTCCGCTACGAGAAGGGCCGCCCGGCGGGGATCTTCGATCCCTCCACCCGGGAATACGCGCCCCTCAGCGAGGCCGCCGTGAAGGACATGGACGACCGGCTCGGGCCCCACCCCGACCCCGCCCTCTCCTGGAAGGCCCTCAGCCGCGACCCGGGGAAGGATCAGAAGCTCCGAGAGTACTTCCGCAAGCTCAAGACCATGGATTCCCTGGGCGCCGGCATGGCCCGGGCCCACTTCTTCGACAGCCGCGACGTGGCCCTGGACCTGGTCGGCCAGGGCGTGGCCCAGCGCCCCGAGGACGTGAACGACGTGCTCACCCTCGGCTTCTTCCACCTGTACGGCCCCATCAACGACTACCTGGACTGAGGCGACCATGAAGCGCATGCCCAAGCCCGTCTATCTCGCCGCCGGGGCCTACACCGTGAGCCTGGGCACCGGCCGGCCCGAGTTCAGCCCCAAGCGCCCCCGTCCCGGCCTGGACGCGACCATCCGGGAAGCCGGCCGCCTGGCCCTGGCCCAGATCGCCGACCCCGCCGCCATCGACGAGTGCGTCATCGGGAACTTCATGGCCGCCCGGTTCAACCGCCAGGGCCACCTGGGTTCCCTCATGGTGAACGTGCACCCGGCCCTGGAGTTCAAGCCCGCCCTCCGGGTGGAGGGCGCCTGCGCCTCCGGCGGCCTCGCCCTGGCCTCGGGCATCAAGAGCATCCTCAGCGGCATGGCCGACGTGGTGCTCGTCATGGGCGTGGAGGTGCAGAACACGGTCAAGGCCATCTACTGCGCCGACTTCCTGGCCGGCGCCGGGTGGTACGAGGGGGAACGGAAGGACGGCCATGCCTACTTCTTCCCCGGCCGCTTTTCGGAGCGGGCCGGCGCCTACGGTGCCCGCATCGGCATGGAGCGGGCCCGGGAGGGGTGCGCCCACTGGTTCCTCAATGCCATCGAAAACGCCCGCCTGAACCCCGCCGCCCAGGAGCACACGAACCGGGCGGGGGACCTCCTGGCCCTGGGCCGCACGGCCCCCAATCCCCGCACCTTCACGGAACACCTGAACCTCTTCGATTGTTCCAAGGTCTCGGACGGGGCCGCGGCCATCCTGGTGGCCAGCGAGGCCGGCCTGCACCGCCTGGGCCTGGCCCGCAAGGACGCGGTGGAGGTGGCGGGCCTGGGCCACGCCGCCGCCAATCTCACGACCCCGCCGCCGGATCTGGCGGAAATGACCACCAGCAAGCTGGCGGCTGGGAACGCCCTCAAGATGGCGGGCATCGGCATCGGCGACGTGGGCGTGGCCGAGGTCCACGACTGCTTCACCGTCACCGGGCTCCTCCTGGCCGAGGCCCTGGGCATGGCCGCGCCCGGCGAGGGCGCGGACGCCATCGCCGCGGGGATCACCCGCCGGGATGGGCGTTGGCCCACCAACACAGGGGGCGGCCTCATCGGCTACGGCCATCCCACCGGGGCCACGGGCGTGCGCATGGCCGTGGATCTCTGGCGCCAGCTCACGGGCCGGGCGGTGGGCTACCAGGTGGAGGTGCGCAAGGAGCACGGCCTCCTCGTCAACATGGGCGGCAACGACAAGACCGTCGTCAGCCTGGCCCTGCGTCGCTAGGAGCCATCTGGGCGGGGAGCACCACCAGGAAGGTGGTGCCCCCCTGCCCCGCTTCCACGCATTGGATCTGGCCGCCGTGGCTGGTGACGATGCGCTTCACGACGCTGAGGCCAAGGCCCGTGCCCTTCCCTTCTCCCTTGGTGGTGAAGAAGGGGTCGAAAATGCGGTCGCGCAGGTGGGCGGGGATGCCGCCGCCCGTGTCCCGCACCTCCAGGGCCACCCAGGGGCCGCCATCCGCGGTGCGGCGGGTCCGCACGGAGAGGGTGCCCCCCTCGGGCATGGCGTCCCGGGCGTTCACGACCAGGTTCATGATCACCTGGTGGAGCTCCGAGGCTTCCATGGCGACGGGCGGCAGGTCCGGACCCAGCTCCGGCCGGAAGGCGATGGCCTTGCCGGAGGTGATCTCCAGCAGGGCCGCCACCTCCTGCACCAGTTCGTTGACATCGCAGCCCTTTTGTTCGCCGGGCCCTTGACGCACGTAGCGCAAGAGCCGAAGGGCCAGGGAGCGGCCGCGGCTGGCCCCCCGGTGCATGACCTCCAGGCGGCGCTTCTGTTCGGGGCGCAGCTCCGGGTCCATGAGCAGGAGTTCGTTGTAGCCCAGGAGGCTCATGAGGATGTTATTGAAATCGTGGGTTGCGGCGGAGAGGAAGCCGCCCAGGGTGGCCATCTTCTCGCTCTGGCGGAGCTGGTCGCGCAGATCCTGCACCTCGGTGAGGTCCTCCACCACGCCCCTCAGGAGCCCCCCCGCCTGGTCCAGGGTCCAGCGGGTCCACACCCGGCGCCCCTCCCGGGTGCCGGCCAGGGGCGCCTCGAAGCGGGAGCGTTGGCCGGCCATGGCCTCGGCCTGGGCCAGGGCCAGCTTGTCCATGTGGCCGGGATCCAGGGCGAGGAAGAGCAGGTCCGCCTCCTTCAGGAGCTGCTCCCGGCCGATGCCCATGAGGGTGCGGGCGGAGCTGGCCACGTGGACCATGCGCCCGCTGGCCATATCCAGGACCCAAACGAGCACCCCCGCCTGGGCCACCGCTTCCAGGAAGGCGGACTTCTCCCCCAGGCGGGTGGTGAGGGTGGCGATGCGGGCCTGCTGGGAGGCCTCCTCCCCCAGGATCACGAGGATGGGACCGGAGGGGCCGGCGGATGCCAGCACCAGGTCCACGGGGAAGGGCGCCCTGCCTTCGGCCCAGGCCTGGCCCTGGAGGCCCGCCAGGACCTCCCCCTCCAGGGCGCGCTGGAGGAGGCCGGGGAGGTCGTCCCGGCCCGTGAGGCTGACGGGCATGGGCCGCCCCTGGGCTTCCTCCCGGGTGAGGCCCAGGCGGCGCTCCGCGGCGGGATTCCAGGCCCCCGCCACGTTCCCGTCGCCGTCCACCGTGAAGACGGGGTGGGGCGACGCCCGCAGGAGGGCCTCCGCCAAGCCGTCAGGGGAGCTGGCCCGCCGGGGCCGGGGGCCCAGGGCCATGGCCAACCCGCCGCCCAGGAGCAGCAGGGGGACCCCCCGGGGAGCGCCTTGGATCAGGCTGCAGGCCGCCAGGAGGAGAAAGCCGAGGATGGGAATCCAACGCCAGCCGGGGATGGAGAGGAAGGCAAGGAGGGGCCGGATGCGCGGCCTGGGGTTGGGCATGGATCACCGGAAGGGGTACCCGGAAGGGAAACCTTCTCGCAAACATAATTAATTAATACGTTGTGACAACCCGATTCGGCCCCCGCGGTTGGCCAATCACTCCAAGTCGAAATAAAACTGCAGGTCGGAATCCTTGCGATCGCCCTTCCCCCATTGTTCCCAGCCGGTCCAACCGCTCCCGTTGTTCAATTCCGCATGACCATCCGGGAAGATCACGCCGGCTCCGAACCCCTTGTCCAGACCCTTCCGCAGGGGAAAGGCCTCGAAGCGGTCGGGGTCCTCCGCCTCCAGCACGAGGCGGCAAGGGCGGCCGGCTGGAAGGAAGGCAGGAGGCACCAGGGGGGCCTTCACCCATTCGCAGCCGCCCAGGCTGCAGGAGGCGGAGGGGGCCATATCGCAGCCCGGGAAGGGTGCCTGGGCGAGGGTCCGGCCCTCCACCTCCAGCCGGACCCGCAGGGGCCCCCGGCCCCCCAGGCGCCGGACCCGGGCGGCCACGGCCTTGACCCGCAGGGGCGCCCGGGGGGTGAAGACCTCCCCCACCCGGGCCCGGCCGCCGATGGGGCGCCCCGCGGCCATCCAGGCTTCCAGGTACCCGATGCCCTGGGTGCCACCCCCCCCGTACCGCACCTCCAGGATGGGGGTGAAGCCCTCCCGGGTGCCGGGGGTGCGCCTTTGGGTCCAGGCCTTCCGCCGGTCGTTCCTCAGCAGGAGGGCCCAGTCCAGGTCCGGGGTTCCCGGCTGGACGGGGTCCCGGGCTTCGCGGGTGAAGAGGGCGTTGACGGAGAGGTAGTTGAGCTCCCGCTCCGGGTGGGTGTTGATGAAGACGAGGTGGTAGAGCTCGCCCCCCTTGAGGGTGGGCGCCCGGTCGAAGGTGAGGAGGGGGTAGAACTGGTTGCTGGCGGGCACCAGGTACACCCGGTCCGCATGGGCCGCCAGCACGGTGGGACCGGGGGCATGGGCCGGGGTGCCATCGTCCGGTCGCACTTCCACCCGCAGGATCCCCCCCGTCCCCCCGTGGTACCCGGCCTTCTTGAAACTCCAGATGAGGAAGGGACGGATGCTCTCCAGCCGGCCCCCCGGCTCGGCCCGGAACCGGATGCTCACCTCGTTGCCGTAGGGGCCCACCGTGGTATTGGCCAGGGCGTCCGCCTGGATGCCAGGTCCATAACGTCCGCCCGCCAGGAGGAACACGGGGAGAAAAAGGGCGAGCAGACGCATAAGGTCCTCCTGGACAGCCTCTTGGATGCCAGGGGAGGACTCAGGGCACGAAGGCGAACTGGAGGTCGCTGGTGGTGAGATTGGGGGTGCCCCACATATCCCAGCCCGCCCATCCCGTGGGGGCGCTGGAGGTGAACTGGGCGTGCCCGTCGGGGAAGAAGGTGGTGGGCGAGAACCCCTTGTCCCGGCCCTTGCGGATGGGGAAGGCGCTGTACGTGGTGCCCGCCGGCGCGCGCAGGACCAGGTTGTAGGCCACGCCCGAATTGAGCACGTGGCTCTGGGCGAAGGGGACCGTGATCCAGGTGGAGACGCCCGGGAGCACGGAGGCGGCGGCCACCTGCACCTCCTCCACGAGGGTCCCGTCCGCCTCCTCCACCCGCACGGTCAGGGGTCCCTGGCCGGCCAGGCGCCGGAGGCGCACCTGGACCCGGGAAAAGATCCGGGAGGGCCCCGATACCTTGAAGGCCTCCCGCACCGCGGCGGTTCCGGAAATGGGCTTGGGGTTGGCGGACCACACCTCCATGTACCCA
This sequence comes from Holophaga sp., assembly GCA_035298525.1. Lineage (GTDB taxonomy): Bacteria > Acidobacteriota > Holophagae > Holophagales > Holophagaceae > Mesoterricola. Next base: position 14,248 of record DATGXY010000011.1, read on the forward strand.
TTGCCCTGGCTCGCCGACGTGAAGTCCAGTTCCACGGTGGGGGTGTAGTTGGGGCGGAGGCGCCAGGCGCCGCCGGCGGGCTTGAACAGCACGGCGAAGGCGGCGTCCGGGAGAACGGCCTGCATGGGGGCGGTGGCGGCGTCGGTCCAGAGGGTGTCCAGGGATACCCAGTTGTTGGCGGGATCCGGATCCACGTCCGTGAAGACCAGGTGGTAGAAGGCCCCGCCCCGGAGGACGGCGGGCAGGGGGAAGGCGATGCGGGGGTAGAAGTTGTTCTGGAGGATGACGGCGCCGTACGAAGCGCTGGCCAGGGGAACCCCCGTGGGGAGATGGCTGGCGGTTCCGTCGTCGGCCATCACATCCACCCGCACGGTGCCCCCCCCTCCGGAGGCGTAGCCCGCCTTGGTGTTGGACCAGATGAAGAAGACCCGCACCGCCTCCAGGGCCTGGGAATACCGGGCCTGGAAGCGGTAGCTGACCTGATTGCCGCTGGGGCCGCCCACGATGGTGTTGGCCAGGGCATCCGCCGACCAGCCGGATCCGTAGAAGGCGGGGGTGGGCGTCAGGGGCGGCACGACGGGAATGCCCTGGCTGTACGTGGTGGCCACGCCCCCCACGGTCACCGTGCACGCGGGCGTCACCAGGCCGGGGGCCGCGGGGGCGGTGAAGGTCAGGGCGGCGTTGACGCTGGGGCCCGTGATCGTCCCGTTGGCGCAGGTCCAGAGGTACGTGGCCCCCGCCTGCACGGGGACGGTGGCGAGGATGCCCGTCTTGCCCGCGGATACGAGGGCCGGGGCGGTGATGTAGCCGGTATCGGCCAGGACCGGCGCCGCCAAAGCGAGGGGACGCCCAGCTAGGGGGGCCGCCTCGTCCAGGGCGGCGCTTCCGGCGCAGCCGAGGGCAAGGCAACCGAGAGCCAGGAGGCAGGTTCCGGTGGACTTCATGGGCACATCCCTTCCGGGCCCCGGGGAGGGGCCGCGCGTGGACCAGGCCGGGTCCGTTCGGGCCCCCGGCGCCCGGGCCGGGGACCCCCGGAATCGAGCAAGGACGGTGCCGGGCGCGCCGGGGCGTCATGTGCAGTTTTGATTGGCCTTAAATTTGAACGACCCCCTTCCCGTCCCGATCCTGGATCCGGATTCCAGAATCGGGAGGCGGGTCCCTCAGTCCACCGTGCGGATGGTGACGAAGGCCTCGGCCGCCGGCAGCCCCACGGTGGCCCCCCGGTGCAGGGCCAAGGCCCGCAAGGCCGGAAGGCTCCGTTCGTGGGGCGGTTCCTTCACCTGGGATCTGAAGAGGCCGAAGGCCTCCAGCTTCAGCTCCAGGGTGGCGGTGATATCCACGAAGTGATTGGGCACGAAGGGGGGGACCAGGTAGGGCGCGTTCCAGTTGGTCTCGGAAAGCACCTCGTAGGCGAAGATGCGCCGGGGAAAGGCACCGCCGTCAGGGCGGGCGGCCACCAGGGCCGACTGGAAGACCAGCTGGTGATCCCGGTGCAGGTCCCCCAGGAAGGGCAGGTACAGCTCCTCCGGCTTCAGGTCCTGGATGCACCCCAGGATGCGGCCGTTCAGCTCCCGGTGCTGGAGGGTATCGAGGCCGGCGGCCGGCAGGTCCAGGAAGCGGGTGGAGGCCACCCCCAGCCGATGGTGGGCCCGGAGGGCCTCCTCCCGGCACTGGGCCTCGGCCTCAGGGGGGAAGAGGGGCGGATAGCCCCGGGTGGCCACCACCACGTGCACCGCGTGGCCCTCCCGGCACCAGCGGGCCATGGCGCCCCCGGCCCCCAGCACCTCGTCGTCCGCGTGGGGGGCCAGCACCAGCAGGGTGCGGGGCCTCATGGGAGCCTCCCGTCCCGGGGGGCGCCGTCCGGGAGGCCGCTTTCCTGGGAGCCGTCCTGGGCGTACACCGTGTCCCCCCGGAGCACCACGCCGGCCGTACGCCACAGGATGCGCAGATCCAGGAGGAGGCTCCGGTGATCCACGTACCAGAGATCCAGGGCGATGCGCTCCCGCCAGCCGTGGCGGGCGGCACCGTTCACCTGCTGCCAACCGGTCATGCCGGGGGGCACTGTCATGCGCCGCGCGTCCCCGGGACCGTAGTACGGCAGGTACTGGGGCAGGAGGGGCCGGGGCCCCACCAGGCTCATCTCCCCCCGCACCACGTTCAGGAGCTGGGGCAGTTCGTCCATGCGGCTGGCCCGCAGAAGGCGCCCCACCCGGGTGATGCGGGGATCGTCCCGGTGGGTGAGGAGGCCCCCGGCGGCGGCGTCCGTTCGCATGGTCCGGAACTTGAAGATGGAAAAGATCCTGCCCCCCAGGCCCAGGCGCTCCTGGCGAAAGAAGGCGGGGCCCGGGGAGTCCAGGCGGATGGCCAGGGCCGCCAGGACCAGGAAGGGGCTGGCGGCCACCAGGAGGAGGAGGGCGCCCGCCAGGTCGAAGACCCGTTTCATGCCCAAGCCGTTCACAGCATCCCCTCCAGTTCCCCCAGATCCCGGATGCGCCGGTGGGGCCGGGCCCCCGGAACCTCCCCGGACCCCGCGTAGGGCCCCGTGGAGACGCCGATGGCCAGCATGCCCAGGGCCCGGGGGCTTTCGAAGTCCGTGGCGGGGTTGTCGCCCACGAAGGCGCAGCACCGGGGGGGCACCTCCAGGCGCCGGCAGGCGGCGAGGAAGGGGTAGGGGCTGGGCTTGCGCAGGAGGACCGGGAAATCCCCCGTGAAGACCCCCACCTCGAAGGCGTCGGCCAGGCCCAGGGCCGCCACCTTGTACCGCTGCGTGTCCCCGGGCCCGTCCGTGACGAGGAAGAGGCGGAATCCCCGGCGCCGAAGGGCTTCCAGGGCGGGCCGGGCCCCGGGGTAGGGCCGCATGGGGGGCCGGTGGCCGCGGTAGCGGGCCACCAGGTCCGCCACCAGGCTGGGATCCTCCTGGCCCAGGGACCGGAGCACCTCGTCGAAGAGGCGGGGATGGCCGGGCCCCAGGCGGCGCCAGGCCCGGAGGAACCGGGCCAGGACGAGGGGGGCCGGCAGGTCCAGGCGCAGGCCCACCTCTTCCGCCACCCCCCGGAAGAAGGTGCGGGCGAAGCCGCCCTGATCCCAGAGGGTGTAATCCAGGTCGAAGCCCACGGCCAGCAGGGAGGGCATGGTCAGGCGCCCTCCCCGGGGCTGAAGGCCTCCTCCCAGTACCGGAGCATGGCCACCCGGGGGGCCGGCTTGAGCCAGGGCTCCGGGCGCCCCCCCCGGGCCAGGGCCAGGATCCCCTGGAAGAAGGGAACCCCCGCCGCCTGGGTGAGGATGGCCGTGCCGGCGATGCGGGCGTTCACCTCGGTGAAGAGGACCCGCTCCCCCACGAAGCACTGGATATTGAGGGGGCCGGCCAGGCCCAGGCCGCCCACGATGCGGCGCACGGGCTCCACCAGGTCCTCCCGCCAGCAGGTCTCTCCCTTGGAGGAGATGCCCGATTCCACGGCCAGGCGGCGCCGGGGGGAAAGGATGCGCAGCTCGCCGTCCTGGTCCGCCAGCACGTCCAGGGTCAGTTCCTCCCCCGGGCAGTGGGCCTGCACGACGGCGCCCGCCGCACGCCGCACGAGGAAGGCGGCCTCCTCGGGGTCGGCCGCCAAGTGCACTCCCTGCCCTCCCCGCCCCCGCCGGGGCTTCACGACCAGGGGCCAGCCGGGCACCGCCCCCTCCCGCCAGGCCTCCGAGGCCACGGTGGGCGGGGTGGGGATCCCCAGGTCCAGGAAGGCCTGGTACGTGGCCAGCTTGTCCGTGCAGATCTCCAGGGCGGCGGTGGAGGACACGAGGATGCGGGTGCCCGCCTCCCGGAAGCGCTCCCGGTGCCGGGCGCAAAGGACCAGTTCCTCGTCCAGGGCGGGCAGGAAGAGATCCACCCGCTCCCGGCGGCACAGATCCACCATGTGATCCAGGAAGTCCGGCGCCCCCACCCGGGGCACCACGTGGGCGGCGTCGGCGAAGGCGAAGCCCACGGAGCGGGGATCGCTGTCCGCGGCCACGATGCGGCAGCCCAGCTCACGGAAGGCCCGGTACTGGGTCACGGTGGGGGGGGATCCCGCGGCGGTGCGCAGGAGGGTCAGGGGGCGTCCGGCATCAGACATGGGGTCCAGGGTCCTTGCGATAGGCGGGGAAGAAGCCGTCCCCGGTGTCGGCGGCGCCGGCCAGGTCCCGGTAGACCTCCGGAAGGAAGACCAGCCGAACGGTGGCGAAGGGGGCCCTCAGCGCCGAGAAGCCCCGCTTGAAGAGGGCCAGGGAATCGTCGGCGCAGCCCACGCCCCCGCCCAGGTGGAGGCGGCGGGCCCCCGCCTCCCGGCCCCAGTCCCGCATATGGAGGATCATGAGCTTGGCCGGGCCCAGGTGGCGGTGATCCGGGTCCGTGCCCGCGAGGTGGAACTGCATGAGGCCCTCCACCCGGGAGAAGAGGCCCCCGGCCGCCTCCCGCCCGTCCTGGTCCAGGACCATGGCCAGGTGGATCCGCCCCCCCAGGCGCAGGTGCAGTTCCTGGAAGTAGTCCAGGCCGAAGCGGTAGCCGGGGTCGGCCCCCCGCTGGGCCATGGTGGCCAGGTAGATGCGGGTGAAGGCCTCCAGCCGGTCCCACCCGTCCACCTCCACCCGGTACCCGGCCGCGAGGAGGCGGCGGGCCCCCGTGCGGTGGTTGGCCCGGGTCTGCCGGTCCTGCTCCGCCAGGGGCAGGGTGAGGTCCACGTAGATGGTCTCCCCGTGATCCACCCGCTGGCCGAAGGGGCTCCAATCCACGGGCGGCAGGGGCAGGAGGGGGTGGAGGCGCAGGAAGGCGCTGACGAGACCCGCCCCCCGGGCCGCTTCCGCAAAGGCGCCCAGCAGGGCCTGCCAGCGGGCGGAGTCCGCCGGTCCATCCAGGAGGGGCGCCGGGTACCCGTACGGGGAGGCCCCGTCCGACCAGCCGCCCCCCGGCACAGGGCGCACCACGAGGGGAACGAGGAGGCCCCCCCGGTCATCCTCCACGAGGAAGGCCCGGCCCTCGCCCCCCTCCCGCAGGGCGCAGAGATCCACGTAGGCGGGCAGGTGGTAGAAGTCGTGGGGCACCCGGGCCAGGAAGGCCGGCCAGGCCGGGTGGCCCACGGAAAGGAACTCAGCGCGCACGGCGGCCTCCCGGGCGCCTCAGCGCCGCCTCCAGGCCCGCCTCGAAGCGGCTGGCCAGCTTGCCCATCTCGAAATGGGCCTCCACGTGGGACCGGGCCCGCCGGCCCATGTCAGCCCTGGCTTCCGCCCCCGCCGCCAGGAGGGCCCGCACCCCCCCGGCCATGGCCGGGGCGGAGCCGGGCTCCACCACCAGCCCGCCCCCGGACAGGAGGATGGGATTGGCCGTGCACCGCACCCCCAGGAGGGTGGGCCGGGCCATGGCCATGAAGTCGTAGAGCTTGTTGAAGCTGATGCCGTACTCCCACAGGGGGCTGTCCTTGGCGCTCACCCAGAAGGCGTCCGCCTCCGCCAGGAGGCCGTACACGGCCCGCTTGGGCACGGGCGGACGGAAGGCGACGGAACCCAGGCCCAGATCCCGGGCCTTCCTTTCCAGGCGGGGCTTCTCGGGACCCGCGCCCAGGAACACGAAGCGCAGGCGCCGCCCCCCGGGCCCGGTCTCCCCCCGCAGTTCCGCCGCCGCCTCCACCAGCACATCCAGGGCGTTGGTGACCCCGTGGGCCCCGGCGTAATAGAGGGTGAAGGGCCCCTCCTCGGGCGGGGGCTTGGGCGGGGGGACCAGGGCCAGGTCGATGCCATTGGGCACCCAGGTGATGGCGGAGGGATCGCCCCCCCGGGAGGCCACCCGGTCCCCCACGTTCCCCAGGAGGGTGATGATGTGATCGGCGCCCTGGTACAGCTGGCGCTCCAGGCGGGCCAGGAGCAGGATCAGGGGATGCCAGGGGGGGACCCCCATGACGGAGATGAGGGATTGGGGCCACACATCCCGGATCTCCAGGACAAAGGGCACGCCCAGGCGACGGGCCAGATCCATGGCCGCCCGGGCCCCGAAGGGATGGGGGCTGCTGCCCACCACCACATCGGGCCGCGCCTCCAACTGGCCGGGCAGGATCCCCGCCACGGCCCGGGCGAAGACGAGCATGTTCCAGAGCCGGCCCGCCCCGTTGCCCCGGTAGGGGGGCGTCCACAGGCGCACGAAGCGGACCCCCTCCCGGTTCTCCCGGAGGGCGGGGATGTGGGGGGCCAGGGTGGGGGTGCGGGTGGCGTGGTCGAAGGAGCCCGCGGCGATGGCCACCCGGTGCCCCCGGGCCTGGAGGGCCCGGGCCAGGGAGAAGTGGCGGGTGCCGCCGGCCTGATCCGGCGCCAGGGCATAGGGATTGACGAGGAGGATATTCACGCGGGGGCTCCAGGGGGAAGGGGCGGCAGGACGCCGGCACGGACCAGGTGCCAGCGGAGATGGGCGGCCTCCGCCTCCCAGCGGTAGCGGGCCTTGCTCGCCTGCCGCCCGTTGCGGGCGAAGACGGCGAGGCCGGCGGGATCCGAGGCCATGGCCGCCAGGGCCTCCGCCAAGGGCCCCGGTTCCGGGGCGGCCACCCGCCCCGCCCCGCTTTCCTCCACCAGGCGCCGCCACAGGGGGAAGTCCGAAGCGAGGATGGGGATGCCCAGGGCCATGTATTCGAAGAGCTTGGTGGGGAGGGCCTCCACGTAGTTGGGCAGGGGCAGGAGGGGCACGAGGCCGATGCCCGCCCCCAGGGCGCGCGCGGCCAGGGCCTCCGCCTCCAGGCGGGGGGTGTGGTCGCACCAGCCCTCCGCCGAGGCCCGGGCCACGGCCGCCTCCACGGCGCCGTCCATCATCCAGCCCACCAGTTCCAGGCGCAGGGGCAGCCCCCCCCGGCGGACCCGGCGCACCGCCTCCAGGGCGGCGAGGATGCCCCGCTCCCGGCTGAGCCCCCCCATGTAGAGGGCGCGCATGGGATCCGGGGGGGGCCCCCCCCGGTGGAAGAGGGCCCGGGGGTAGTTGTGGACCACCCGGGTGGCCTCCGGGGGCCAGGCCCGGGCGATGGCCTCCGTGGCGGGGGCGAAGCCGTGGAAGAGCCGCCCCGCCATGCCCAGGCCCCAGGCGGCCAGGATCCCAAGGGGGCGCCGGGCCGCCTCCGGCACGTAGGCCTTGGACTGGCACTGGAGGGGCAGGTCCTCGTGCACATCGTAGAGCACGTGGGTCCCGGGGCGGGCGAGGGCCACCAGGGCCATGGCCGGGAGCAGTTCGGGGTCATGGAAGTGCACGAGGCGGTGGGGCCCCAGGCGCAGCAGGCGCCAGGCCACCCCCAGGGCCAGGGCGATGCGGGCGGCGCGGCCACCCCCCTCCGGCAGGGCATGGACATGGAGGCCCGGCGGCAGTTCGCCCGGCCCGCCCTTGGGAGGTACGGCCAGGAGGTCCACCTCCACACCCCAGTCCAGGCAGGCCTGAAGCTCCCGGCCGAAGACCCGGGGATCCCCCCAGGGGTGGGCGGTGGTGACGACGGCCATGGGGGCGGGGGTCATGGGCGTCCCCCCGGAAGGGCCAAGGCCGTGGAAAGGAGGGCCAGGAGGGCGCGGTTATCGTTCAGGTCCCCACTGACGAGGGCGTTGAGCACCCAGAACCCCAGGGCGGCGGCGAGGGCCCCTTGGCCCGTCCGCCAGGCCCGCGCCAGGGCCGCGGCCAGGATCCCCAGGGTGGCCACGCCGCTGGCCCAGCCTGATTCCAGGGCCGTCTCCAGGAGGAGGTCGTGGGGGTACTGGCGGTCCACCCCCGCGTCCAGGTCCACGCGGGTGGCGAAACCGCCCAGGCCGATGCCGAAGGGGGCGACCTGGATGTGTTCCCAGGCGGCCCGGGCCGCGGAGGCCCGGTAGGCCTCCGAGGCCCCGTACTCCCCCTGGACGAAGGCCTGCACCCGGCGGAGGGAGCCCGAAGGCCCCAGGGCCAGGCACAGGTTCACGGCCAGGAGGGCCCCTCCGGCGGCGGCCAGGAGGCGGCCCCGGGCCGCCAGGCGTGGCCCGGCTAGGTGTGGCCCGGCCAACCCAAGGACCAAGCCAACCAGGAGGCCGGCCAGAGGCCCCCGGGAACCGGAAAAGAGGGCGGCCACCGCCCCGGCCCCGGCGGGAACCAGGTGCAGGATCCGACCCGTCCGGGCGAAGGCCAGGCAGGCCCAAAGGGCCAGGAAGCCCGCCGCCCGTCCCAGGGCGATGGTCCCCCCGCCGAAGCCCGCCA
>DATGXY010000012.1:0-7363 GCA_035298525.1 Holophaga sp.
GCACCCACGTTGCCAGGGGCGTGATGCAGCGAAGCGGAGGCGCGCTCCTGGCGTGGGTGAGCCGGTCAAGATGCCGGGAGCCGGCGCTCGGAATGCCGGGGTTTTAAACTCGGGTTACCCACACGATTCAGCGCAGAGCCAATTTTCGGAAGGCGGTGGCTGGTCGGTTGGGCGGTGTGGGCGATCTTGAAATTCGTCAAAAATTCGTCTAATTTGGGCAGGCTCTTTCTCTCCCTTCGCCTTGCCAGGTCCGCTCCATGGAATCTCCGACGCCTCCCTCCCCTCCGCGCCTCATGGACCAGTTCCACGCTGCCATCCGGGTGCGGCATCTGTCGGCGGCGACAGACGCGGTCTATTCGCGGTGGGTCCGGGCCTTCATCCTCTTCCATGGGAAGCGCCATCCCCGCGATATGGGCGCGGCGGAGGTGGAGGCCTTCCTGTCCGACCTGGCCACGCGCGGGAGGGTGGCCCCCTCCACCCAGAACCAGGCGAAGGCGGCCCTGCTCTTCCTCTACAAGGTGGTCCTGGGGATCGAGTTGCCCTGGCTCGATGGGGTGGTGCAGGCCAAGGGGGCGCCGCGGCTGCCGGTGGTGCTTACGCCATCGGAGGTGGCCCGGGTGCTGGAGAACCTGGATGGGACGATGGCGCTCTTCGCGAGGCTGCTGTACGGGACCGGCCTGCGGCTGCGGGAGGGGCTGCGCCTCCGGGTCAAGGATGTGGAATTCGAGCGCAGGGAGATCATCGTACGGGAGGGGAAGGGGGGAAGGGACCGGATCACCATGCTCCCGGCAACCCTGGTGCGGCCTCTCCAGGCCCATCTGGCCAAGGTGCGCCAGCTTCACGACCGGGACCTGGCGGAGGGCTGCGGCGAGGTGTGGCTTCCGGATGCCCTGGCCTCCAAGTACCGGGGGCTCGGCAGGAAATGGGGCTGGCAGTGGGTCTTCCCTTCGCGGCTGCGCTCCGCCGATCCGGAATGTGGTGTCGTGCGGCGGCACTTCCTCTACCCCGAGAGCGTGCAGAAGGCGATCCGTCTCGCCGCCCAGAGGGCGGACATCCCCAAACCGGTTTCTCCCCATGTGCTCCGACATTCCTTTGCCACCCACCTCCTGGCGGCGGGCCACGATATCCGCACCATCCAGGAACTGCTCGGCCACAAGGACGTGTCGACGACCATGATCTACACCCATGTGCTCAACCGGGGAGGCCTCGCGGTGAGGAGCCCCCTGGACCGGATGTGAGGGGGGCCTTGAGCGGAAAGCCCCGGCCACCCTCGCGGGTGGCCGGGGCTTCCGGCCTGGTTCAGCCTGGCGCTAGGCGAAACGCTTGCTGACCTCGGACCACTTGATGTTGTCGGCGAAGACGTCCACGTAGGCGGCGCGCTTGATGCCGTAGTCGACCATGAAGGCGTGCTCCCAGCTGTCCAGGACGCAGAGGATGTCCTGGTCGATGGGGAGGCCCAGGTGGTGCTCGGCGAAGAAGTAGGTGTGGAGCTTGTTGTCGCGGCGGTTGCGGGTCAGGATGGCCCAGCCGGGACCGCAGAGGGCGGCGGCCTTGAGGTCGGCCACGATCTTCTCCTTGCCGCCCTGGGCGTCGAGGGCCGCCTGGAGCTTGGGGGAGATGGCGTCGTCGGCGCCCAGGTTCTCGAAGTAGAGCTCGTGGAGGAAGGAGCCGTTGAAGGCCACGGCCTCGCGGCGCTTGAGCTCGCTGTACTCGTTGAAGGAGTAGTTGGGCTTGGTGTTGTCGGCCTCGGCCAGCTTGGCCTCGATCTCGTTCAGCTTGGCCACGTAGCCCTTGTACAGGGTGAAGTGCTGGTCCAGCTGGCTGTCGCTGAGCCCCTTCAGGGCGCCGCCCTTGAGGTGGTCGTAGTTCTTGGGTTCGTAAGCCATGGGATCCTCCGGTTGGGTGAGCCTTGCGCTGCGGCAATATCCTACCAAAACAGTCGGAAAATGAAAGCGGAATTTCAGTTCCGGAAGGGGGCGGGAGGGTCCTTTTCCCAGGCTCCCCCGAGGATCTGCGTGGTGACGGGCACGTCCGGGGTGCGGGCGCCCCGGTGGGACATGCAGGTGTGCACGGCCACGAGGCGCACGCCCCAGGCCGCGGGGCGGAGCCGGGTCTCCAGGGCGGTGGCGATCTGGTGGGTGAGGCGCTCCTGCACCTGGAGGCGGTCCGCGTAGCCGTGGACCACCTTCACCAGCTTGGAGAGGCCCACGGTGCCGCCCTCGCCGGGGAGGTAGCCGATGGTGGCCATCCCCTCGAAGGGGGCCAGGTGGTGCTCGCAGGTGCTCACGAAGGGCACCCGCTCCAGGATGACGGGGCAGGGGGCCAGGTCCCCGGGAAGGGCCACCAGGTCGGCGGAGGGGTCCGTGCCCTCCCCGGCGAGACGCTGGGCCCAGAATTCCGCCACCCGCCGGGGGGTGTCCTTCAGTTCCGGCGAATCGGGGTCCGCGCCGAAGCTCCTGAGCAGTTCCCTCACGGCCGCAGCCGCCCCGGTGGCGTCGAAGGACATGCGCACCTCCCGGCTCAAGGGTGCCAGGAATCAGGCCAGGAGTGTGAGGGTGTTCCCGGTGGCGGAGGCGAGGGCCTGCAGGGCCAGGTTCAGGGGGTTCTGCGTCGCGTCGGCGGCGGCCGCCGCGTCCTGGGCGAGGGTGCCCGTCCCGTAGGTCTTCCGGGCCTGGGCCGAGGCGGCGGCCAGGTTCGCGCTCCCCAGCAGGGCGGCGTCGAAGCCCTGGAGGGCCGAGGCGCTGTCGGAGGTGAGGCCCGAGAGGAGGGAGGAGGCCGAACTCGAATCCAGCCCGCCCACATTGAGGGCTGAGAGGCCCTGGACGCGGGAGGCGGAGCCCGCCTGGGTGTACACGGCGGAGGCCAGGGCGCCCAGGTAGGACTGGCCGGCCAGGGATTCCAGGCTGCCGTCGGCCCCGGAGGAGGCCTGGGTGTAGGCCTGGGCCAGGGTGCCCAGCACGGCACTCGACTGCCCGCTCGTTGCGAGGGCGGTCAGGTAGCTGTAAGTGCTTTGGGCGGTGGACGCGACGTTCATGGGTCTCCCCTTCGATCTATCGGTCGCCGCCCATGTTTCCTTGAGCCCCTCCCCCGTGGGATCATCAGGCCTGGAGAGGACTCATGACGGAACCGAAGGTCACGTACGCCGCCTCGGGCGTGGACATCAACCGGCAGGACGACGCCCTGGCCCGGATCAAGCCCCTGGTGAAGGCCACCCGGACCCCGGGCGTGCGGAGCGACATCGGCCTGTTTGGCGGCCTGTTCTCCGCCCGCTTCGAGGAGAAGGCCCCCATCCTCGTCAGCTCCATGGACGGCGTGGGCACCAAGATGAAGGTGGCCCGCATGGCGGACACCTGGGACACGGTGGGGGCCGATCTGGTCAATCACTGCATCAATGACATCCTGGTGCAGGGCGCGCGGCCCCTCTTCTTCCTGGACTACGTGGCCGCCCAGAAGCTGGAGCCCGCCATCATCGAGCAGATCGTGAAGGGCATGGCCGATGCCTGCAAGGCGGGGGGCCTGGCCCTCATCGGCGGAGAGATGGCTGAGATGCCGGGCGTTTACGCCGAGGGCGAAGTGGACGTGGCGGGCACCATCGTGGGGGTCGTGGACGAGCCGGACCTGCTGCCCCGCCTGGACGCCATGGCGGAGGGCGACCTCCTCATCGGCCTGCCGAGCACCGGCCTCCACACCAACGGTTATTCCCTGGCCCGCAAGGTCTGCTTCGAACTTGCCGGCCTGAAGCCCGGGGACGAACTGCCGGGCACCGGCCGGACCGTGGCCCAGGCCCTCCTGGCCGTGCACCGCAGCTACCTGGAGCCCGTCCTGCCCCTGGTGAAGGCCCATATGCTCCTGGGCATGGCCCACATCACGGGCGGCGGCCTCACGGACAACCTGCCCCGGGTCCTCCCCGGCCACCTGGACGCCGCCATCCTCACGGGCAGCTGGCAGGTGCCCCCCCTCTTCCAGTTCATCATCGACAAGGCCGGCCTGCCCGTGGACGACGCCCGCCGCTCCTTCAACCTGGGGGTGGGGATGGTGCTCATCGCCTCCCGGCAGAACGCCCCGGCGGTGCTCAAGGACCTGGCGGCGGCGGGCGAGCGCCCCTGGATTCTGGGCGAGCTGGTGGCGGGGACCGGGCAGGTGACCTATCGCTGAAGCGGCCCCCGGGTCCCGCGGCCAGCGGGTGGACTCCCTGGATATCTTCCGGGGCTTCATGGCGTTGGCCGTGGCCCTGTACCACTTCGGCTACTGGTTCCCCGTGCTGGTGCAGGGCCGCTTCGCCGCGGACACCGCCAAGAAGATCGGGGTCTACGGGGTGGAGGGGTTCTTCGTGGTGTCGGGGTTCTGCTTCTTCCACCTCTACGGGGCCGAGCTCCTGACGGCGGCGGGGGCGAGGACCTTCTTCGTGAAGCGCTTCTTCCGCATCGCCCCCCTCTTCTACCTGGCCGTGGCCCTCAACGCCGCCCTGGGCTTCGTGGGGGGCGGCGTGCCGTACACGGCCCGGATGCTCGCGGAGAACGCCACCCTCACCTTCGGCCTCTTCCACCCCAACCACGCCCTGGTGCTGGGGGGCTGGTCCGTGGGCCTGGAATTCGTCTTCTACTTCGCCTTCCCCTTCCTGGCCTGGGCCGCCTCGCGCTGGAAGGGCTTCCTGGCCGCGGGCACCGTGGCCCTGGTGCTCCTCTCCATGCCCTGGACCTTCTCCTACGTGTCCGGGGCGGGGCCCGAGGGGAATGCCAACTTCCACACCTACGTGGCCGTGGCCAACCACGCCTTCCTCTTCCTGGCGGGGGGCCTCATCGCCCAGGTGCGGGCCGCGTGGCCCATCCGCCTTCCGCGCTGGGCCTTCCTCCTGCTGGCGGGGCTCCTGGCGGCGGTCTTCCTGGCCCGCCACCGGCACTTCTACGACGACTTCACCATCATGGTGGGCTGGACCCGCTACCTGTTCTGCGCCCTGGCCGTGGCCGCGGTGGCCGTGGCGGCCTTCTACGAGGCCCCCGATTCCCCGGTGAAGACCGTGGGCCGCTACCTGGGCGACGTGAGCTACTCCGTCTACCTCCTGCACCCCCTCGTGCGGGAGGGCATGGAGCGCCTGAGGCCGGAGGGCTGGGCCCCCTGGCCCGGGTTCATCGTGGCCGTGGCCCTCACCTTCGGGCTTTCCACCCTCACGTACCGCTTCCTGGAACGGCCCATGATGGCCCTGGGGAAGCGCTTCGCGGCCTGATCTCAGTCGATCCGGGGGTTGAGGGCGCGCAGGTGCGGGTCCTCGATCCCTTCCCGGATCCGCCGGGCGGGGTCGAGGAGGAAGAGGCCGGGCCCCGTGGGCAGGCCATCCCGCCGCAGGGCCCCGGTGATCAGGGCGGCGGCGGCCTCCACCCGGCCGGCGGCGGCCCGCAGGGTGGTGGCCCGGGCCAGTTCCGCCAGGCAGCGGGCCAGTTCCGGGTTGGGATCCGGCAGATCCCCCAGGGCCCGGTGGGTCCACTTGGAAAAGGGGGGGTAGCGCCGGGCCAGGAGGAAGGCCGCCGCCATGGCGTGGCGCAGGAAGGCGGCCAGGGCCAGGGCGGCCGCGACCCGGTCCGAACGTTTGAAGGCCCGAGGCAGGTTGTACTGACCGCCCTGGGCGGCCGCTTCCAGGTGGGCCGCCAGTTTCAGGCGTCGCACGGGCTCCGGGTAGAAGGCCAGCAGGGCCTCCCGGTGGGCGGTGAAGGCCCCGGGGCCGTCCGCGAAGACGGCCCCGTTGGTGCAGGCGGCGAGGGCGAAGCCGGGGCAGGCCATCCAGGCCTCCGGGGTATCCGGCGGCCGTTCCAGCCCGGTGAAGCGCCGGTAGAAGCCCTCCACCTCCAGGATGCCCGTGCGGTGGGCGGCCTCCGGCGAAGGGCGCCGCAGGCGGTGCCCCTTGAAGGTGGGGGGAAGGCCGGCCAGGGCCGCCCGGAGGGGGGGCGCGGCGTCCCGGTCCGCCCGGCGCAGCCACAGGCAGATGGCGGGTCCCCAATCGTGATCCCGGGACAGTTCGTCATCGAAGCCAAAGCATTCGGACCCCTCGCCCACCAGGCCCGCGGCCACCGTCCCCGCCAGGTCCCCCAGGCGGGGGGCCACCTCCTCGGCCCACAGCTCCCGGGCCAGGGCCAGGCCTACTGGGCGCACCGGAACAGCTTCAGGCGGGTGCGGTGCTCCCGGGCCTCCAGATCGGCATCGCCCAGGCGGCCGAAGAGCAGGGTGTACCGCGCCTCCACCAGGTTCCGCCCGGCCTTCCGGGCCGCCTCCACCTCGTCGGCGTACAGGGCCAGGGCCGCCTCGGGCCAGGTCTCCAGTTCCGCCGCCAGGTACGTGGCGAAGCGATCGCCGGCGCCGGGAAAGGTGAGGGGGTAGCGGCGCGTCAGTTCTGCCATCCAGGCCGTTTCCGCCTCCAGGATGGGGGGGATGCGGGGGGACGCGCCCTGGGAGGGGATGAGCCCTTCCATGCGGGCGTACTTCTCGGTCATGAGATTGCGCCCCTGGGCCGCGGCGGCCTCCAGGTGTCCGGCCAGGACCTGGAGGAGGGCGTCCGGGTGCACGGCGTGGCTCATCCAGCGCATGAGCCGGAAGGTGCCCTCCGCCTCCTGGCAGGCGGCGGGCTCCCGGGCCTTGACGGTGCTGAACATGGACCATTCCAGGTCCACGATGTGGCGGAGCAGGGCTTCGCGGGGGTCAGGCGCGGTCATGGGCATCCTCCTCGTTCATGATTTGAAGCAGGCGATCGGCATAGCTGGGCGCCAGGCCGCGCAGGCGGGCCTCCCGGGTCCGGGCCTCGGCGCGGTCGCCAGCGGCCCAGGCCAGGACGCCCAGATGGAAGTGGGGCGGGGGGAAGGCGGGATCCAGGGCGATGGCCCGCCGGAGCGTCTCCATTCCGGTCTCCAGGCGCCCCGCCATGCCCAGGGCCAGCCCCAGTCCCCAGAGGGCCGGCACGTGGCCGCGATCCAGGGCCAGGGCGGTTTCATAGGCCTCCAGGGCCTCCTCCAGGCGCCCCAGGGTGCGGAGGGTCGTGCCGAGGTGGGCCCGCACGGACGCGGATGCTGGCAGAAGGCGGGCCGCCTCCTGCAAGGTCGCCAAGCAGCCCGGAAGATCCCTCAGTTCCCCCTGGGCCATGGCCAGCTTGATCAGGCAGTCCTCCCCGGGGGCCCGGTCGGCGCTGGCCCGGAAACGAGCGGCGGCCTCCCCGTACCGCTTCTGCCTGAAGCGGAGCAGGCCGTGGAGATAGGGGGGGCGGGGATCCTCCGGAAAGGCGGCGGCCGCCGCCTCGAAGGAGGCCGCCGCCCCCTCGGCGTCCCCGGTCCGGTAGCGCGCCAGGCCTTCGGCGCAGGGATCGGGGGCGGGGGATGGGGGG
>DATGXY010000013.1:0-14109 GCA_035298525.1 Holophaga sp.
CCCGCCCCGTGCCCGCTCCCACATCCAGGACCCGGGCCGGGGGCGGGGGCAGCAGATCCAGGAGGACGCCGTGCACCTGCTCGAAGGTCAGGGATTCATAGAGCCGGGCGAGGGCTGCCGCTTGCTCGTCATAGGCGGACCAGGGGGTGCGCATGGGGCCATTATGGAACCCTTGGAGGCCTCATGCCTGCCCGGCCCGCTGGAACGGCGCCATGGCCGCCCCGTCCCCGGCCCGCCTCAGGCCAGCCAGGGGCGTCCCGTGCGGTAGTAGCGGGCGATGGTCTCCGCCAGGTCCGCCAGTTCCCCCCGGCAGCCCAGGAGGTCGTCGAAGCACCTCGCCAGCAGCACGTTGGGCACGGCCTGGGGCCGGGCCTTGCGCACCCGGGTCCAGGCCACCTCCACGGGCATCCCGAAGTGGACGAGGATCCCCAGGGCCGCCGCCGGGCTGCGGCTCACCCCATAGAAGCAGTGCACCAGCAGGTTGGACCGGGCCGAGGCGCCGCAGGCGTCCACGTGCTCCAGGATGGCGGCGCACACCTCCCGGGCCGCGTCCTCCGCCTCCGCCGACGACGTGTCCTCCAGGAGGAACAGGCCGTGGTGGGGCCCCACCACCTCGATGCGGGAGCCCGGGTCGTCGAGGGAGACGATGCAGTCCGCCCAGCCGTGGTGGGCGGGGGCGTCGGCGAGGGAGGTGATGACGAGGGACATGGGCGTTCGGGGCCCAGTGTGGCACCTTTCCCGCGCCGGTTCACGCCTTGCCCGGGGCCCCGGCCAGCTCCAGGAACCGGTGCGCCTCCACCATGCACCGCTTCACCCACTGTTCCACCGCCTTGCCGGAGGCGGGGAGGGGTATGCGGTCCTCCAGGCGCAGGTTCGAGAAGAGGGGCCACTCCCCGCCGGTTTCCGGCGGGGCGGGGTCCAGCTCGGGCCGGGGCCTCCGCCCGGACCAGGTCCAGGCCGCGCTGAGCCGGGCGAGGGCCCGCAGGTCCTCCCCGGCGAAGGGGGCGCCCAGGATGAGCCGGAAGACCAGGTCCCCGTTCCCCGCCTCCTCGAAGCGGAGCAGGGGCTCCAGGCCCGTCCAGGCCTGATGCGGGGGCACGCACGCGAAGGCGCAGCGGTCCTCCTGTTCGTACTTCCAGCGCAGGTCCTCCAGGAGGCCGCGGATGGCCCCGGCGGCCGTGTCCCAGGGCCCCGGTTCCTCCGGCGCCACCCGGAAGTCGGGCCGGGTCTCCCAGGGATCGTGCCAGCAGGTCCAGGCGGCCCGGTCCAGGGCGGCCAGCACGGCCGGGCTGCGGTCGCCTTCGTCGAAGCGGCGGATGATCTCGTCGAGGGGCGTGGTCGGCATGGGGGGGACCTCCTTTCCCGGGAAAGGGAAGGATCGGCGGGGCGGAGCGACAGCGGTTGTCCCGGGCCTCCGACCCCGGCAAGTCTTTATTATTCATATTGATTCTTAATTTTCTTCTTCCGTGCTCCGGGACGCCGGAATGCTGCCATCCTTCTGGGAATTCCATTCGAAAGCCTGTCCTGCCCAGCCTCCCGGGGAAGGACGATCCTGATGGGGTGCCCCATGCCATCCATCCTCTCGAGCCGGTTCCACCGCGCCATGACCATCAAGCAGAAGCTGGTCTACGCCATCATCGGCCTCGCCCTGCTCCTGGCCCTGGGAGCCTGCCTGGTGGCGGCGGCCCTCGGCTACCAGGCCCAGACCGGCGCCCTCTGGACCCACGGGGACAGCCTCGCGCAGATCCTCGCCCCCGGCGTCGGCCCCAGCATCACCTCGGACGGCATGGGCACCACCGTGGGGGAGACGCGGGACTTCCTGGCGCGGGTCCAGGGCGACCCGGACGTGAGCCTGGCCTGTGTCGTGAACATCCAGGAGGGCAAGGCCGAGATCCAGCACCAGAAGACCTTCCCCGAGGACCTCAAGCTGGACGCCCTCGCCATGGCCCAGCCCCTGGCCGCCACCGGCGCCACCCACTACAAGGCCGCCGGCTACCAGGTGGTGGCCGCCCCCGTTGTCTTCGGGAAGGAGGTCTCCAGGAGCACCTACCTCCTGATCGGCCTGAACCGGGCCCGCATCCAGCGCGAACTCGCCAAGAGCCTGGCGTGGATGATCGCCCTGGGCGCCGCCATGACGATGCTCGGCCTGGGCGCCGCGGCGGTCCTTTCCCGGGCCATCGTCGGGCCCCTGGAGGCCATCGGGCACCGGATGAAGGACATCTCCGAGGGCCAGGGCGACCTGAAGGCCCGCCTGGACGTGCAGGGGGAGGACGAGATCGCGGAGGTCTCGCGCCATTTCAACCGGTTCGTGGAGAACATCCAGGGCATCATCCGGGAGGTGACCGCCATCTCCTCCACCATCGCCTCCGGCACCCTGGAGATGAACGCCGGGATGACGGAGATGGCCTCCACCGCCGACGCCATCGCCGAGGGCGCGGACCGGCAAAAGGAGAGCGTGGAACAGGCCAACGCCCGGGTGGGCCTCATCGCCAAGGCCAGCCAGGTGGTCTTCGGCAACGTGTCGGACGCCCTGCAGGTGTTCAACCAGGGCCAGGAGGCCGCCGCCAGCGGCGGCGCGGCCCTGGGCGAGGCCATCCGCGGCATGGGGACCATCCAGGAGGAGAGCAAGCAGATCGCCAACATCATCACGGTGATCACGGAAATCGCAAACCAGACCAACCTCCTTTCCCTCAACGCCGCCATCGAGGCCGCCAAGGCGGGGGAGCAGGGCAAGGGTTTCGCCGTGGTGGCGGAAGAGGTGCGCAAGCTGGCGGAGCGCTCCGCCCAGGCGGCCAAGGAGATCACCCAGCTCATCCACGCCTCCGGCACCAGCGTCGGGAAGGGCGCCGGCATGGTGTCCAAGGCGGGGGATTCCCTGGGCGTCATCCAGGAATCCATCCGCGCCAGCCGGGAGCGCCTGGAGGCCATCGGCGTCCAGTCCCAGGCCCAGAGCCAGGACAGCGAGGCGGTGGTGGGCGTCATGGGAGGCCTCAGCGGCATCGCCGAGCAGAACGCCGCCGCCATGGAGGAGATGGCCGCCACCCTGCGGGAGACGGTGCGGACCGTGGACGAGCTGAGCCACGTGGCGGAGCGGCTCAACGCCTTGACGGCGCGCTTCACGGTCTAGTCAGGCTCCCAGGGGGCCTGGACAGTCCCTGTCCCGCCCCGGGGGCGATCCTGGGGTGGGCCTCCGGGCCCGCCCCCGGTTACCCTTCCCATGGGGCCGGCGCGGTCCCCCGGGCGGATCCCGGCACCAGGAGAAACCATGCGACTGCTCGCGGCCTCGGACCTGCACATCGGCCGGGTCCCCTCCCTTCCCGAACCCCACCCCGACGCCCACGGCCGCGCCGCCTGGGAGGCCGTGGTGGAGCGCGCGGTGCGCGTCCGGGCCGACGCCCTGCTCCTGGCGGGGGACATCGTCCAGAGCGAGGACGGGTTCTTCGAGGCCTTCGGGGCCCTGGCCGCGGGGGTGGCCAGGCTCAGGGCGGAAGGCATCCCGGTCTTCGCCATCGCCGGCAACCACGACGCCGGCATCTCCCGCAAGATCGCCCGGGAGATCGAGGGCATCACCCTCCTGGGCATGGACGGGGGTTGGGACACGGCCCGCGTCGGGGGCCTGGCCCTGACGGGGTGCTCCTTCGCGATGGAGGAGCGCGAGGACGATCCCCTGGACCGTTTCCAGGCGCCGGAAGGCCCCTGGCTGGGCCTCCTCCACACCCACCTGGACGGCGGCGCGGGGAACCGCTACGCCCCCGTGCGCACCGAGGACTTCGAGCGCCACGGCGGCGACTGGGTGCTGGGCCACATCCATCGCCCCGGCCCCCAGGGCCGGTACGGCCGGGCCTTCTACTGCGGCTCCGCCTTCGCCCTGGACCCCACCGAGGAAGGGCTCCACGGGGCCTGGCTGCTGGACTTCGACGGCGGCTTCCGCCTACGGGAACGGACCCTGGTCCCCCTCTCCCCGTGGCGCTTCGAGACGCTGGCGGTGGACCTCACCGGGGCCCCGGCCCTGCAGGACGCGCAGGCCCGGATCGCCTCCGCCCTGGGCGAGGCCTCCCGGGCCCACCAGCAGGGCTTCGACGGCAGCGTCTACTACAACCTGCGCCTGGAGGGGGAGTGCCCCTTTTCCGGAAGGATCGCCCGGAAGCTGGCGGAGGCCGGCCTCGGGAACCTGGCCCTGGGCGACGAGGGCTGCCGGGTGCGGCCCACGGGCAGGATTCTTGACCTCACCCGCCCGCCCCTGGACCTGGACGCCCTGGTCCGGGAGAGCGGCCCCCTGGGGACCCTCGCCTCCCTCATCCTGCGGCTCGAGGCCGGGGAGCCCGAGCCGCCCGGCCTCGAGGGTCTCCTGGGGGAGATGGGCGAACTGTACGGCCGCTACCCCCTGGTCCGGGGCGAATCGCCCCGGAACGCCGTCCTCCAGGCCGCGAAGCGCCTGCTGCAGGCCCTGGACGAGCAGCGGGAAAGGAGGCTCGCGTGAGCGGCGTGCGCTTCGGCCAGGTGAGGATCTCGGAGGCCCCCGGCTTCCACCCCGGGGAGTACCCCGGCCTCGACTCCTTCGCCCCCGGCCTCAACGTGGTGTGGGGTCCCAACGGCACCGGCAAGACCACCCTCGCCAACGCCCTCCGCGGCCTCCTCTGGAAGGACCGCCGGGATTCGCTCCGCGCCTCCGCGTCCCTCGTCTTCGAGGAGGGCCCCTGGACCGCGGCCCGCAGCGGACGGGAACTCGCCTTCCGGGACGAGACCCGGGGCCTGGCCGCCACCGCCGCCCCCTGGGGGCAGGAGGGGGCCGCCGAACAGTACTGGTTCTCCCTCCACGATCTCCTCGCCTCCGCCTCCGCGGGGGAGACCTTCGCCCGCCAGGTGGAGATCCAGTTGGACGGCGGGATCAGCCTGGAGGCCGCCCAGGAGGCGGCGGGCGGGGCCGCCCGTCCCATCCATGAAGGCCATGCCGCCTTCACCCTCTTTTCCGCGGCGGAAAGCGCCTTCAAGGCCAAGCGGAAGGAGATGGACGACAACCAGGATCTGGAGCGGCAGCTGGCTGAGCAGCGCGCCATCCACGAGAAGGCCCGCCTTGCGGCGGAGGGCCTGGCCCCCGTCCAGAACAAGCTCGCCCTCCTCCGGGACCGGGCGCGGCTCCAGGAACTGGAGCGGACGCTGGAGGGCTTCCCCGGGGCCATGCCCCGCCTGGGGGCGACGGATCCTGATCTGGTGGCCGGCCTGGAGGCCCAGGCCGGCGAAGCGGAAGCCGCCCGCCTCCGCCTGGAGGGGGACCGGGACGGGAAGGCGGCCGCCCTCCGATCCCTTCCCCTCCCCGCTCACCTCCACGGGGATGCCGCCGGGCCGGACAGCCTGGAACCCCTCATCGCCGCCCTGGAAGGGGCCCTGGAGGGCCACCGGGCCGCCGAGGCCCTCCGCATCGGCCGGGAAGGCGCCGAGAAGGGCTGGCGGGACCAGCACGCCTGGCTTTTCCAGGGAGACCCGGAGACCCGGGGCCTGGAGCAGGCCCTGGGGAGCCTGCGCGCCCTGGCCGAGGACTGCGAGCCCCGCCGCACCGCCTGGGACGCGGCCCAGCGCTTCCATGACCTCCTGCCCGCCGAAGCGCCCGACCCGGGCCGGCGGGAGCGCCTGGGGACCGCCCGGACCCGGCTGGAGGACTGGCTTCAGGCCGGGGAGGCGGCCCAGGCCCGGCGCCTCGTGCCTCCCGGCCTCCTCCTCGCCGCCCTGGCCCTGGCCCTGGGGGCCCTGCTCCTGGCGGCCTGGGGGAACCCCGCCGGCCGCCTTGGCGCGGGGATCCTCTTCCTGGCCGCGGCCGCCGTGCCCCTTTCCCGCCTCCGGGGCGGGGCCGCCCAGGAAGGCCCCCGGGCCTCCGCCCTCGCGGCCCTGGAGCCCTTTCCCGCCCTGCGGCCCGCCGCCTGGACCCGGGAAGGCGTCCTCGCCAGCCTGGAACGCCTGGCGGCGGAGGCAGGCCGCCTGGATGCCGCCCTGGAAATGAAGGCCCGCCGGGACGAGGCGCGCCAGCGCCTGGACGCAACCAGGGAAGCCTTCGAGGCCTGGGCGGCCCGCTGGAAGGATGCGGTGGCCGCCCTGGGGCTCTCCCCGTCGGATCCGGCCCTGGGCCGGTCCCCCTTTTTCCACTTCGCCCAGTCCCTGCGGGACTGGACCCTGGCCCTCGCCGAACTGGAAGCGGCGAGGAGCGCGGAAACGGCGGCCCGGGCCCGCCTGGACCGAGCGGACGCCGCGCTCCGGGCCAGCCTGGCCCAGAGCGGCTTCACCGTCCCGCCCGGGGAACCAGCGGCCCTCGCCGCCCGCGCCCGGGAGATCCAGGACGGTTGGCGGCGGGCCTCCGCCCTCCTGGCGGAGGTGGAGGAGATCGACCGCCGGATCGAGGTGCACCAGGACCAGGCGCGGGCCCTGGCCGCGCGCATCGCCCGCTTCTGGTCGGACCGGGGCTACCCCGCCCCCGATCCCCAGGCCCTCGCCCGGGACGTGGCCCGCATCGGGGAATGGAACCTGCTCGTGGCCCAGGCCCGGGACCTGCGCGGACGCGTCCTGGACCAGGAGGCGGATCTCGGGCGCCTGGACCGGGGGGAGGACGCGGAGGCCCTGGAGGCCCGGCGCGCCGCCCTGGAACGGGAGGCCGCGAAGGCCACCGCGGCCTTCGGCGAGATCCAGCGCATCGAAGGCCGCCTGGATTCCCTGCGCAGGGGCCGCGACCTGGAACAGAGGATGAAGGAACTGGCCGAAGCCCGGCACCGCAAGCGCCAGGCCATCCTGGAGAACATGGAGGACCTGGCCGTCACCCGGATCGTGGCCCGGCTCCAGCGCATCGCGGGGGCGGACCAACCCGAGGTGGTGGCCCTGGCCGAGACGTGGCTCCGCCGCTTCACGGGGGACCGCTACCGGCTCCACTTCAGGCGCGAGGCGGGGTTCGTCGTCCACGACGCCGTCAAGGGCCGCGCCTTCAGGCTGGAGGAGCTCTCCAGCGGGACCCGGGTCCAGCTGCTCATGGCGGTGCGCCTGGGCTTCATCGAGCGCACCGAGGGCCCCGCCGGCGCGCGGCTCCCCGTGTTCCTGGACGAGGCCCTGGCCAACAGCGACGACGAACGCTCCCAGGCCATCGTCCAGGCCCTGGTGGAGATCGCCCGGGACCGCCAGGTCTTCTACTTCACGGCCCGGCTCTGGGAGCTGGAGGCCATCCGGGACGCCGCGGGCCCCCAGGGCTTCAACCTCGTCTCCCTGGACCAGGCGGCCCTCCGCCATGCCCAGGCCCAGGCCCCGCGCAAGGCCGTGGCGGGCCTGCGCCGGACCCTGCCCGATCCCGCCCTGGATTTCGAGGCCTACGCCGCGGCCTGCGGCGGGTGGGAGGCGGAGCTCTTCGTGCCCCTGGACCGGCTGCACATTTCCCACCTCTTCGCGCGGACGGAGGAACTCCACCCCCACGTGGCGCGGAACCGGCGCACCCTCGGCCAGCTCCGCCTGGGCCCGGGCGAGGAGGACGCCACCCTCGCCGCGCGCCATGGCCTCCTCCTGAACGCCCAGGCCTACGCCAAGCGGGGCCGGGGCAGGCCCTTCGGGCCGGAGGACCTGGAGGCCGCCGCCAGGGACCTGGGGATCAAGAAGGAGGTCCAGTACTGGGAATCCCTGGCGGCCGCGGTCGAGGCCTGCGGCGGCGACGCCTACCGCTTCCGGAGCCTCCTCCCCACGGTGAAGCGCCTGGGAGCCAAGGCGGGGGCCCTGGAGGAATGGCTGGAACTCCACGAGCACACCGTCCCGGGCGAGGCCCTGGACGCGACGGCGATCCTGGACCTGCTCCACGAGGCCAATCCCTGGCTGCGGGTGGATTCGGATGACCATGCGGTGGTGGCGCGGTACCTGGATGCGGTCCTCGGGGGCTGAGCCTCCGCCGCCGTGGACATCCACTGGCGCGCCCGTCCCGGCAAATTGGAGCAGGCCCCTTCCCGCCTCCCGGGTTATCCTTTCCGTTCACTGATTTATACAATTCCGCCCCTCCGGACCGGCCCATGATCCATCTCACCTACTCCAACCGCACCGAGGCCCTCCTGGACCGCCTCGCGGACGCGGTGAGGGCCGAAAGGGCCGGGCGCGGCCCCTGGGAACCGGTCCACCTGGTGGCACCCAACCCCCACCTGAAGGAGTACATGCGCATCCAGCTGGCCCGGCGCCTGGGCGTCGCCGCCAACCTGCGCTTCACCTTCCTGGAGGGGGCCTGGCGGGGCCTGATGCCCGATGGCGCCTTCCGGCTCCTCTCCACGGAGCGCCTCCAGGGGGCCCTCCTTTCCGTCCTCCACGACGAAGCCTTCCTCGCCGATCCCCGCCTGGCGCGGGCCCGCCACTACCTCCAGGGGGACGCCCTGGGCCTCAAGGCCCTTCAGCTTTCCGGGGAACTGGCCCACCTCATGCAGGAGTACGCCCGCAGCCGTCCCGAATGGATCCCCGCGTGGCGGGAGGACCGGGACGCCACGCCGGACCCCGGCCTCGAGACCTGGCAGCGCCTCCTGTGGCGGGAGGCCCTCCGGCGCCTGGACGCCCTGGGCGTCCCCCACCTGGTCCTGGAGGAGGCCCTCCGCCACCCGGATTTCGGGTCGGGAGCCCTGCCGCCGGCCCTGCACCTCTTCGGGCTCACCCACGTGGCCCAGGTGTACCACCAGGCCTACACCCGCCTGGGGGAACTCACCGAACTGCACCTGTACGCCCTGAACCCCTGCGGGGAGTTCTGGGAGGACCTCACGAGCACGGGCGAGACCCTCTGGCGCGCCTCCCGCCCCCGGCGCGAAGCCGCCCGGCGAGGCCCCGCCGCGGACCCCGGCGACCCCGAGGACGACGTGTACGCCCTGGCCGCCGAGGGCCCCGAGGCCCTGCGCCGCTGGGGCCGGCCCGGACGCGAGAACATCCGCCTCCTCAACGACGTCAGCGGCTGCGACTTCACCCCCTGCTTCGAGGACCCCGGCGGGGAGACCCTCCTCCACCGCGTCCAGCGGGACATCCTGCGCTTCCAGGACCCCGCCGGCCCCCCTTCGCCCCCCGACGGCAGCCTGCGCTTCCTGGCGTGCCCCAGCCCCAGGCGCGAGGCCGAGGCCGTGGCCACCGCCATCTGGCGACTCATGGAGGCGGCCCCCGCCGCCGATCCGCTCAGCTTCTCCGATATCGCCGTGCTGGTGCCTCCGGCCCAGGAGGAGGCCTACCTGGCCCACCTCCAGGCCGCCTTCCTGGAGACCCGGCACATCCCCTGGACCCGGGGCGCGGGCGCCACCAGCGTCATGGCCCAGACCCTGGAGGCCGCCGAACTGCTCCTGGCCCTGCCGGGTTCCGGCTTCACCCGGGCCGCCGTGCTGCGGATCCTCTCCCACCCGGCCCTGAGGGCCGCCTTCCCCGAGGCGAGCCCGGGGACCTGGGCCCGCTGGTGCGAGGCGCTCGGCATCGTCCGGGGCGCGGACCGGGAGGACTGGGCCGGCACCTACCTCGGGGCCGACGCCCTCAACTGGGACCAGGGCCTCCGGCGCCTGGCCCTGGGGGCCTTCATGGCCGAGAGCTCCCAGCTGGAGGTGGCCGGCGAGGCCTTCCCCGTCCTTTCCGGGGCGGACCTGGCCGACGCCGGGCGCTTCCTGGCCCTGGCCCGGGGCCTCGTGGCCGAGGCCCGGTCCCTGCTGCATCTCCGGGCCCCCCTCCCCGAATGGCTGGACCGCTTCGAGACCTTCCTGGGCCGCTGGCTCCAGGGGGACGACGAGCTGGTGGTGAAGGCCCTGGAGCGCATCCGGACCTTCATGCGCCGCCTGGGCGACCTGGCCCCCGAGGGGCTGGATCTGCCGGACCTGGGCTACGAGGCCGCGCGCCACCTGGCCCTGGAGGCCGCGGGGCGCCTCCGGGCCGAGCACCCTTCGGCCCTCCTGCGGGGCGTCGTCGTCTCCAGCTACGCCCCCATGCGGGCCATCCCCTGCCGCGCCGTCTTCCTCATGGGCATGGGCGAGGGCGTCTTCCCGGGCCGGGACGTGCGCATGCCCCTGGACCTGCGCGCCAAGGGCCGCCGCAGGGGCGACGTGAGCCAGACCGAGAAGGACCGCTACCTCTTCCTGGAGACCCTCCTCTGCGCCCGGGACCACCTGGTCTGCAGCTACGTGGCCAAGGACGAACTGAGCGGCGAGGACCTGGAACCCTCCAGCCTCTTCAAGGAATTCCGGGACCTGGCCTCGCGCTACCTGGACCCGGCGGAGGCCGGCGCCCTCGTCGAGCGCCACCCCCTGCGCCGCTTCGACGCCGCCTACTTCCCGGGCCTGCTGGGCGGGGAAGGGGGCCTGCGCTGCTACGCCGAGGCGGCGGAGCACGAGGCCTTCGCCCTGGCCCTGGGCCGCGACCTGCGCAAGGCGGGCCCCCTGGCCATGCCCCCGGCCCTGGGGGACCTGGGGGCGCCTCCCGCCCTCCTGGCGCGGCTCCAGGCGTGGCTGGCCCACCCGGGCCCCGCCGCCGGCGCCCCCAGGCCTCCCCTGCGCCTCACCCTCTCCGATCTGCGCGCGTGGCTGGAATGCCCCCTCAGCGGGGCGGCCCGGGTGCGCCTGGCCATGGGGCGGGACGGGGTGGAGGACCGCTCCGCCATGGAGGAGGAACCCTTCACCACCGAATTCCTGGACCGCTACGGCCTCCTGCGGGAGGTGGCCCTGGACGCCGCCCGCGCCGGGGCCGATCCCGAACCCCTCTACGACCGCGCCGTGGCCCGCATGCAGGCCCGGGCCGCGGCCCCCTTCGGGATCTTCGGGGCCCGGGAGCGGGAGGCGGACCTGGACCAGGTCCGCGTGTGGACGGGCCTCCTGGGCGGGGCCGTCCCCCAGCGCTGGCGCATCGGCGCCGGCCGGGGCGGGGAGGTGGACCGGGAATTCCCCGCCGTGCGCGTCCCCGTCGAGCTGGAGGGGCGGACCGTGGAGGTGGAGGTGGCGGGCGATCTCCAGCCCCAGGCCCTGGGCGGTTCCCTCTGCCTGGAATCCGGGGGCGAACCGGCCCTGGCCGCCGCCCGGCGCAAGGGCCTCCGCGCCCTCCTGGACCACGTCCTCCGGGCCTGCGCCACGGGGACCGCGGCCCCCCACGAGGCCCTCTTCCTCTGCAGCGGCGACGGGAAGAAGCCCGCCGGCGTCTTCCACTTCACCCTGGAACCCCTGGAGCCGGAGGCCGCCCGGGAGCGCCTGCGGGCCTGGGTCCAGGATCTCCTGGCCGGGGACCACGCCGTCCTCATGCCCATCGAGGCCGTCCTGGACGGCCTGGACAAGGGCGTCCTCTCCGCCCCCTTCATCCGCGCCTGGGTGCGGGAGAAGCTGGACAAGGACGAAGCCCTGGGCGGTTCCTTCTCCACCCTGCGGGGCCCCGTGCCCGCGCCCTGGCGCCTGGAACCGCCGCCGGACCCCGTGGCCCTGGTGGAGGCGCGCCTGGGCGACTACCTCCGGCAGGCCGCGGCCGTCAAGGCCTGGAGGAAGCCATGATCCTCCGCCATCCCCGCCCCGCCATCCTCCAGGGCCTCGGCGACAGCCACTGCGTCATCGAGGCCAGCGCCGGCACCGGCAAGACCTTCACCATCGAGCACCTGGTGGTGGACCTGGTCCTGGCCGGCGTGCCCCTCGAGAGGATCCTCGTCGTCACCTTCACCGTGAAGGCCACCCTGGAGCTGAAGCAGCGGGTGCGCGCCAAGCTCCAGGAACTGGCCGCCCTGGAGAAGGACGATCCCGGGACGGATGGCTCCTTCTGGACCCTCGGCCCCGCGGAAAAGGAACGGCTGAGGGCCGCGGTCCACGCCTTCGACCGCGCCTCCATCTCCACCATCCACGGCTTCTGCCAGCAGGCCCTGCAGGACGGGGCCTTCGAGGGGGGCCGCCTCTTCACCCAGGAGCAGGTGAGCGCCGAATCCGCCTTCGATCTCGCCTTCAAGCAGCTCCTGCGCACCCGCTTCGCCACGGACGACCCCCGCCTCCTGGAAGCGGCCCTGGACGCCTTCAGGGACCTGGAGGGCCTGGGGGACTTCCTCCGCAAGGCCCTGGACGAGCGCGAGGCCCTGGACCTGGGCCCCGTGGAGGATCCCGCCGCCGTCGCCGCGGCCATCCCCCGCGCCCCCCTCAAGGCCCTCCTGGCCGAGCACGCCGGAAAGCCCGGCCCCCTCAAGGCCGCCCTCAAGGCCGCGGGCCTGGCCCCCCAGAGCCACGGGAAGTTCTTCCGCCTCGCGGATGCCCTGGACGCCGCCCTGGACGACCCCGGCGTGCGGGAAAGCCCCGCCACCCTCTGGGCGGCCTTCCCCGCAGAGGACGCCAACTACCTGCGGGAGAAGCTTTGCGGGGACCCGGACCTGGAGGCCCTCGGCGCCTCCCTGGCCCCCCTCGGCTTCGATTTCCGGGCCGTCGTCGCCGCCCGCTACCTCCCCCAGGTGGCCGAGGCCCTCGCCGCCCTCAAGCGCGACAAGGGCTGGTTCGACTTCAGCGACATGATCGCCCTCGTGCACGAGGCCGTCACCTCCCCCGCCGGCGCCCCCATGGTGGCCCGGCTCCGGGAGCGGTACCAGGTGGCCCTCATCGACGAGTTCCAGGACACGGACCACCGCCAGTGGGATATCTTCCGCACCCTCTTCCTGGCCTCCGGCGCCCACCGCCTCATCCTCGTGGGCGATCCCAAGCAGGCCATCTACGGCTTCCGCAGCGGGGACCTGCCCACGTACCTGAGGGCCGTGGACGAGGTCAAGGCCGCCACCGGCCGCGCACCCCTCGTCCTGGACACCAACTTCCGCTCCACCCCCGGCGTCATCGACGCCTACTGCTCCGTCTTCAGGCCGGGAGGCACCGCCTTCTTCACGGGCGGGAACGAGGCCCTGGGCGACGGCCATGTGGAATGCGGCCGCAGGACCCTCGCCTTCACCGCCGCGGACGGGGCCCCCCTCCCGGCCGTGCAGGTGGTGGAACTGCAGGCGGCCGGCGCCCAGGAGGCCCGGGAGACCCTGGCCCCCGCCCTGGCCCTGGCCGTGCGGGACCTCCTTCGTTCCGCGCCCCGCTTCGGAACGGGGGAAAAGGCCCTCCCCCTCCGCCCCGAGGACGTCATGGTGCTCACCCGCACCTCCCAGGAGGGCCAGGAGATCGCCGCCGCCCTCAAGGACGCCGGCGTCCCCTACGCCTTCTTCAAGCAGGACGGGCTCTTCGACACCCCGGAAGCCGCGGCCGTGCGCGATCTCCTCCTGGCCGTGGAGGCCCCCCTGGCCGAGGGCCCCCGGGCCAAGGCCCTGCTGGGCCCCTTCTTCGGGCTCACCTTCCGGGAGGCCGAGGCCTGCCGGGAACTGCCCGAATCCAGCCCCGTCCTCCGCCGGCTCTTCGCGTGGCACGACCTGGCCCGGGCCCGGCGCTACGGCGAGTTCTTCGGCCGCATGGTCTCCGAAAGCGGCGTCACCCGGCGCCTCCTCTTCCTGGAGGAGGGGGAGCGCGCCCTCACCAATATCCACCACCTGCTGGAACTCCTCCTGGCCGAGGCCCTGGCCCGCCACGGCACCCTCCTGGACCTGGCCACCGCCCTCCAGCGCTGGATCGACGGCGTGGAGCGCCCCGCGGTGGAGGACGGGGACGTCCAGCGCCTGGAGCGCGCCGGCGGGGCCGTCCAGATCCTCACCATGCACAAGTCCAAAGGCCTGGAGGCACCCGTGGTGGCCGTGTACGGCGGCATCAGCGCGGGGGGCACCAGGGCCGTCCTCCACCGCTACCACGACGCCGCCCGGGAGCGCCGGGCCTGGCTGGGGAAGGCCGGCCTGGCCCCCGCCCACGTGCGGGAGGCCATCGACCTCGAGACCCGGGAGGAATGGGAGCGTCTCCTCTACGTGGCCCTCACCCGGGCCAAGGCCCAGCTCATCCTGCCCCGCTTCCTGCCCCCGGCCAAGGCGAACGGATCCTCCGCCATCACGGCCACGGGCGATCCCAGGGGACCCTACGGCTGCGTCAACCGCCGCCTGCGGGACCTCCTGGGCGACCCCACCGCCGCCCGGGGCCACTTCCACCCCGCCGGGGCCCGCCCCCCCGAGACCCGCCAGCTCGAACAGCTCCGCCGTCACTACCGGCGCTGCATGATCATCGTCGAAGGCGT
>DATGXY010000014.1:0-4642 GCA_035298525.1 Holophaga sp.
CCGACGCCTCGGCCCGCCTCCTCAACCTCCACATTGGCGCCGGCGCCCAGGGCGTGCAGCTCTTCGACACCTGGGCCGGCGAGCTGGACCGGGAGGACTTCGAGACCTTCGCCCTGCCGGCAGCCGAGCGTGCGCTGGCCCAGGTGGAGGGGGCTCCCCGCCTCTACTTCCCCCGGGGCATCCTTCCCGCCAGCCTCAAGCGCCTGCCCTGCGAGGGCTTCGCCGTCAGCTGGCAGGTGCCCATGGCGGAGGCCCGGGATCTCTTCCCCGGCAAGGTCCTGCAGGGCAACCTGGATCCCACGGCCCTGCTGGCCGGCAAGGAAACGGCCGTGCGCAAGGCCAAGGCCATCGTGGAAACGATGAAGGGCCGCCCCCACGTCTTCAACCTGGGCCACGGCCTGCTGCCCGAGACCGACCCGGACGTGGTCGGCGCGGTCATCGACGCCGTCAAGGGGTGATATGTGACCCTCCGGGTCGCCAACATCTGAGAGAATCAATCCTGGAGGCCCCTCCATGGCCCTGGCCCTATCCGAGCTCATCAAGCACTACGACCGCCCCGGTCCCCGGTACACGGGCTATCCCATGCCCCCGGTGTGGTCCGAGGGCTTCCCCCAGGAGGAGGTCGTGCAGGCCCTCGCCCGGGCCGACCAGGACCCCCAGCCCCTCTCCCTCTACGCGCACCTGCCCTTCTGCGGGCGGCGCTGCTCGTACTGCGGCTGCAACGTGGTGGTGAGCCCCAAGTACACCCCGGTGGAGGGCTTCCTGAAGGCCCTGGACGCCGAGGTGGAACTGTGGGCCCGGCACCTGCCCAACCGCCGCGAGGCGGTGCAGCTGCACTGGGGGGGCGGCACGCCCACCTACCTGAACGTGCCGGACCTGCGCCGCACCTTCGACCTGATCACGAGCCGCTTCGAGCTGCTGCCCCACGCCGAGGTCTCCATCGAGGTGGATCCCACCTTCCTGCAGCCCGACCAGCTTCCGGCCCTGCGGGAGATGGGCTTCAACCGGGTCTCCTTCGGCGTGCAGGACCTGGACGAGGGCGTGCAGGCCCTCATCACCCGGGGCCAGACCTGGGACCACACCCTGGCCACGGTGAAGCAGGCCCGGGAGCTGGGCTTCCCCGGCATCAACCTGGACCTGGTCTACGGCCTCCCCGGCCAGACCCTGGACACCTTCCGCCGCACCCTGGAGAGCACCCTGGAGCTCTCCCCGGACCGCATGGCCATCTACGGCTTCGCCTACCTGCCCAAGGTGCTGGCCCACCAGCGCAGCATCCCCGTGGAGACCCTGCCCAGGCCCGAGCTGCGCCTGGAGCTGCTGCTCCTGGCGGTGGACATCCTGGAGAAGCACGGCTACGTGGCCATCGGCATGGACCACTTCGCCCGCCCCGACGACGAGATGGCCAAGGCCGTCAGGGAGGGCAGGCTCATCCGCAACTTCATGGGCTACGCCGTGGCCGCCGGCAGCGACCTGCTGGGCTTCGGCCCCTCGGCCATCTCCAACGTGGCCGGGGTCTACAGCCAGAACGAGAAGATCCTCACCAAGTGGGAGCGGGACGTGGAGGGCGGCCGCTTCTCCGTGCACAAGGGCTACCGCCTGCACGAGGAGGACCTCATGCGCCGCTGGCTCATCCACGAGCTCATGGGCACCTTCGAGCTGCGCTGGGACATGGTGGCGAAGCGCTACGGCATCGACGGCCGGGTCCACTTCGCCGACGCCATCGAGGAGCTGAAGGCCGAGGAGCCCTACGGCACCGTGCAGGTGAAGGAGGAGGGCATCTTCATCACGCCCCTGGGGCGGCGCTTCGTGCGCAACCTCGTGCAGCCCTTCGACGCCTACCTGAAGAAGCTCGCCGCCAGCACCCCCTTCTCGAGGACGGTGTGACGGACACGGCGGTCGTCCTCCTCAACCTGGGGGGGCCCCTGCGTTCCCGGAACGTGGAGGGCTTCCTGTACCGCCTCTTCTCCGACCGGGACATCATCAAGTTCCCCGGCCCCGCGTTCCTGCAGCCCCTCTTCGCGACGATGATCAGCAAGGCGCGGCGCAAGGAGGTGATGGCGAGGTACGACGAGATCGGCGGCGGGAGCCCCATCCTCCGCGAGACCGCGGCCCAGGCCTCGGCCCTTCGCGAGGCCCTGCGGGAGGAGGGCCGCCCCGCCCCGGTGAAGATCGTCTTCCGCTACACCTCGCCCCGGGCCGCAGGGGAGCTCAGGGCCCTGAAGGCCCAGGGGATCCGCCGGCTCCTGCCCGTCACCCTCTATCCCCACGACTGCCGCGCCACCACGGGCTCCAGCCTCGTGGAGCTGGAGCGGGAGGCGAAGGCCCTGGGCATGGAGGTGCTCCCGGGCGTCCTCCACTACGCCACCGACCCCGACTACGTGGAGAGCCTCGCCGCGCCCCTGAGGGCGGCCCTGGCGGAGCTGCCCGAGGCGGTGGTGCTCTTCAGCGCGCACAGCCTCCCGAAGAAGCAGATCGAGCAGGGGGATCCCTACGAGCGGGAGATCGAGGCCACCTTCGCCGCCGTGAGGGCGCGCGTGGGCGAGGTTCCCGGCGGCTACCGCCTGGCCTACCAGAGCAAGGTGGGGCCCATCCAGTGGCTGGAGCCCGAGCTGGGCTCCGTGCTGAAGGCCCTGGGCGGCCGCGACGTGATCGTGCTTCCCGTCAGCTTCGTCACCGAGCACATCGAGACCCTCCACGAACTGGACATCCAGTTCCGGGAGGTGGCCGAGGCCGCGGGGGTCCGCACCTACCGCAGGCTCCCCGCCCCCGCCACGTCCCCCGCCTTCATCCGCTGCCTGGCGCGGCTGACCCGGGAACGCCTGGCCTCGGCCGGGGCCTGAACCGGCGCTTGTCCAATTCCGGCGCGGCGTCCACAATGGATGGATCCCATCCACCCGGAGGCCGTACCCGTGAAGCCCTTGGCATGTCTCTGTCTGGCCCTGACCGCGGCCCCGGCCCTGGTCGCTGGTTTCCCATCCATCCCCAAGGAGGTGTGGGCCCTGCGCGATGACGCCGCCCTGGTGGCCCAGGGGGCCGTCATCGTGGACCGCAAGCTGGACTTCCAGCCCTTCCACTTCGACCAGACGATCCGCATCCGCATCCTGAGCCAGGCGGGCCAGGCCGCGGCCGAGTTTCCGGACATGCCCGCCGATCTGCTGTTCCTGGAAGGCCAGGTCACCTACCCTGACGGCCGGGTCCAGTCCATCGGCAAGCGCCAGGACTTCCTCGTGCGCACCGTGGTCTCCACCCGGGACGGCAGCCAGAAGGAAGGCGTCCTCGTGCCGCCGGGCCTGACCGCGGACTGCGTGGTGGACCTTTTCTGGCGCGAGGCCACGGCGAGGGGAAAGGCCAACCAGAACCGCATGGCCCTCCACGACCTGGGCAACCTCCCGGAGCGCTGCGGCAACTTCTGGTACGCCTCCCTGGGCGGGGCCTATCCCACCCAGTCCGTCACCGTGCAGCGGGGGCGCGAGGTCTTCTGGACCCTGGCGATGCTGCCCGCGGGCTTCTCCATGCAGCAGGGCTCCACCAGCAACGGCGACACCTTCACCTTCCGGAACCTGCCCGCCGCCCCCCTGGTGCCCTACTCCATCGAGGTGAACCGGCCCACCCCCAAGGTCCTGTTCCACCGGCCCATCGAGGGCATCCAGCACCTGGAAAAGGCCCCCGCGGCCGCCTACTGGGCCAAGGTGGCCGACATGTTCTACCGGAACTGGTTCACGAACCTGGTGTCCAAGGGCAGCGGCTACCGCGCCCTCTCGCAGGAGGTGCGGAAGGACCTGCAGGGCGGCCCCCGGGAGAAGGCCCGGGTGATCACGGAGCGCGTCCTGGCCCGGGTCAGGAACCTCGACGACCTCCTCTTCGACGAGAAGCCCCCGGCCGGGGCCCGCCAGAGGGTGGACAACGGCATGGGCACCTCCGACCTGGACTTCGCGGCCCGCGAGGGATTCACCGACAACCCGGGGATCACCCGGCTCCTCTTCCACATCCTCTCGGAGGAGGGCCTCCAGCCCAAGGTGGCCCTGGTGTCCGACCGCAGGTTCTGGACGGTGAGCCCCGAGACGCGCACCCCCTACCAGTTCACCCACATGCTCCTCCTGGTGGACGAGCCGGGGCAGGGGGGCATCTGGCTTGATCCCATGAACCGCCTCGTGCCTCCCGGGGAGCTTCCCTACCCCTACGAGGGGACCCGGGCGGTGGTGATGAACAGCGTCAACTGGCAGGCCGAGTTCCGCTCGGTGGCCGTGTCCATGCCCAAGGCCAACACGCGCACGTACGCCTTCGAGATCGACGCCACGGGCGAGGCCGGCGCGGTCTCCATGACCCAGACCAGCGTGGGCGCCGCGGCCCTGGCCGCCCGGGAATCCCTGGGATCCAAGTCGCCGACGGCGCGGGAGGCCTGGTACAAGACCCGCATGGAACGCCAGGGCCTCACCGTGTCCAAGGTGGAGGTCTCCAACGTGCTGGAGACCGGCAAGCCCCTGGGCGTGACGGCCACGGGCACCATCGCCCTCGACCCGGGGCGCACCCTGCGGCTGAACCCCTTCCCGGGCCTGGACGCGGGCCTCTACCTGCCCGACACCCTCCCCGAGCAGCGCCAGGACCCCATCCTGATGCCCTACCTGGGGGTGCAGGAGGCCAC
>DATGXY010000015.1:0-3281 GCA_035298525.1 Holophaga sp.
ATCCCTCCGGAGCTCTACCCTCCGCCCAGGCAGTCGAGACGTTATCATGAGCCCGGCTCTCAGGCCCCGAGAACGCCATGTTTCTCAACCCAAACCCCCGATCCCAACTCTTCGTTTGGTTTCCAATTTGGGGGAAGACCAGTAGAAGCCCTGGAGAAGGCACGCAGTGCGTTCCTTCTTCATTCGATAGGCTTCGGCAGTCAGGAGGTTGGAGCACTTCAGGTCGTCGAGGCGCTCCCGCTGCCGGCGGGAGAGGTTCGAGGGGTTCTTGAGCCAGCAGTAGCGGGTGCGCTTGAGCTCCGGGTGCTCCTTGGCCTCGATCCGCCGAACCTGGTCGACGGCCTCATTGGCCATCTTCATGACGTGGAACCGGCCGATGGTCAGATGGACGTTCGGGAAGTACGCCTGGATTCCGTTCGGCCTTGGGTAAGGGGCTCATGACGCCGCTTCCAGCCCGGGCCCCGGAAGGGGTCTGGCTGGATGGGCTTCGCATGGGGTTGTGGTGAAATTTTTCGGCTTACTGCCATGGGGAAGCCTCCCGGTGCCCCCTTGGGCGCCGTGCTTCCTCCGGCTCAGGAGGCCTGCCCAGGCCTGATTCAAAATTCATGGAATATTTTTACCGGCCGAAGAAAACCTTGAATTCAATTTTTCAAAACGCCAGGTTCTGGGTGCTGTTCCTACGCCTCCGGGGCGTTGCGACTCCGGAGCCGCGGCATGCAGATCTTCGTAAGGGACCTGAACGGCAAGAACATCACCCTGGATGTGGAGCCCACCGACAGCGTCCAGACCCTGGAGGGGCGGATCGAGGACAAGACCGCCCTCGCCCCGGATCTCCAGACCATCGTGTTCTCAGGCACGAAGCTGGAGGTCAACAGGACGTTGGCCGACTACAACATCCAGAAAGAGACGACCCTCCAACTGTACGCCTTTCCGGACATGGGCGGGTTCAGCAGCACCAGTTCGGGCTACACCGGCGGCGGAGGGGGGGCGGGAGGCCAGGGGGGGAATGCCGAAGCGGCCTGCTTCCTGGAAGGCACCCTGATCGGGACCCCCCAGGGGGATGTTCCCATCGAGACCCTCCGGGACGGGGCCTGGGTGTTCTTCATCCCCTACGCGCGCTTCCGCAACGGGCGGAGCCTGCCGTCGCTGGCCAGGGTGAAGTGGGTGGCCCGCAAGCGTGCTGCCCCAGGGTGCCGGGGCGCGGCCCGGGGCCTTGCGTCCAACCGGTCTGTCCGCATGGGCCAGGGCGCGCTGGACGGGGAGATGCCCCACGCGGATCTCTACATCACCGGCCATCACCAGGTGGTCGTCCGGGGCGATCTGGTCCCGGCGGGCAATCTGGTGGACGGCATTGGCTTCGCCTGGCAGGACCCTCCGGGCTCCCAGGGGCTCTTCCATCTGGAGTTCGATGAGTTCGGGCTGGTCATCGCCAACGGGGTGGCCTGCGAGTCCTTCCTCGATGTGGGAAACCGCCAGGCTTTCGACAACGCTGCCACGGCCCTGGATCCCCAACCGGCTGGCTGAATTTCAGTCCGGCTCCTGGCCTAGCCCCCCACCAAACCACAGAGGCTACCGGTGGGGCGCGGTCCTGTCATGCTCCCGCTGCGCCTTGCGTCCCCCTGGAACAAGCTGCGGAGGCAGCATCATGGAGCGTGTCTTGGGTGTGGGTGGGATCTTCATCAAGGCGCGGGATCCCAAGGCCCTCGGGGCCTGGCAGCAGGGATCACCTCGGGCTGAAGCTCAAGGATTGGGGCGGGGTCGCCTACCGGTGGGCGGAGGATCCGTTGGATGGGAAGGGGACGACGGTGTGGTGTCCCTTCAAGGCCGACACCGACGACTTCGAACCGAGCGCCGCGCCGTTCATGATCAATCTGCGGGTGGCGGACATCCACGGCATCCTGGCCGCCTTGCTCGCGGAGGGCTGCCAGGTGCTGGGCAAGGTCCCACCATGCGCACGATCCCACGCCACCGGGCATCGGTCCCCCTCCATCCCATCAGCGGCCAGGGATAGCCAGACGGGCCGTCCCCAGGAGACGATCTGGCATGACAACCTGAACCAGGGGCGCTCCCCGGCCATGGGCCCAAGGGCCCGACGCCTGTTCATCAGGCGGGAAGGCCCTGGGTACCGCCGAGCTAAGGACAAGCCATGCTGAGGAACCTCGCCAAACTGATCATCTGCCTGGCGTTCACCTGGATCGGGGGGACGGCGATTCTGAGCGGAGATCGAAGTCAGGTTTCCTGGTCCATACCGGCCACCCTGCTCTTTTTCCTGGGCGCCCTCTTCTTCCTCATGCGATTGCTGAAGCGGAAGCCACCCGCCCGGCCGCGTCCTCCCTCCGCCCGGGTCCTGGTGGACGGGAACCGCATCGCGTGCATCCACCCCGGCGGCCCCGAAGAGGCGGTCCTCTGGGCGGATCTCGAGGAAGTCCTCATCCTGGCCGAGGATGTCTTCCCCATCGGGGAGATCTACTGGGTCCTGCGGGGTGCGAACCGGTCCGGGTGCGCGGTCCCCTGGGACGCGGTGGATGCGCGGGAACTCCTGGCGGCGATGCAGGAACGCCTGCCCGGCTTCGATCATGGGGCTGTCATCGCGGCCTCGGGCATGCTCGATGGGGCGGTTCGCGTATGGCAGAAGGGGAACCCCGTGTCTCGCCCGGCTGCGGATGGGACTGATATGCTTGGGCACCCCACCGCGTCGAACTGTATCGCCATGTCCCCCGCTTCTCCTGCTCCCAAGGGCCTCCTGCTGACCGCCGCCCTCCTGGCCTCCGCATCCGCTCTCCGGGCCCAGGAACCTCCCAGCCCCCCCGCGCCTCCGGCCGCACCCGCCCCGAAACCTCCACAGGTCCTGGAGGCGGGCACCCTCGTCGTCCTGGAGATGGACGAGCAGGTCTCCACCGGCGCCAACAAGGCGGACGATTTCTTCCGCCTCCACGTGAAGACCCCCGTCCTCGTGGCGGGCCGGGTGGCGATCCCCGCCGGGGCCAAGGCGCTGGGCCAGATCATCGACTGCCAGGGACCCAAGATCTTCGGACACCCCGCCAAGCTGCTCCTGGCCATCCGCCACGCGGAGGCCGAGGGCCGCCGCATCCCCCTGCGCTTCCTGGGCCCCTACCGGGGCGAGGACCGCACCCAGGAAGGCGTGGTGGTCAGCTTCATTCCGGTGGTCGGCCTCTTCGCGCCCTTCATCAAGGGGGGGGAGATCATCCTGCCTGCCGGCACCGCCCTGGTGGCCAAGGTCGCCAAGGATACCCCCAGGATGTGGCTGGAGAGGAAGGCGG
>DATGXY010000016.1:0-11954 GCA_035298525.1 Holophaga sp.
GGGCGGGCCGGGGGGGATCTCCACCACCTTCATGCGGGCCCTGGCGGGGACGGTGATCTTCTCCAGCTCGGGGCGCAGCCGGGTGGCGATGGCGTGGCTCTGTTCCTTGCGGTCGCCCTTGGGCACCAGGTTCACCTGGATGTCAACCATGCTGGCGTCCTGGCGAAGGAAACTGTGGCGCACCATGCCCACGAAGGTGAAGGGCGCGGCCTCCTGGCTGTACACCTGCACGTTGCGCACGACCGGTTCCCGCATGAGGCGTTTCGCCACCTGCTGGCCCAGGGCCAGGGCGTCCTCCTTGGGCGTGCCGGCCGGCAGGTCCAGCTGGACCATGAATTCGGACTTGTTGTCGAAGGGCAGCATCTTCACCTTCACGACGCCGGTGCCGACGAGGGCCATGGCGCCGCCCAGGAGGGCCAGGACGCCGGCGAAGAAGGCCAGGCGCACCTTGCCGGAGGTGAGGAGGCCGTGCATGATGCGCCGGTAGGCGCGGGTGCCCCAGTCCTCGGGGCCTGCCTCGGGGTGGTCGTGGCCGGGTTCCGGCGCCGCGTTCTCCTCGGTGCCGGGGTGCAGGCCGCTCTCGTCGGTCTCGGGCAGGTGGGCCTCCTTGCGGAAGATCTTGAGGCTGGCCCAGGGGCTGATGATGAAGGCGATGGCGAGGCTGAAGAGCATGGCCAGGCTGGCGCCCACGGGGATGGGCCGCATGTAGGGGCCCATGAGGCCCCGCACGAAGGCCATGGGGAGAATGGCTGCGATGACGGCGAAGGTGGCGAGGATGGTGGGGTTGCCCACCTCGTCCACGGCCTCCACCACGGTGGCGGCGAAGCTCTTTCGGGGGCCGGGCAGGTGCATGTGCCGGTGGATGTTCTCCACCACCACGATGGCGTCGTCCACCAGGATGCCGATGGAGAAGATGAGGGCGAAGAGCGTCACCCGGTTCAGGGTGTAGCCGAAGAGGTAGGTGAGGAGGAGGGTGAGGGCGAGGGTCACGGGCACCGCGACGCCCACGACGACCGCGGAGCGCCAGCCCATGGCCAGGCCGATGAGGGCGATGACGGAGAGGGTGGCGATGAGCAGGTGTTCGATGAGCTCGTTGCTCTTGTCGCCGGCGGTCTCGCCGTAGTCGCGGGTCACGTCCACCTTGAGGGCGTGGGGCAGGAGGCCCCCCCGCAGGGCCTCCACCTTCTTCAGGGCCGCGTGGGACAGGGCGGTGGCGTTGGACCCGGCCCGCTTGGACAGGGTCACGGTGACGGCGTTCTCCAGGCTGCCGCGCTCGCCGAACATGACCACCGGGGGCTCGGGCTCGGGGCCGTCGGACACCTTGGCCACGTCGGTCAGGTAGATGGGGCGCTGGTTGCGCACGGCCACCACCAGGCGGTTCAGTTCCCGGGCCTCCAGGATGAAGCCGGTGGCCTCCAGGGTGGTGCGGCGGCCCCGGTCCACCAGGGCGCCGGCGGGAAGCTGGGCCTCCGCGCTCTGGAGGGCGGGCTGCAGTTCCGCAAGGCTCACGTTCAGGGCCCGCAGGCGGTCGGGGTCGGGCTCGATGCGCACCATGCGCCGGGCGCCGCCGATGACGCGGGCCTGGGCGGTGTCAGGCAGGGTGGAGAGCTCGCGGCTGAGGGCCTCGCCGAGGCGGCGCAGCTGGCCGGGGGTCTGGCCCTCGCCGTGGAGGGTCAGGGTCAGGAAGGGCACGTCGTCGATGGTCTGGAGGCGCACGATGGGTTTCATGGCCCCCGCGGGCAGGACCTCGGGATGGGCCGCCAGCTCCTGGTGCACCTTCACCAGGCTGGGCTCCTGGGGTTCGTTGACCTTGAAGCGCACGGTGACGAGGGCCATGCCGGGGCGGCTGGTGCTGTACAGGTACTCGACGCCGGGGATGCCCCAGAGGCGCTTCTCCAGGGGCGTGGTGACCTGGGACTCCACCTCCTTCGGGCTGGCGCCGGGGTAGGGGACGTACAGGTCCACCATGGGGACGATGATCTGGGGCTCCTCCTCGCGGGGGGTGAGCACCACGGCCATGAGGCCCAGGAGGAGGGAGGCGAAGACGATGAGGGGGGTGAGCTTGCTGCGGAGGAAGGCCTTGGCCAGCCTCCCGGCGAGACCCAGCCTGGGTTCGGCGCTCATTTCACCACCTCGATGGGCTGGCCGTCGACCAGGGTTCCGGGGGCGTCGATGACCTGCTCGCCGGAGGCGAGGCCGGCGCGCACGGGCACCAGGTCCCCGCGGGCGTCGCCCAGGGAAAGCCAGCGGAGCTCGGCCTTGCCGTCCTTGGCCACGAAGACGCCGGTGAGCTCGCCGCGGACGACGAGGGCGGTGCGGGGCACGGTGAGGCCCTCGCTCTTCACGCCGGGCACCTGGATGCGGGCGAAGGCGCCGGTGCGCCAGGAGCCGCCCAGGATGCGGGCCCGGAAGGCCGCGCGGTGGGAGACGGGGTCGCCGCCGGTGGAGAGGGCGGAGATCTGGGCGCTGCCCTTGGTTCCCTCGGCCTCGAAGGCCACCTTCTGGCCCATCTTCAGGCTCCTGGCCTCCTGCTCGGACACGGTGCCCTCCAGCTCGAGGGCGCCCTGGCCCTCCAGGTCCACCAGGGGCATGCCGGGGCCGGCGAAGGCGCCCTCGTCCACGTAGCGGCGCTGGACGACCCCCGCGAAGGGGGCCCGGATCTGGGTATAGGCGATATTGGCCTTGACGCCCGCCAGGGCGGCCTGGGCCTGGGCCAGCTGGGTGGCGGCCATCTCCACCTCGCTGGGGGTGGAGGCGTTCTGCTTCATGAGATTCTCCACCCGCCGGTGGTGGGCGGCCGCGGCGTCCACGGCGGCCTGGGCGGCCTTGAGGCCCCCCTGCAGGTCGTCGTCGGCCAGGCTCACCAGGAGGGCGCCTTCGGCCACGCGCTGGCCTTCGGTGACGTGCACCTTGCGGATGGAGGCCGCCATGCGGGTGGAGAGGGTGGCCTTGCGGGTGGAGGTGAGGGTGGCGGGGATCCATCCGCCCTCCAGGGCCCCGGCGGGGGCGGCCAGCTTGACCTTGGCGGAAGGGAGGGCGGGGGCCTGGGACGGGGCCTCTTGCCTGCCGCAGGCGAGGCCCGCCAGGACGGCGGTGAGGGGCAGGATGAGGAGGGTGCGCTTCATGGGGTTACTCCTTGACGCCTTCGATGGGTTGTCCGAGAGCCATGGCCAGCTGGGCGCGGCTCACGCGCCATTCCAGCCGGCTGTTGAGGAGGAGGGTGCGGGCGCCGGAAAGGCCGGCCTCCGCGTCCAGCACCTCCACCAGGGGCAGGAGGCCTTCCCGGTGGCGGGCGGTGCGGATGGCGCGCACGCTTTCCGAGGCCTCCAGGGCCGTCTTCGCGAAGGCGATCTTGGCGGCGGCGGTGTCCACGGCGCGCCGGGCCTCCTCCACCTCGCGGGAGGCCTGCCGCTCCTGCCACTGGAGGCCGAGGGCCGCGGCGCGGGCCTGGGCCCTGGCGGCGCTCACGCGCCGGGAATCGCCGAAGGAGAAGTTCCACTTGGCCCCCAGGGAGGCGGTGGTCCAGTTCCCGCCCTCGCCCAGGGCGTAGCGGGCGGTGCCGGCGGTGAGGCTGAGGCCCACCTCGGG
Source organism: Holophaga sp. (assembly GCA_035298525.1). GTDB lineage: Bacteria > Acidobacteriota > Holophagae > Holophagales > Holophagaceae > Mesoterricola. The sequence goes on from DATGXY010000016.1 coordinate 3,589, forward strand.
CTTGAGGGCGCCCTTGGCGGCGTCCACCCCGGCCTTCGCGGCCTCGGCCAGGTGCCTGCCGGCCTCCAGGTCGGCGCGGCTGCCGGCGGCGGCGGGGGTGGCCTCCGGGGCCTCCAGGGAGGTGGCGAGTTCCACGGCGGTGGCGTCGGAACCCAGGAGGAGGGCGAGGGCGGAGCGGGCCGAGGCGGTCCGGGCCCGGGCCTCGGCCAGGCCCGCCTCGCTCTGGGCCCGGAAGGCCCTGGCGCGGTCCGCCTCGGACCGGAGCATCAGGCCCTGTTCCACCCGCGCGGCCACGAAGCGCTCGGTCTCCGCGGCCTGCTTCAGGGTGTCCTCGGCGTAGCGCGCGGCCTGGTCCGCCACCTGGGCCCCGAAGTAGGCCTGGGCCACGGCCAGGGCCACCTGCTGGCGGCGCCAGGCCTGGGCGGAGGCCTCGGCGGAGGCCATGGAGGATCCCGCCCGGCCCGCGGCGTCGATGCGGCCGCCGGCGTAGAGGGGCTGCTGGACGGTGAGGGTGGCGCCGCCCCCGGTGATGGCGGCGGGGTGGTTGAGCCTGTCGGGCATGAAGTCCATCTGGCTGATGCGGGCCTGGTCCAGCCGGGTGCCGAAGGCCATCATGGGCTCGGTGGTGCGGGTGAGGCCCAGGCCCAGGCTTACGGTGGGAAGGCGCAGCGCCTTGAGGGCCTCGGCTTCGAGCCGGGCCTTCTCGGCCATGGCCTCCCCGGCCTGGAGGCCGCTCTGGCCCTTCCAGGCCTGCCGGATGGCGTCCTGGAGGGAGAGGGGGGCCTGGGCATGGGCGGCCACGGCCAGGAGCAGCGGAAGGGTCCCTGAGAGGGGTTTCATGGGGGCGTTCTCCTACGACATGGACGAGAAGGCGTCCTGGATGCGCCTGGCCACGAAGCCGCACACCAGGTCGCAGACCTCGGGGACGAGGGGCGAGGCCGGGGTGAAGAGCACCTGGTTCCCGCTGGGTTCGCGGTTCACCAGGCCCACCCGGGCCAGATGGATGAGGTGCTTGCTGGCGTTGGCCTGGGAAAGGCCCGCCGCCTCCGCCACGGCCCCCTGGGCCATGGGGCGGCCGGCGTCCACCAGCACCTTGAGGATGCGCAGCCGGCTTTCGTCGCCCAGGGCGGCGAAGAGCCTGCTCACATCGCTGATGAGGGGGGCCGTGAGGGTCAACCTGTCACTCCTTTGCCTATACAACCATAGAATAATACACGCTTGGTTCTTGTCAACTATTTTCCTGATTAATAATATTGATTAACAAAGCCTTGTTTTTCAGGCTTTTCCGCTCGCTCCGCCCGATGGCAGGATGGGGCATGCGCTTCCGCCGGTCTGCTCCCACGGGCGCGGCCTGGGTCCAGGGCGCCGCCCTCCTTCTGGGGGCCGCGGCGTTCCCTCCCTTGGCCGCCCAAGCCCCCATCGAGATGGGTCCCTTCCCCTTCCGGGAGGCCTTCCCCCTCTTCATGCTGCCCATGGTCTACCAGCCCGTGGATCCCACCCCGGTGGGCGAGGGCCGGTGGCGCGTGAGCCTGGATACCCTGCGCGCCAACACCTTCGAGTTCTCGGACGTGCTCAAGCAGCAGGCCCCCAGGGATTCCCAGGGGCGGGTCGCGATCACCCGGGATTTCATCGTGGCCCGGGCCGCCGACTACGCCTGGGCGCCCCTCATCTTCTACTTCGACGAGGAGACCAGCCGCACCGCGCTCCGGGTGCGGTACGGCCTCACGGAATCCGTGGAGGCCTGGGGGGAGTTCTCCTTCGTGAGCCACGGCGGGGGATTCCTGGACCGGGTCATCGAAGGGTTCCACACCCTGGGTTTCGAGCAGTACGGCCGCGACCTGGTGCAGCAGAACCGCATGGCCCTGGTGGTGATGGCCCACGGCGAGCTGGTCTTCTACTCGGACCAGGGGATCCGCGGCAAGCCCCAGGACCCGGTGCTGGGCGTCACGGCGCGCCTGGCCTCGGGCGGGGCCTGGACCGTCTCGGCCTACGCCTCCGTCAAGCCCCCCACCACGACCATGTACGACGTGTTCCGCTCCGGCTGGGACCACGGCGCCGGGATCACGGCCCGCTGGCAGCCCTCCCCCCGCCACGTCCTGCACGGGGGGGCCGGCTTCATCCGCCGCCCGGGCGGGAGCGATGCGTACGAGCACCTGGCCTTCGGTTCCATGCGCGACGCCTGGGGGGCCCACCTGGGCTGGGAATGGCGGCCCTCGGCCCGCTGGCGGCCCTACCTGAACCTCATCGCCCAGAGCGGCTTCCTGCCCCCCCAGCCCGGGCAGAAGCTGGACCGGGGAAGCCTCCAGCACGATCTGGGCCTCCACTGGCAGCCTTCCGCCCGCTGGGCGCTCACCTTCCGCTACGTCAACAACGTCACCCACAACGAGAACACCGCCGACATGGGCCTGGGGGCGGCGCTGACCTGGAGCTTCTGAACCGCCTCAGCGCGCCAGGAGCTCCTCGGCGTTGCGCAGGACCTCGGGGGCGGCCATGGGCTTGTGGAGGATGAGGCTGGCCCCGGAGCGCAGGAGGCGCCCCTCCACATCGGGGTCGTGGGTGGCGGTGAGCACGATGATGCGCGCTTCGGGCGCGCCCCTGGAGACCATGCGGGCCACCTCGTCCCCCTTGATGTGGGGCATGTGGTAGTCCGTGAGCACCAGGTCGGGCTTCATGTCCTTGGCCTTCTTGAGCACCTCCAGGGCGCTCATGGGCAGCAGGTCCTCCACCTCGTGGCCGGCCCCCTCCAGGGCGCCCCTCAGGAGGGTGCGCATGAACGCGCTGTCGTCCATCACCAGGATGCGGGCCATGGGGGAAGGGTAGCACCCGCCCCGGCCCGGGGGAACGCCCATTCAGGGGCGCAGGAGTCCCGCCTTCACCGCGCCCAGGGAGGCGCCGCCCACGATGATCCAGAGGAGGAGGCCGTGGAGGAAGGGCCGCAGCCCCACCTTGCGCAGGGTCTCCCGGGTCAGGCCCGCGCCGATGAGGAAGAGGGTGAGGACCAGGCCCTGGCGGGCGCCCCGCGCCACCCAGGCGCCGGGGGCGTGGAGGGCGGGGACGTACGTGGCCAGGGCGGCGGCCGCCAGGAAGCCCAGCACGAACCAGGGGCGCTTGCCCTTGGCCTGGCCCCGCTCGCGGCGCAGGAGTCCGATGCCCAGGGCCACGGGGACGATCCACAGGGCCCGGGCCAGCTTGATGGTCACCGCCACGTCCAGGGCCTGCTTCCCGTACGAGAGGGCTGCGCCCACCACGGAACTGGTGTCGTGGATGGCCAGGGCCGCCCAGAACCCGAAGGGTTCCTGGTCCAGGCGCAGGGCGTGGCCCACGGCGGGGAAGACGACGAGGGCCGCCGCGTTCAGCAGGAAGACCGTGCCCAGGGCCACGCTCGTCTCGTGCTCCTCCGCGGAGATGACGGGGGCCACGGCGGCGATGGCGCTGCCCCCGCAGATGGCGGTGCCCGCGCTGACGAGGATGCCGGTGTTGCCCGCCACGCCCATGCGCCGGGCCAGCCAGATGCCAATGGCCAGGGTGAGGAGGATGGTGACGGCGGTGTAGCCCAGGCCGTGGAGGCCGGCCCGCAGCACGACGCGCAGATCCATGCCCGCGCCCAGGCCGATGACGGACCAGGTTAGGAGCCGGGACGTCCACCGCTTGAAGAGGGCCTGGTAGGGGTTGCCCAGGAGGAGGGCCATCAGGGCCCCGCCCACGAGGGCCACGGCCGATCCCGCCCAGGGCAGGAGGGTGGCGGCGGCCGCCAGGGGCCAGAGGACGCGGGCCAGCTTCTCTCGGTCCATGGTTCAGGCCCCGCAGGCCGTGGCGCCGTCCTCGCCGCAGGCGGCCTCCTGGGCCAGGTCCCGCGCGGTGCCCTTCCACATCTGCCAGCGCTTGTAGCCCCCGGAGAGGTTGCGGGCCCGGAAGCCCAGCTGGGTGAGGAGCCGGCAGGCCACGTAGCCCCGCAGGCCCACCTGGCAGAAGACCAGGTATTCCTTGGCCCGGTCCAGGTCGTCCAGGCGGTCCCGCAGTTCATCCACGGGGGCGAGGTCCGCGCCGGGGATGGTGCCCTTGCGGTACTCGGTGAGGGTCCGCACGTCCACCAGGACCTGATCCCCGGAGAGGGCGGCCAGTTCCTCGGGCTCCCACAGCTCCACGTCGCCCCGGAGGACGTTGGAGGCCACGAAGCCCGCCATGTTGACCGGGTCCTTGGCGCTGCCGAAGGGGGGCGCGTAGCAGAGCTCGGCGTCCTCCAGGTCGAAGACGGTCAGGCCGCCCCGCATGGCGGTGGCGATGACGTCGATGCGCTTGTCGGCGCCGGCGGCGCCCACGGCCTGGGCCCCCAGGATGTGGCCCTCCCCGGGCTCGAAGAGGAGCTTGAGGCTGATGGGGTGGGCCCCGGGGTAGTAGGTGGCGTGGTCGGCGGGGTGCACGTAGATCTTGCGGAAGGGGACCCCCAGGCGCTTCAGGCCCTTCTCCGTCTGGCCCGTCATGGCGAAGGCCAGGTCGAAGACCTTGCACACGGCGGTGCCCTGGGTGCCCTTGTAGACGCTGGGACGCCCGAAGATGTTATCGGCGGCGATGCGGCCCTGGCGGTTGGCGGGGCCGGCCAGGGGGATGAGGGCCGGGCCGTCCAGGACGGCGTCCCGCACCTCCACGGCGTCGCCCACGGCCCAGATGCCTGGGACGCTGGTGCGCATATGCTCGTCCACGAGGATGCCCCCGGTGGGGCCCAGGGCGAGCCCCGCCTGGCGGGCCAGGGTCACCTCGGGGCGCACCCCGATGGCCATGACGGCCAGGTCGCAGGCCACGGAGGTTCCGTCGGAAAGGTGGGCCTCCAGGCCCGCGCCGGCGGCCTCGAAGCGCTCCACGGACCGGCCCAGGCGCAGATCCACGCCCTTGGCCCGCAGTTCGTCGTGGAGGGGACCCACCATGTCGGGGTCGGCAACGCTCATGACCTGGTCCAGGCGCTCCACGAGCGTGACATCCAGGCCGCGGTGGCGGAAGGCCTCGGCCATCTCCAGGCCGATGTAGCCCGCGCCCACGACGAGGGCGCGCCGGGCATCGGCCATGGCCTCCAGGATGGCGTCCATGTCCCCCATGTTGCGCAGGGAGAGGACCCGGGGGTGACCGACGCCGGGGATGGGGGGGCGCACGGGCTCGGCCCCGGGGCTCAGCACCAGCTCGTCGTAGGGCACCTGCCGCTCCCGGCCCGTCTTCAGCTCCCGGACCGTGACGGCCCGGGCCGCGGGATCGATGGCCACGACCTCGGTGTTCACCCGCACGTCCAGGTTGAACCGGGCCATGAGGCTTTCCGGCGTCTGGACGAGGAGCTTCTTGCGGTCGGGGATGATGCCCGCCACGTGGTAGGGCAGGCCGCAGTTGGCGAAGGAGACGTAGGGCCCCCGCTCGAAGAGGGTGATCTCCGCCGATTCGGAGAGCCTGCGGGCCCTGGCGGCCGCCGAGGCCCCTCCGGCGACGCCGCCGACGATGACGATCCGCTTGGGGTTTGCCATGATGTCCTCAATGAACGGAAGGGAATTGCATTCCTTCGTGATTGAATGATTATATAGAATCCCAGGCGGAGGTCCAATGCCCATCTACGAGTATGCGTGCAAGCACTGTGGCGAGCGTCACGAGCGCCTGGAGCGCATGGATGCCCCCTCGAGCCACGACTGCCCCGCCTGCGGGGCCGCCCTGGGCATGGAGCGCCACCTTTCCGCCGCCGCCCTGGCCGTGGGCGGGGGAAGCGCCCCGGCGATGCCCATGGGGGGAGGCGGGTGCTGCTCGGGCGGGGGCTGTCCCTTCGCCTGACGGGTTCAAGCCTCCGAGTGGTTATCCGGAGCCTTCAGGTCCCCGTCCTTTCCATGCTCGCGTGGCCGACCAGATCGGCGATGGAAGCCTTCGAAGGCCGAAAAACCAATCCCAAGCCTGGCTCGAAAAACCGGATTGGCTCAAGCAGCGCCAACCGTTCCTTTTCCAGTGGAACGAACAGGGAGGAAGCAGCCAGGAAAAAGCCCCGGAGAACCGAAGCTCTTGATGCTGGTGGGTCGGGTTGCCTATGTCAATGAGCAAGCAATCATTTTGTCCCCCTTCCAAACTTCCAGTTCAGAAATTTGTGATGACAAAATCTGCCCATTCCCCATCAGTATTTCCAAATAATCAGTCTCCATTCTGTTGGAAATCGATTTCTTTACAATATAATTATTTTCTGGATTAAGCCTTGTAAATTGCACCTCATCAATACCTTTCAGTAAAATATATCCGCTTCCAGCTTCGTAATCTTGCGTGTTATACAAGCCAAAAAGGATGTTTTCCATCTTAATGACCATTCTTTCATTTTTGAAATCCAGACAGATTTCATTCACTCTACAGTCATGGAAACCGCCGAAATTGAATATTAAATCATCTATATGTTTTTTGGATTTGTCGTCCATCGGCATTCTCCTTTATTGCTAAAACCCAAAAACTGGTAGCAACCAAACGGGTGGCGGCGGAGGGAGTGGCATGGGTCCCGTTGGTTTGGGATAATCAAGAAAAGGCTTCACGACATAATTATAAAGATAAGTCCGGCTGAACTCCCAACTCCTCTGGGAGGGCTCTGCCCCGTTCTCTGGACTAGGGTTTGCCGCAGGATTTGTGTCTGGATCGTCGGAGCATCGGCCGCCCGGTGCGTGCATCTTCGGCTTCGCCGGGGTGGGGCAACCCAGGGAGCTTCATGATTCTGTCTTGCATCAATCCCTCCATTGCCCTCATACAAGGACGCCACATGAGAATAGCCCCTTCACAAGCCCGTCCAGGACCCCCGGCATCAGGCTCCCGTGGCGCCACCCCTTGGATAGGGTCACCGCCCCTTAACCCGGCGGTAAAGCTGAAATCCATCCGAAGTGCTCACCTTGATCGCGTCATCGTTGACTACAACATAAGACGGGTCACCTACAATTCGGGAATTTGGACGGTAGGTTCCAGGCTTGAAGCAGCCTCCAGGACCACAAAACGAGATCGAGTAATAGCCACTGCCTGCCGGGAATATCGCCAAGCCGAATTCATCCTTTGGGTCAATTTTCCAAAACCCAGCCAATGGGAATTCAGGGGACGGGGTAGCAAGCCGTTCAATAGAGCGGTCGTTAACCACATTGCTTTCGCAAGACAACAGCCCCAAGAGCAGAAGACCGCCGAGAGCATAGCTGCGGTTTGTCATCGTCACACCTCCCAACAGGGATCAAACATGATGTTTACCTATCTAAATCCACCAGTAAACCAACAGTGGCAACAGTAAGGCAACAAGCAGTATGGTCCGTATGTCGCGCCGGAACAGTTTATGCACCGGAAAAACCGTCGCCAATAGATCAAGAAAATCAAGCACCACATGCATCCCAGGTGAGGACTAAACTTCAAGGGAAGTATGAGGATTGTGGGTTAGGCTTCCATCCGCCGAATGGCTGAGCCATGCTCCAGCACGCCTTTAAACAATCCAAAAGACCTGGAGCACTGCCTTTGAGGCGGTCCCTCTGCTGCTGCTTTGCCCTCCTGTATTGGTCAACTTCATCATCAGTCGGAGTGCCATCACATCCAGCGGGGTCTTTTTCACCAGGAGGTACAGGGGCCGGCTCGAAGGGATTGTGTGCCGGCGGAATATCTTTGTATGCCTTTCTGCAGGTCTTAACACACTTAAAAACCGACCATGGGGAGGGGAATAGCCCAAGAGGGTCAGTGTAGTTTGTTGGCGAGTTAGCGGAGTAGACATACAGATTAACGCCACCGAACTCTTCGATGGGATCGCGACTAATCCACCTGCTCACTTCAGGATCGAACTGGCGGTAGTAAGTCAGGTTCAAAGAGCTTGGAGCATGCCAGACCATTTCAGCGAACCCAAACAAGCTATCTTTGTCTCCTTGAATCTTTATCATGCGCCCAGTGGGATCATGGTCATACCTAGCCCTGACTGCCTGGGTTCCGTCTGTCAGCTCCCTCACCGAGCCTAGATGGTCCTTCGTGTAGAAAAGGACCGTCCCGTCTGTGTCAACGAATCCTTGCTGATAGAACTGCCGCAGGACCGTCCCACCATCCGCACTCCGTTCATGCGCGATCTCCACGCCTTCCCAGAGATACTTCTTGTCGCTGGTCACCTGGAGGTTCTGGCTCGCGTCAGGATCGAGTTCCCGGATTACCACCCGGCGTCCCATCCCGTCATACCCGAACTCACTCCGATGCCCGGTCGCAAGGATGGTCACACTAACGAGCCGGTTTTCCGCATCCCACTCGAAAAGCCTTTGGCCATCCCGAAGGAGATTGCCGTTCTCGTCGAAGGCGTACGTATCCTCCCGGGTCGCCCCGGCGACCATGACGGTGGCTTCGCAGCGCAGGGAGGGGTCCTC
>DATGXY010000017.1:0-102112 GCA_035298525.1 Holophaga sp.
GGCGGCGAGGGCGCCCAGGAGCGCCAGGAGCGACGCGCCGTCCATCACGGCCCCACCGGCCCGATGGCGTCCGCCAGGTCCACCACCACCATGGTTCCGTACTCCCGGTGGGGGCCGATGGCGGCCCCCGCCACCCGGTACCTGGGGTCGAAGAGGGCCTTCCGGTGGCCCCGGTCCGGCACCCCGTCGTCGATCACCAGCTGGATCACGGTCATGCGGGGGGTCTCGTCGCCGTAGTTGATGACCTCGGCGGTGAGCTCCTCCACCTCGCCGTGGCGCCGGATCCGCTGGGAGGGACGGGACCCGTCCGTGCCCGCGTGGCCCGTGCGGCCCGTGGGGCCCTGGTCGGCCACGTGATCCATGGCGGCCTGGTGGAGGGCCTCGCTGTAGGCCAGGAGCTGCATGACGGGCTCCACCCGCTCCAGGAACTCGGCGGCCTCGATCACGGCGGCGCGGCCCTCGTTGGTGCGGATGGGAGTGCGGCTGGGCAGGCGCCAGAGGGTGCCCTCGAAACGGGCGCCCAGCAGCCTCAGGTACTTGGCGTATTCCCGGGGGAAGCGGCGGATCTTGTTGATCTCCCGCACCACCGCGGCCTCCTCGGGGGTGCTGGGGGGATGGGCGCCCCCCGGGGCCGCCAGGGCCAGCGTCAGCGCCAGCAGGAGGGCGCGGGCCATGGGACCCTCCCTATTCCTCCCCCTTGCGGGGGGTGCCCTCGGGGTCGAAAAGGTAGCCCACGCTGCGGACCGTGTGCACCCAGCGGGGGATGTGGGGGTCCTTCTCCATGGCCCGGCGGATGCGGACGATGAAATTATCGACGGTCCGGGTGGTGGGGTAGGCCTCCTCCCCCCACACCTTGTCCAGGATCTCGGCGCGGCTCACCACCTGTCCGGGCTGTTCCATGAGGAGCTTGAGGATCATGCACTCCTTGACGCCCAGCAGGAAGGGGCCGTGGGGTCCCTCGCCGCAGAAGTTCTCGAAGTCCACCCAGTGCTGGCCGAAGCGCTGGCGCCCGCTGAGGCTGCGGTTCCGGTACCAGTCCTCCCGGCGGAGGATGGCCCGGATGCGCAGGAGCAGCTCGGTGACCTGGAAGGGCTTGCCCAGGTAGTCGTCGCCCCCCGTCTCGAAGCCCCGCACCCGGTCGTCCTCGGTGTTCTTGGCGGTGAGGAAGAGGATGGGGGTGTAGTTCTTGGCCTCGCGGGCCTGCTTGCAGACGGTGAACCCGTCCATGCCTGGGAGCATGACGTCCAGGAGCACCAGGTCGAACTGGCCCGTCAGGATCTGCTTCAGGGCCTCGTCCCCCCGCGTCACCCAGAGGCAGGGCAGGCCCTCCAGCTCCAGGTTGAGCTTGATGCCCTCCGCGAGGCTCAGCTCGTCTTCGACCAGGAGGATCTTGGGTTCGTTCATGGGTGGGCTCCTGCAAGTCCCTGTGCGTTACGGGTAGAATGGCCTGATCGGAGTCCCGGATGGTTCCCTACCTGAGCGTCGTCATCCCCATTTATAACGAAGAAGCCAATATTGGCAACCTCTGGGAGCGCCTGAGAAAGGTGCTCACGACCAGCTTCGGGGGGCCCGGCCGGGAATGGGAGGTGGTCTTCACGGACGACGGGAGCCGGGACGCCTCCCTGGAGATGCTGGTGGAGATCGCCAAGGCCGAGCCCGGGGTCACGGTGGTGGAGTTCAACCGGAACTACGGCCAGCATTCCGCCATCTTCGGGGCCTTCGCCGTCGCGAGGGGCCAGGTGGTGGTGACCATGGACGCCGACCTGCAGAACCCGCCCGAGGAGATCCCCAAGCTGGTGGCCAAGATCGAGGAGGGCTTCGACGTGGTCGGCGGCTGGCGACAGGGCCGCGGCGACAACGACAGCCTCTTCCGCACCCTCCCCAGCAAGCTCGTGAACGCCGTCACCCGGAAGACCACCGGGGTCCGGCTCCACGACTACGGCTGCATGCTCCGCGCCTACCGGCGGGAGATCGTCGACGCCATGCTCCTGTGCAAGGAGCGGAGCAGCTTCATCCCCGCCCTGGCCAACAGCTTCGCCAAGCGCATCGCCGAGGTGCCCGTGGCCCATGCCGAACGGGCGGCAGGCGACTCCAAGTACGGCATCTGGAAGCTGGTCAACCTGCAGTTCGACCTGCTCACCAGCTTCTCCCTCCTGCCCCTGCAGATGCTGAGCGTCCTGGGACTCCTGGTGTCCCTCCTGGGCATCGGCTTCGGCATCGCCCTCCTCGCCTACCGGTTCCTGCACCCCGAAGGCACCGTGGAGGGCGTGTTCACCCTCTTCGCCGTCCTCTTCTTCTTCGTCGGCGCCCAGTTCCTGGCCTTCGGCCTCCTGGGCGAGTACATCGGCCGCATCTACCAGGAAGTGCGCGACCGCCCCCGCTACGTCGTCAAGACCCTCCACCGCACGGACGACGACGCCTCCTGATCCTTTCCAACCGCAGGGCCCCGGCCACCGGAGGTACCCCATGGACGACCGGAAGCGGATCCTCTTCGTGGAGGACGACCTCCTCCTCCTGGATCTGATGCGGGAGACCCTCTCCGACATGGAGGGGGTCTGGGAGATGGCCTTCGTCCCCACCGCGGAGGAGGCCCTCCAGGCCTTCGCGGTCCGGCCCTTCGACGCCGTCGTCGCCGACCTGTGGCTGCCCGGGATGAACGGGGCCCAGCTGCTCCAGAAGATCCTCGTGCGCCATCCCTCCACGGCCCGGTTCGTCCTTTCCGGCTGCGACGACCAGGGCCTGGCCATGGAGGTGGTGGACCGGGCCCACCAGTTCCTGCGCAAGCCCTGCGATCCCGCCTACCTCAAGTCCGTGCTCAGGCGCACCTTCTCCCTGGGCTCCCAGGTGGAGAGCGGCCACGCCAAGGAGCTGGTGGCGCGGGTGGGCCGCCTGCCCAGCGTCCCCACCCTCTTCCAGGAGATCAACCGCCTCATGGAGTCCGAGCGGGCCACGGTGGAGAACCTGGGGGCCGCCATCGGCAAGGACATGGCCATGACGGCCATGATCCTCAAGCTCGCCAATTCGGCCTTCTTCAGCCTGCGCCACACGGTGAGCAACCCCGGGGACGCGGTGTCCATCCTGGGGATCGACCTGCTCCGCTCCCTGGTGCTGGCCCACGGCCTGTTCAGCCAGACCGGGGCGTTCCGCTTCCCCAACTTCGGCCTGTCCCACCTGTGGCGGCACAGCGTCTCGGTGGCCGCCATCACCCGCGCCATCGCCGAGCAGGAGGGCATCAGCCGCTCCCGCACCTCCGAGTTCTTCACGGCGGGGCTCCTCCACGACGTGGGGATCCTCGTCCTCGCCTCCCGCTTCCCCGAGGAGTACGCCCGGGTGCTGGACACCAGCCGCCAGGGGGGGACGGACCTGGAATCCGCCGAATACCACGTGCTGGGCACCACCCACGGGGAGGTGGGCGCCTACCTCCTGGGCCTGTGGGGCCTGCCCCAGGCCGTGGTGGAGGCCGCCTCCGGCCACCACGAGATCCGCCACCAGGAGGTGGCCGCCTTCACCCCCGCCCTGGCCGTGCACGCGGCGGATTCGCTCCACGCGGAGGATCCGGAGCACGAGGTGTTCTCCACGGCCCGCATCGACGAGGCCCACCTGCGAAGGCTGGGCTACGCCCACCGCATCCCCTCCTGGCGCGAATGCGCCAAGGCGTCGGACCACGGGCTGAGGGACCTCTTCTAGGGGACCCCCCGTAGGGGGCTTTCCCTCCGCCCGCCTCCCCTGGATCCGATCGGACGGGGGGGCTCACGGAGGGAAAGGACTGGAAGGATTGGGCTTCCAGGGCCGGCTTTGGGACTACTTGCCGGCGAGCCGGGCGGCGATGTCCATGAAGACCTTGGTCTGGGGGCTATCGGGGTGGCCGGCCACCAGGGGGGCCCCCTCGTCGCCGCCCTGGCGGATGGCCAGGTCGATGGGGATCTCGCCCAGGAAGGGCAGGCCCATGCGCCCGGCGGCCGCCTTCACGCCGCCGTGGCCGAAGATCTGGGTCTCCTGGCCGCACCCGGGGCAGATGAAGCTGCTCATGTTCTCCACCACGCCCACGATGGGCACCTTGACGGTGTTGAAGAGGCCGATGGCCTTGCGCGCGTCCAGGAAGGCCACGTCCTGGGGGGTGCTGACGATGACGGCCCCGTCCACCTTGGCGTTCTGGATGAGGGAGATCTGGGTGTCGCCGGTGCCGGGGGGCAGGTCGATGAAGAGGAAGTCCAGGTCCCCCCAGAGCACGTCGCCCAGGAACTGGGTGAGGGCCTTGTTGAGCATGGGCCCGCGCCACACCACGGGGCGGTCCTCGTCGATGAGGAAGGCGATGGACATGAGCTTCAGGCCGAACTTCTCCACCGGGATGATCTTGCCGTCGGGGGTGGCGTCGGGGCCCTCCTTGATGCCGAACATCATCCCCATGCTGGGGCCGTGGATGTCGGCGTCCAGCAGGCCCACCTTGTAGCCCTGGGAGGCCATGGCCACGGCCAGGTTGGAGGCGACGGTGCTCTTGCCCACCCCGCCCTTGCCCGAGGCGACGACGAAGCACTTCTTGACGGTGGTGAGCAGGTTCTTGAAGTCGGCCTGGGGGGTGCGCTCCCACTCGAAGCTCACGGCCACCTTGCCCACGCCCTCGATGGCGCCCACGGCCTTGGCCATCGCCTCGCGGATGGCGTCGGCGCGGTCCTGGTAGGCGTCCAGCAGCTGCAGGTGGAGGGTGACGGAGGCGTCCTCCACGTCGATGGCCTTGACCGCCTTCAGGGAGACCAGGGTGGCGTTCACCCCGGGCACCTGCCAGGCGTTGAGGACGTCATAGATCGCGGCGCGACTGATTCTCGTTCCCATGGGACGGTCTCCAGCCCTATAGACTGACACGGATGGCCATCCCCGCCCAAGGTCAAATGTCTGCGTCCAGGGGCTCCTGGAGGCGCTGGGTCACGGCCCGCACCCCGCTCTGGAGGAGGCCGTGCTCGTAGCTGCGGTGCTGGCTCCGCAGGGGGGGCCAGGCCGGGTCCAGGCCCCGGCGCGCCACCGACCCGTCGGGGCCCAGGACCCGCCCCTTGACGGTGTCGTGGAGCTGCATCTCGAGCATCTCCACCACCTGGGCGGCGACGATGGGATCCACCAGGGGGAAGGCGATCTCCACCCGGTTGTCCAGGTTGCGCTGCATGAGGTCCCCCGAGGCCAGGAGGGTCTCGGGCTCGCCCCCGTTGGCGAAGTGGTAGACCCGGGCGTGCTCCAGGAAGCGGTCGATGATGCTCACCGCCCGGATGTTCTCCGAGAGCCCCGGCACCCCGGGGCGCAGGCAGCAGGTGCCCCGCACGAGGAGATCCACGGCCACCCCGTCCTGGCTCGCCTCGTACAGGCGCTGGATCATGGGCGGGTCCACGAGGGCGTTCATCTTGAGGATCATGCGGGCGGGGCGTCCCGCCCGGGCGTGGTCCCGCTCCCGGTCGATGCGCTCCAGGAGGGCCCTGCGGAAGTGCTGGGGCGCCAGGATGAGGCGGTGGAGCGCCGGGGGGCGGGTGTACCCGGTCAGCACGTTGAAGACGTTGGAGAGGTCCTCGCCGAACTCCTTCCGGGCCGTGAACAGGCCGATGTCGCAGTAGAGGCGGCTGGTGCGCTCGTTGTAGTTGCCCGTGGACAGGTGGCAGTAGCGCCGGATCCCCTCGGGCTCCTGGCGGATGACGAGGCAGGCCTTCCCGTGGGTCTTGTACTGGAGCATGCCGTAGACCACGTGCACCCCGGCCTTCTCCAGCCGCCGGGCCCAGGCGATGTTCCCCTCCTCGTCGAAGCGGGCCCGCAGCTCCACGATGGCCGCCACCTGCTTGCCGCGCTCCGCGGCGCGCTCCAGGGCCGCGGCGATGGGGCTCTGGGTGCTGATGCGGTAGAGGGTCATCTTGATGGCCAGGACCTTGGGGTCGTCGGCCGCCTCCCGCACGAAGCGCACCACGCTGTCGTCGAAGCTCTGGTAGGGATGGCTGAGGAGGATGTCGTGGCGGGCGATGGCCTCGAAGACGGACCCCGGGACGTCCAGCTGGGGCACCGGCAGGGGCGGCATGGGCGCGTCCTTGAGGTGGGGCAGGTCCAGCAGGGAGTAGAGCAGGAAGAGATCGGAGAAGGCGGCGAACCCCTCGCTGGGGTACAGGTCCTCCGGGCTCAGCTCCAGCTCGTCGATGAGCATCTCCAGCAGGGCGGGGCTCAGGCCCTGCTCGTACTGGAGCCGGACCACGGCGCCCCGGCGGCGGCTCCGCAGGTGCTCCTCCACGGTCTTCATCAGGTCCTCGCCGGGATCCTCCTCCACCGGCAGGTCCGAGTCCCGGGTCACCCGCAGGGCGTGGCAGTTGCGCACCCGGTAGCCCCTGAACACCTGGGCGATGTGCATCCGGACCACGTCCTCCAGCATGAGGAAGACGTGGGTCCCCCGCGCCGAGGGCAGGCGCAGGAAGCGCGCCGACACCGAAGTGGGGATGGGGATGACGGCCAGCTCCGAGACGGGGAAGGGCTCCTCCTCCGGCAGGGCCTCGGCCTCCAGTTCGGCCATGAGCACCAGCATGCGGTTGTTGAGGCGGGGAAAGGGGTGCCCGGTGTCCACCGCCAGGGGGGTGATGAGAGGCAGGAGTTCGTTCTCGAAGTGGACCCGGGCGAAGGCGGTCTGCTCCGGGTCCAGCTCGGATGGCTTGAGGATGGCGATGCCCTCCCGGGCCAGGAGGGGCTTGATGACCAGGTGGAAGAGCTCGTGCTGCCGCCGGGCCAGGTCGTGGATCCGGCCCGAGACCTCCTCCAGCACCTGGCGCGGGGTCCTGCCGTCCGCCGTGGCCTGGGTGATGCCGGCGTCGATCTGCCGCCAGATGCCCGCCACCCGGACCATGAAAAACTCATCCCAGTTGCTGGAAACGATGGCGAGGAACTTCACCCGCTCCAGGAGGGGGACGGCCGGATCCTCGGCCTCCTCCAGGACCCGCTCGTTGAAGGCGAGCCAGCTCAGTTCCCGGTTCAGGATGTGCTCCGGGCGCGGCACGGGTCTGCTCATGTCCCGATTATCCCAGGCCCCGCGCGGGGGGGCCTGTGAATTCCCGGGAAACTCCCGCCGGTCCTCCCCGCCCCCCGGCGGGGAATCCTCCTGGAATTTCCTTTCAGTTGAAGGTAAACTGGCCCTTCGTCCCTAACGGGCCCGCCCGGGCCCCAACCCAACGAGAGGGCCGGGAACCCCGGCCTGGTAGGAGGAACCATGACCCAGGAAACCATCACCGTCGCCCTTCGCGAAGGCACCGGCAAGAGCGCCAGCCGCAAGCTGCGCAACGAGGGGATGATCCCCGCCGTCATCTACGGGCTGAACGAGCCCCCCGTCGCCATCGCCATCAGCCCCAAGACCATCGCCCGCGTCATCGCCAGCGAGAGCGGCATGAACTCCCTGCTGCACCTGCAGCGCGAGGGCACCGAGATCAAGCGCCACGTCATCATCAAGGACGTGCAGCGCGATCCCGTCACCCGCCGCCTGACCCACGTCGACCTGATGCGCGTCGACCCCGACCACAAGGTCCGGGTGAAGGTGCCCATCGTCCTCAAGGGCACCGCCCTGGGCGTCAAGGAAGGCGGCATCCTGGACTTCACCCACCGCGAGATCGAGGTGGAGTGCCTGCCCAGCTTCATCCCCGCCCACATCGACGTGAACGTCGAGGCCCTGAAGGTCGGCGACAGCCTGCGGCTTGACCAGCTGAACCTGGACAGCCACCTCCACATCCTGGGCGACCTGCACAACGTCGTCTGCTCCGTGGTCGGCAAGAAGCAGGAGGAGGAAGCTCCCGCCGAGGCCGAGGCCCCCGCCGCCGCCCCCGCCAAGGGCAAGAAGTAGGACCTTGACCGTCCTCGTCCCCCTGGGCAACCCGGGCGCGGAATACGCCGCCACCCGGCACAACCTCGGGCGCATCATGCTCCAGCGCTGGATGGAGGACCACTGCCCCAACCCGGCCGTGGTCCACCGTTTCGGCGCTGGAATGCTGTACCGCCTGAAGCATCCCTTCCTGGCCCTGGTGCCCGGCACGTACATGAACCACAGCGGGCAGGTCTGCCTGGAGGCCGCCAAGGCCGGGTTCGGTCCGGAGCGCATGGTCCTCCTGTACGACGACAAGGACCTGCCCCTGGGCGAGGGCCGCTTCCGCCTCACGGGCAGCGACGGGGGCCACAACGGGGTCCGCTCCGTGCTGGAGCACCTGGGCACCCCGGACGTGGCCCGGCTCCGCCTGGGCATCGGCCCCTTCACCCGCCCCCTGGCCGATTATGTGCTGGGTGAATGGACGGACGAGGAGTGGGAGCGCCTGGACGCCATGGACGCCCCCTTCGCCGCCTTCATGGACCAGCTGGCGGCGGCCGGAAGCCTTTCCGATCTCGCGGGCAAGGCCGGCTTCAAGCTGAATCTTGCTTGATTTCCAAGCCTTTCCCCGGGATACTGATCCTTCGCGTTCCCGAGCGCCGGGAACCTCCTTGCTCCGGACAAGATCCGGGGCTTCACATCCACGAGGAGGAATGATGCGTCGTTACGAGACCATCTTCATCGCCTCCCCCACGTTGACCGACGAACAGGCTGATGAGCTCGTCCGTCACTTCGAGGGGATCATTGCTGAGCAGGGTGGCGAGCTGCTCAAGACCGACAAGTGGGGCCGCAAGAAGCTGGCCTACGAAGTCCAGAAGTTCAGCGAAGGCTACTACACCCTGTTCGACATGAACGCGGGCCCCAGCCTCATCGCCGAGCTCGAGCGGCGCTTCCGCAACCACGACTCCGTGATCAAGTACCTGTCCGTCCGCATGGACGAGCAGACCAAGGCCGCCGAGCGCCAGAAGGTGCGCTACGAGCGCGAGGGCCGTCGCAAGGCCCAGGCCGGGATCAAGGAACGCTCCCTTGAAGAGGTGATCGGATGAAGCGGCGTACCGACGGAAAGGGCAAGCCCAAGAAGAAGAAGGTCTTTGGGGGACGGCGCAGCAAGTTCTGCAAGTTCTGCGTCGAGAAGTCCACCTTCATCGACTACAAGGATGTGAAGACCCTCGGCGGCTTCACCCCCGAGCGCGGCAAGGTGCTGCCCCGGCGCACCAGCGGCGTCTGCGCCCTGCACCAGCGCATGCTGGTCGAGGCCATCAAGCGGGCCCGCAACATCGCGCTGCTCCCCTTCGCCACCGATTAGTCTCCCCGGGGGGACCGCCCGCTCGCAAAGCTCGCTCCGCGTCCCCCCGCACCCCCACAAACTGCCCGGACCAAGTCCGGGCAGTTTTTCGTTCCGCATCCTCCACGCCGAGCCCCGGGCGGGAACGCCCGGGGCTTCCCCGTTTCCGGTAGAATGTCCCCATGTCCGAACCGAAGCCCAGCCAGCCCCTGCCCAAGCTGCCCGCCCCCCTCCGGGGCCCCCGGGCCCTCAAGGCCTCCTGGAAGCCCGTGCTCCTCAACTGGCTCGTGCCGGGCCTCGGCTACTGGCTCATCGGCGAGAGGGGACGCGCCAAGGCCCTCTTCGGCGTCTCCGTCGCCTTCCTCCTGTTGGGCTACCTCCAGCTGCAGTACGGCAGCGTGGACGGGATCCGGGGCGGCGTCTACGTGCCCCAGCTGAGCCCCTTCCAGTGGATGCCCACCCTGGGCGCCCTGGCCACCGCCGGGTCCGGCCCCGTCTACGGGATCTTCGGGTGGCTCTTCGGGGGCGTGGGCACGGAACCCGTGCGCAACCTGGTGCAGGAGTACGGCGCCTCGTACGTGATGGTCACCGGCCTCCTGAACTGGATGGCCTGCTTCGACATCTTCGACCGCGCCACCGGCAGGTGGATCTGGCGCCTTCCCCGGGACGAGCAGGAAGAACTCGCCGCCAAGGACGCGCAGACCCCCCAGTAGCATGGAAGCGCGGGCAACGACCGCCGGGATCCGGGCCCGGCAGAGCCTCGCCGTCGCCTTCGCGGGCTTCTCGGCCTTCCTGGGCCTGTACGCCACCCAGCCCCTGCTGCCCATGCTGGAGCGCCTCTTCCACACGGGCAAGGCTCAGGTGAGCCTGACGCTCACGGCCTCCACCCTGGGGGTGGCCGTGGCGGCGCCCCTGGTGGGATCCATCGCGGACCGCCTCGGGCGCAAGCGGGTCATCGTGGCCTCCGCCACCCTCCTGGCCCTGGCCACCCTGCTGGACGCCACGGCCACGGGCCTGCCCTCCCTCGTGTTCTGGCGCTTCCTCCAGGGCCTCTTCACGCCCGGGGTCTTCGCCACCACCGTTGCCTACGTGCAGGACGAATGGCCCGAGGGGGCCGGACGCGCCATGGCCATCTACGTGACGGGCACCGTGATCGGGGGATTCACGGGCCGGCTCCTCTCCGGCATCGTGGCCACCCTGGGGGGCTGGCACTGGACCTTCGTGGTGCTGGGCCTCCTGGGCGGGGGCGCGGCCCTGGCGCTCCAGGCCTGGCTGCCCCCGGAGCGGCGCTTCACCGGGGCCCGGGAGGGGGGCCGCCTGGGCCCGGCCATGGCCGCCCACCTGCGCAACCCGCGCCTGGTGGCCACCTTCGCCGTGGGATTCGGGGTGCTCTTCAGCCTGATGGCGACCTTCACCTACGTCACCTTCCACCTGGCCGGGGAGCCCTTCCACCTGAGGCCCCTGGCCCTCAGCTTCCTCTTCTTCACCTACCTCATCGGCGCCGTCCTCACGCCCCCCTGCGGGCGGATCATCGACCGGCACGGCCACCGGGCCGCCATCGCCCTGGCCCTGGGCTGCTCCATGACGGGCATGGTCCTCACCCTGGCGCCCAGCCTGCCGTGGGTGATCACGGGGCTGACCCTCTGCTGCTCCGGCGTCTTCGTGGCCCAGGCCGCCAGCACCAGTTTCATCGGCCGGGCCACGGACCAGGGGCGGGCCCTGGCGGTGGGCATGTACGTCACCTGCTACTACGTGGGCGGCAGCCTGGGCGCCGAGATCCCCGGCTTCCTCTGGGACCTGGGGGGCTGGAAGGCCTGCGTGGCCCTGGTGATGGCCGTGCAGGCGGGCACCATCGGCCTGGCCTGGTCCACCTGGCGCCCCTCCGCGCCCAGGGCGGCGGCATGAAGGCGCGCCTGCTCAATCCCCGGTTCCTGCTGGTCTTCGCCATCACCTTCGTGACCTTCTTTGCCGCCTTCCAGCTCTTCCCCACGGTGCCCCTGCGCCTCCTGGACCTGGGGGCCACCATCGCGGAATCGGGGCGCTTCATGGCCGCCTTCACCGCGGGCTCGGCCACGGGCGCCCTCTTCACGGGGCCCCTGGGGGACCGCATCGGCCAGCGCCGGATGGTGGTGGCCTGCGCGGCGGGCTTCGGCCTCTTCCTGGGGGCCTACGGCCTGCTGCAGGTGCGCTGGGCCTTCTACGTCCTGGCCTTCCCCCACGGGGTCGTGTGGTCGGGCCTGCTCACGGGCACCATGGCCACCCTGGGCCACGTGCTGCCCCCCGACCGCCGCGCGGACGGCATGTCCCTGTACGGCCTCGCCAGCCCCGGGGGCGTCGTCTTCGGGCCCGTGGTGGGCCTGGCCCTCCACCAGCGCTGGGGCTTCCCCCCCGTGGCCCTGGTGCTGGCCGTCCTCTTCGTGGCCCTGGCCCTCCTGGCCCTGGGGCTGCCCCGCATCAAGGGCCACGGGGGTCCCCGGGTCCCCCTCCGCCTGCCGGGCGGCGACCTGGCCATCCCCTGCCTCGTGCTCTTCGCCACGGCCCTGGGCTACGGGGCCCTGGGCACGTACACGGCCCAGGAGGCCATCCGCCAGGCCTTCCCCCCCCTGCTGGGGATCTTCCCCACGGAGGCGGCCTTCCTCAGCTGCATGGCCATCGGCATGGTGCTCATGCGCATCTTCATGAGCCGCCGCGGCTTCGGGGAACGGCCCACGCGCCTGCTGCCGGGCATGGTCCTGGCGTCGGCCACGGGCCTGGCCCTCCTGGCCGTCCTCCCTGGCGGGGCCTTCCGCCACGCCGCCTCGGCCCTCCTGTACGGGGCCGGCTACAGCATGGTCCACACCCTGGTGAACGCCTACGTGCTGGATATCACCCCCGCCGACCGGCGGGGCGCCGCCTTCGGCGCCACCCTCTTTTCCTTCGATTCGGGCATCGGCCTGGGCTCCCTCCTCATCGGGGCCATCATCGGCCAGGGCGTCCGCCACCTGGGCCCCGGGGGCTACCGCCTGGGCTGGGCGGCGGCGGCCGCCTTCGCCTTCGCCGTGTGGCCCCTCTCCAGACGCCTGGTCAAACAGGTCGCCTAGCCTTCATGCCGGGGCTCCGCCCGGACATGAAGTGGGGGCGTGGGGGGACGCAGAGCGACCGAAGGGAGCGGGCGGTCCCCCCACAGGAGCTTCACCGTCCCTCCTGGAAGGCCTCCCAGCTGAGGTGGACCCATTCCACGATGCGGGGCATCCAGGCGTCGAAGTCGTGGGTGCCGGCGGGATCGAGGGTGAGGGGGAGGGTGTCGGGCAGCACGCCCAGATGGTCGCCGGGGGGCACCCGGTCGTCCTCGCCCCCGTGCAGGATGCGCCAGCCGGGCCGGGTCGCGGCGCGCTGGATGGCGTCGGCGCTCAGCTGGGCCCAGGGGCTGCACACGGAAAGGCGGAGGGGAGAAGGCGAGAAGGCGGACAGGAGGCCGCCGAAGCTGAATCCCACCGTGAGGTGGGGCACGCGGGTGCCGAGGAAGGCGTTCATTTCGTCCCAGGCCTGCACGAAGACACGGTCCATGGGCTTGCCCTCGGGGGGCTGATGCACGGCCTGGAGCGTGGGCCTCAGGAAGACGGCCTTGTCCCAGCCGCTGGCGGCGAGGTGCTCCTCGAGGAGCTTGACGGTTCCGAGGCCGCTTCCTCCCAGGCCGTGAAGAAGAAGGATGGAGGAGGGTGCTGGCATAGGGTTCCTATGATGCCACGCCCCGGGGCGCCCTGGCCAGAGGTCCGCCCGCGGACGCGCGTCGCGGGCGGATGGGCATGGAAATAACAAACGAGGCGGGTCGGGTTCTCAGGCGCGGCGGTGGACCTTGGTGCCGTTGTGGCTCGCCTGGTCCCTGCACTTCACGATGATCTGGTCGATGTTCACGTGATCGGGGGCCGCGACGGCCCAGCGGATGCACTCGGCCACGTCCTCGGCCCGCAGGGGCTCCACGCCCTTGTAGACGGCGTCGGCCT
The DNA here is from genome assembly GCA_035298525.1 of Holophaga sp. Taxonomy (GTDB): domain Bacteria; phylum Acidobacteriota; class Holophagae; order Holophagales; family Holophagaceae; genus Mesoterricola. Next base: position 13,127 of record DATGXY010000017.1, read on the forward strand.
TGTGCTGGTCCCGCAGGCGCACCATGGAGAACTCGGTGACGGCCATGCCCGGATCGATCTCGGTGATCCGGATGGGCTCGCCGCACAGTTCCAGGCGCAGGGTGCGGGTGAGGGCCTTGAGGGCGTGCTTGCTGGCGCAGTAGGCGCCGCCGCCCTCGTAGACCCAGTGGCCCGCGGTGGAGCCGATGGTGAGGTAGTGGCCCCAGCCGCTGCGGCGGACATGGGGGAGGGTGGCCTTGATGGTGCGGATCACGCCTTCCACGTTGGTGTGGAGCATGGCCTGCCAGTCCTCCTCGAGGACGCTGGCGATGGGATCGGTGCCCCTGGCCAGGCCCGCGTTGGCCACGACGACGTTGAGGCTGCCCAGGGCCTCCACGGCGGCGTGGACGAAGGCGTCCACGCTGGTGGTCTCGCGGGTGTCGACGGCGCCGCCGAAGGCGCGCACGCCGTGCCTGGCGGAGAGTTCCTCGGCCAGGGCGCGCACGCGATCCTCGCGGCGGGCCCCCAGGGCCAGGTGGTAGCCCTCGGCGGCCAGGAGGCGCGCGGCGGCCTCGCCGAAGCCGCTGGAGGCGCCGGTGATCATGACGACGGGATGTTCGGGACGCATGCTCGTTCCTTCCTGGTTCAGCTGGGGATGGCGGCGCTGTAGGCGTCCACGGCGCGGCCGAGGATGTCCATGGCGGCCTTCAGCTTGGGGGTCTCCAGCACGTAGGCCAGGCGGACCTGGTTGAGGCCCTTGCCCTTCTCCTCGTACTTGCCGCGGGCGTAGAAGCCCGGCCCCGGGGCCACCATGACGGTGGCGTTGTTGTGGTGGTAGTCGGTGAGCAGCCAGCGGGCGAAGGACTCGCAGTCCTCCACGGGCAGCTCAGCCATGATGTAGAAGGCGCCCTTGGGCTCCAGGCAGGTGACCCCGGGGATGCGCATCAGGCCCTCGTAGGTGGCGTCGCGCCGGCGCCGGTACTCCTCCCGCAGGGGCGTGAAGAAGTCCATGCCCAGCTGGGCCATGGCGAGGCAGGCCTCCTGCTCCACGCTGGCGGGGCAGAGGCGGCTCATGGCCAGGCGCACCGCGGCGGCCCTCGCCTCCTTGTTGCGCGTGACCAGGCACCCGATGCGGGCGCCGCAGGCGCTGTAGCGCTTGGAGACACTGTCCACGAGGATGGCGTGGTCCTCCAGCCCCTTGATGTGCATGACGCTGGTGTGGGTGCCCTCGTAGCAGAACTCCCGGTAGACCTCGTCGCTGATGAGGAAGAGGCCCAGGTCCTTGGCGATCGCGCCCAGGCGGCGCATCTCGTCCTCGGTGAAGACGGTTCCGGTGGGGTTGTTGGGGGTGCAGACCAGGATGGCCTTGGTGCGGGGCCCCACGGCGGCGCGGATCTCCTCGTCGGAGGGCAGGTGGAACCCGGTGGAGGCCAGGGTGCGCACCGGGCGCAGGTGGATGTCGCACATGAGGGCGAAGGCGTTGTAGTTGGTGTAGAAGGGCTCGAAGACCAGCACCTCGTCCCCGGGCTCGGTGGCGATCTGGAAGGCGAAGAGGATGGCCTCGCTCCCGCCCTGGGTGACGACGATGTCGTCGGCCTTCACCTCGATGTCGCAGCCCTGGTAGTAGCGGGCCAGGGCCTCCCGGTAGGGCTGTTCGCCCTCGGACTTGCCGTAGGCGATCACGGTCCGGTCATAGGCCTTGAGGGCGTCCAGGAAGGGCCGGGGGGTGGGGATGTCGGGCTGGCCGATGTTCAGGGGGTACACCGTCCGCCCCTGGGCCCGGGCCTGGTCGGCGAAGGGCACCAGTTTGCGGATGGGGCTATCAGGAAAGATCGTGGCTCGTTCGGAGACTCGGAGCATCGGATATCCTCTCGGCTGGAATCAAGGGGGCAGGGTCAAGTCTAGAAGCCTGTCCTCCCAATAGAAAGGAAAGGGGGTCATCCGGGCGGGCAGGTGTGATGCGCGTCCCTCGACGGGCGGGGTGCTCCCGGTTTCCCCCAGGTGCCTTGAATTTTTTTTGATTTCTTGGGGAACTTTTCAGTTCCCTATATTATTCTCATGCCTCTACCCTGTTTCTCATCTCCCCACCAGGGGTCCCTTTCTTCCCGGAAGGCTCTCTCTGGCGCCAGTCCGCCCCGCCTGGGGGGCACATGGCGAACCATCCCCCCCAGGTTCCTTTTTGTAGGAAGTTGCAATGGCTCAGGGCACCGTCAAGTGGTTCAACGCTGAAAAGGGCTTCGGTTTCATCACCCCCGACGAGGGTGGCGCCGACCTGTTCGTCCACCACACCGCCATCCAGGATCGCGGGTTCCGCACCCTCACGGAGAACCAGCGCGTCAGCTTCGATGTGGCCCAGGGCCAGAAGGGCCCCCAGGCCACCAACGTCGTCAAGCTGTAGCGATCCAGGCGGCCCCCCCTCGCTCCGGCCTCGGGGGGGCCGCTTTTCTTTTGCCCAAAGGCCCGTTGTGGGGCAAGGGGCCCCATGCTACGCTCTGGGGTCGTCTGCCTTCGCGCGGACCGTTTTTTTTATATCACCGGGAGTCCCCTCCCCCTGGCGCCTTGGCCTGGCAAGGACCCTGATTCACAAACCAGGCATGGGGGCTCCCGCCCCGCAGGAAGAAGGCTTCAATGTCTGAAGGCATCGTCAAGTGGTTCAACGCTGAAAAGGGCTACGGCTTCATCACCCCCGATGGGGGCGGCGCCGATCTCTTCGTCCATCACTCCGCCATCCAGGATCGCGGTTTCCGCACCCTCACCGAGAACCAGCGCGTGAGCTTCGATGTGGGCCAGGGCCAGAAGGGCCCCCAGGCCACCAACGTGGTCAAGCTCTAGGCTTCTTGTCCGGGCTCCGCCCGGGCATGAAGTGGGGGTGTGGGGGGACGCAGAGCGACCAAAGGGAGCGGACGGTCCCCCCGCAGTCATATCAGTACCGTTCCGGCATGTGCGGGAGGCGCCCTGTGATGGGCGCCTCCTTTTTTTGGCACGAAAGATGGCTGGTTGATGATATTCCCATGCGGCATTAATCTCTCGTGGGGGTGGCCCCCGAGGGACCAGGAACATGACCGCCGGCTTCGTCAAATCCTTCAGCGCGCAGAAAGGCTTCGGGTTCATCACGCCCGACGAGGGGGGGCCGGATATCTTCGTGCACCAGTCGGCCGTGCTGAGCGGCGGCTTTCGCACCCTGGACGTGAACGCCCGGGTCCAGTTCGAGATCTCCCAGGGCGCCCGGGGACCCCAGGCGACCATGGTCGTGAGGATCTGACGCACGGGCATCACATCCGGCGATGGTGATCGTTGCGCGGGGGTGGAACCTCGCGTAGGATACGGTATCCACCCGGATGCCGTTTTTCCCCAAGCCCGAGGTCACCGTCCATGCCTGCGTTCCCCCTAGGCATCAACGACCCGCTCCAGCAGCGCCTGGCGCAGGTGATCTACCGCTGCCTGGAGGAGGTGGGGAGCACCAAGGCCGCCTTCTACATCCTGGATCGCGCCACCAGGGGCTTCGACCTGGCCTGCCACTACGGCTGGCCCCGCAACCTTCCGCCACCCGCCCACCTGTCGCCCCTGGATCCGCTCCTGGTCATGGTTTCCCGGGAACGGCGGGGCTTCGCCGTCAACGACGCCCGGAACGTGCGGGAACTGCAGCCCTTCTGCGTCGGCTCGGAGCAGCCCCGCTTCCACCTGGCCCCCGTGTATGACCGGGGCGACTGGCGGGGCCTCCTCATCCAGCGGGACCCGGCCCGGGGCGCCCCCTTCAACCCGGACCAGCAGGATCCCGCCATCCAGACCATCTGCGAGGAGCTGGTGGAGGCCATGCGCGAGCATGGCGCGTCGGAGGAATCCCAGACCTGGCCCGACGAGACCCCGGCCATGGAGGTCATGACCCCCCCGCGGCCGGAGGTGTCCCCCATCCGGGTTCCGGCTCCGCCCCCCGCGGCCCTGGCCCGCATCGAGCCGGGCAGGAGCACCGCCCCCGGCTGGGGCGCCCCCGGCACCTCCGGCGCCGCCACCGCCGCCGCCGGCGCGTCCAATCCGGGCGATCCCTTCCGGGATATCCTGGCCGGGGACCCCGAGGCCTTCCTGCCCGAGCAGCAGACCTTCTTCTGGGAGACGGCCAGCCACCTCTGCCGCCTCGCGCCCTGCGCGGCCGTCGTCCTCTGGCTCAGCGACCCCAACGAGGTGCGCCCCCTCCTGGCCTACAGCCGCTTCCCCCTGTCCAACGATCTCAAGCACCAGCTGGTGGGCCAGATCCTGGCCCAGGTCCCCAACCTGAGGCGCCAGGACGTGCGCCTCCTCCTCAAGCCCGAGTGGCCGGAGCGGGATCCCATCGCGGGGCACTTCACCACCGTCCTGCCCGTGCTCCTGGAGGAGGAGGTGGGGGAGGACAACCTGCTGATGCTCCTGCGCCTGGAGGACCGGCCCTTCACCGGTCAAGAGCAGGAGGACGTGCGACAGGTGTCGCGCATGCTCGGCTTCTACCTCCAGGAGGTCCAGCTCCACGAGCGGTACCACCAGGCCTTCCTTTCCGTCAGCCATCGCATCCTGTCCTCGGCGGAAGGCCGCCTGCCGGCCATGCGGGCCCACAGCGTGAACACCGCCGAACGGAGCCGGGACCTGGCCCGCCGCATCGACCTGCCCACCGCCGAGGTGGAGGCGGTATCCATCTCCGCCATCCTCCACGACGTGGGCACCCTCCTCCTGGACTACCGGGTGCTGGACAAGCCCCGCCTCTCCCCGGACGAGCTGGCCCAGGTGCGCACCCACCCGGTGCTGGCCTCCACCTTCCTCAAGGATCTGTACTTCCCATTCAATGTGCTGGACATCATCCGCCATCACCACGAGAACTGGGACGGCTCGGGCTACCCGGAAGGCCTTGCGGGGGAGGCCATTCCCATCGGCGCCCGCATCATCCGCCTGGTGGAGGCCTACGAAATGATGATCTCGCCCACCCCCTACCGGGCAGCCAAGCCTGAGGACGAGGCCCTTTCGGAGATCCGCAAACTCTCGGGGGCCCACTTCGACCCCAGCCTCGTGGCCGCCTTCCTGGACCTGCTGGGTCATTGACCATCGCCGGAACCGGTCCCGCGGCCTACTATGGAGGCAGGAGGGCCGGTCGGGCATGGAGGTCGCGGAGGACAGCAGGCGCGGATCCCGGGGATTCATCCTGGCCATGCTCCTGGCCATCATGGTGGGCATGGGCATCCTTCTCACGGCGGTGCAGCCCTCCCTTTCCGCGGAGATGCAGCGGGACCAGGAGGCCGAGCTCATCTTCCGGGGCCAGGCCATCGCCGCGGGCATCCGCGCCTACAAGGCCCGCACGGGGGGCTACCCCCTGAGCCTGGAGGATCTGGGCAAGCTGAGGCCCAGGGTGATCCGGCGGGTGTACGAGGATCCCAATGTGCCCGGCGGGGAATGGGAACTGATCACCGCCGTGCAGCCGGGGGCCTCCGGGGACACCACCGGCCTCCCCATCGTGGGCGTGCGCAGCAAGTGGACGCGGAACAGCTTCAAGATCTACAACGGGAAGGACCTCACCAGCGACTGGGCCTTCTCCGCCGCCGGCAACCTGCTGGGCACCGCCGCCGGGCCCGCCGGCAACCTCCTGGCCCCCCCGGCGAACACCGCCCCCGGCAAGGATCCCTCGGAAATCGGCGGCAAGCCCGCCGAAGCGCCCAAGCCCACCCCCTGAACCCGGACGCCAGCCCATGATCCGCCGCACCCTGCTCGTCCTCTGCCTCCTCTTCGCGCTGCCCGCGGCCACCCAGGATTCCTTCCGGGCCTGGGTCCAGCGCATGGAGGGCCGGGGCATCCGGGTATCGGCCGGCCTCTGGGAACTGGGGGACGGCAAGCTCCTGGAGGGTCACCAGACGGACCTGGCCCTGGTGCCGGCGAGCACCACCAAGGTCCTTTCCACCTACGCCCTCCTCAAGACCTGGAAGCCCAACTACCAGATCGAGACCGAGGTGTGGGGCGATCTGCGCGGCGGCACCGTGCAGGGGGACCTGGTCCTCAAGGGGGCCGGGGATCCCTTCCTCACCAACGAGCGCCTCTGGATGATGGCCATGGACCTCAAGGCCCGGGGCGTGCGCACCATCGCCGGCCGGATCCGCGTGGACCAGGGGGCCTTCGACGCCCAGCGCTACGGGGACGGCTGGGAGGGCACCTCCAGCAACACGACCCCGCCCATCCTCCCCCTCTCCGTGAACTTCAACAAGGAAGACGGCCGCCTGGTCAAGGATCCCGACCGCCTGGCCATCGAAACCGCCACCCGCATCTTCCGCCAGGCGGGCATCGCCATCGAAGGCGGGGACCGGGATGGGGAGGGCAGGCGCATCCTCGCCTTCCCCTCCCCGCCCCTGCGCAATCTCATTGACGACATCAACAAGTACTCCAACAACTTCATGGTCGAGATGCTGGTCAAGCGCTTCGGGGGCGGCACCTGGTCCCAGGGCATCCGGCAGATCCAGGCCTTCTACAAGACCATGCTGGACCTGGGGCCGGACAAGGTGGCCATCACGGACGGCTCGGGCCTTTCCAAGGAAAACCGGCTGTCGGCGCGCACCCTGGCCATCGTCCTGCGGGCGGCCGCCAACGACTTCGAGGTGGGGCCGGAGATGATGGGCTCCCTCAAGATCATCGGGGGCGAGACCTTCCGCCTGCACATCAAGGACCCGGACCTGGCCCGGCGCATCCGCTGCAAGACGGGGCATCTGAACGGGGTCTGGAGCGTTTGCGGGTACTTGCAGCTCATGGACGGGCGGCAGCGGGTCTTCGCCGTGATCCTCAACGGCCCCTGCACGGAGGCCGATGCCTGGGAGGTGGTGCGCCGCTGGGCCCGCTAGCCCGCCGAGACGAGCAGGTCCGTGAGGGCCAGCTTCAGCTTCTTCAGGTCGAAGGGTTTGCCCAGGTGGGGCAGGCCGGAGGCTTCCAGGAAGGTGCGGGTTTCGGGATCGAAGGAATCGCCCGTGGTGAAGAGGATGCGCCTGGCCATGTCCGGCTGCTGGTCCCGGATCCATTCGTAGAGCTGGATCCCGCTGAGCCCGGGCATGCGGATATCGGAAACGATCAGGTGGAAGGTATCGGCCTGCAGCTTCTGGATGGCCTCGGCGGCCAGGGAGCAGGGCACCACCTCGCAGCCCCAGGTGCTGATGGCGTCCTCCAGGCACTCCAGCAGGAAGGCTTCATCGTCCACCACCAGCACGCGGAGCCCCTCCAGGGCGGGGGGGTTGGAGGGGGAGGGGGCAGCTTCGGCCATGGGAATCTCCACCAAGTATGCGTTTCCGAATCCTTCCTGGCTGCGCACCGTCACCCGGCCCCGGTGGGCCTTGGCGACGGCGGCGATGACGCCGGTGCCCAGCGAGTCCGCGTCCGTGGCCTGGGCCACATCGAAGATCCTGCGCGCGGCCTCCTCGGACAGGGCCGGGCCCGTGTCCTGGGACACGAGCTGGATCCCGCCGGCGACGGCCCGGGTACCCACCCGCACGCGCTTGGCGGCGGACCGGGCCGCGGCCCGAATGGCCACCCGGAGGAGGCACACGACCCCCTCCCGGAACAGGTTGGGATCCAGGGAGGTATCGGGGAGGGCCGGGTCCAGGGTGGGCTCCAGGGCCACGCCCGCGGCCGCCGCCTCCGCCTCCAGCCGCTTGACGGCCTCCTGCACGATGGGATTCAGGTTCGCCCGCTCCAGGCGGGGGGTGCTGGGGGAGAAGACCATGAGCAGGGGCCGGAGGAGGGCCTGTACGTGGTCCGCGGCCGCGAAGGCCTTGCCCACCCGCTCCGCCAGGGCCGGATCGGCCTCCCGCGTCAGGAGATCCCGCTGCAGGATGAGGGGGGTCAGGCGGTTGGAGATCTCGTTGAACATGGCCGGCATGATCCGGGCCAGGGCGGCCACGCCCTCGGCCTCGGTGGCCCGGCGCTCCAGGCGCACCCGGTCGCCCTCGTCCCGCACCAGGGCGGAGTAGGCGAGGATCCGGTCGTCGCTGCCGCGGATGGGGGCGTAGGTGATGAGGGCGGGGAACTCGGTGCCGTCCTTGCGGAGCCGGGTGGTGGGCTGGTCCCGCAGGGGTTCGCCCCGGCCCACCTGGACCATGGCCTGCTCCAGCTCCCCGGTGCGCGAGGCGGGGATGAGCTGGTTGAAGCCCCGGCCCACGATCTCGGCCCTCGGGTATCCGAAGATGCGCTCGGCGGCGGCGTTCCAGGTGAGGATCCGGCCGTCGGCGCTGAAGGAGACGATGGCGTCGCCCACGCTCTGGATCAGCCCCTCCAGGTAGCGGCGGGTCTTGAGGTTGTCCTGGTTGGCCCGCTCCAGCTGGCCGTAGAGGTTGTGGAGCTCCTCGTTCTTCTTCTCCAGCGACTCCTGGGCCGTGCGCAGCTCGGAGTAGAGCCGGGCGGTCTCCATGTTGGACTTGAGGGCGTCCTCCAGCAGTTCCTGGGCGTCGGCCACCTTCCCCGGGGTCAGCTCGTTGATGGTGACCCCCGCGTGGCGCAGGATCGTGGATTCGGGCTGGGCCTGGGCCACGGGCTGCTGGGGAAGCTCCCGCATGCTGCCCCGGATGTTGGACTCGATGAGATTCAGCATCTCGTCGAAGTCCTTGATCTTCTTGTCGAGGTGGTACTTGCGGAAGGTGGTGCCCACCGTCTCGCGGGTGATGGCCAAGAAGGTGTCCAGCACCCCTTCGCCCCGGTTGGCCACGGATTCGAAGTAGGGCACGGAGCGGAAGTTGAGGCGGCGGTTCATGACGCCCACGGGCATGGCGTCGGCCAGGTCCCGCTTGTTGTACTGCAGGACGAAGGGGATCTGCTTGATGTTGAGGCGGTTGGCGTTGAGGTTGTGGTAGAGGTTCGACAGGGAGTCCACGTTCTCCTGCATCTTGGACTCGCTGGAATCGGCCACGAAGACCACGCCGTCGCTGCCCCCCAGCACCACCCGGCGGCTGGCGTCGTACTGCACCTGGCCGGGCACCGTGTAGATCTGCAGGTGGATGGCGTTGCCGTAGATGTAGCCCAGGTTGATGGGCAGCAGGTCGAAGAAGAGGGTGCGGTCCTCCTGGGTGTTCACGGAGAACATCTCGCCCCGGTTCGTCTCCGAGCACATGGCGTGGAGGGCCTGGAGGTTCGTCGTCTTGCCCGATAGGCCCGGTCCGTAGTAGACCAGCTTGAGCAGGATCTCGTTGGCTCGGGTATTGAACTGGACCATTCGGCGCCGCGTCTCCAGGTTCCGACCAGATTACCGCAACAACCGGGCCCAAAGGCTCGCCCGTATGCCATTTTATGCACGTTGGGAGGGTTGCGGGGCGCCCATGTTAGAATCCGCGGTACCCCATTCGTTCCGGAGCCATCCGCTCCTCTTTCCGAATCCCGCCTGGAGACCCCTTGAGCCTGCCCCGCCACGTGGCGCTGATAATGGACGGAAACGGACGCTGGGCGGCCCAGCGCGGCTGGCCGCGCATCAAGGGCCACAAGGAGGGGGTGCGGGCCGTGCAGGACATCCTGGACGCCGCCAGCGAGATGGGCATCGAGCACCTGACGCTCTACGCCTTCTCCACGGAGAACTGGAAGCGCCCCGCTCCCGAGGTGGCCATGCTCATGGCCCTGTTGAGAATGTATCTCCGCATGTTCCTGCCCAAGCTCCGCAGGCGGGGCATCCGCTTCCACCACCTGGGCTCCGTGGAGGGGCTCCCGGACGGGATCCTCGCCGACCTGCGCACCCTGGAGGCCCAGACGGCGGATCACAAGGGCATGGTCTTCCACCTGGCCGTCAACTACGGCTCCCGGCTGGAACTGGCACAGGCCGCCCGCCGGTGCGTCGAGGACGGGCTGGCCCCGGAGGCCGTGGACGAGGCCGCCCTGGCCCAGCGGCTCTGGACGGCCGGGGTCCCGGACGTGGACCTGCTTATCCGCACCTCGGGGGAACTTCGCATTTCCAACTTCCTGCTCTGGCAGGCGGCCTACGCCGAGTTCTACATGACCGAATGCCTCTGGCCCGACTTCCGCGGGCCCCAGCTCCGGGAGGCCCTTGAGGCCTTCTCCCAGCGCGAACGCCGATTCGGCGGCATCTGAAGGGAGCACGACCATGACCGCAGCCGCCCCCGCGACCCGAGCCGGCATCGACAAGGCGAACCTGGCCGTGCGGGTCGGCACGGCCCTCGTCTTCGCCGTCTTCTTCTTCAGCCTCCTCTACATGGGCGCCCAGCCCTGGGCCAAGGCCGTCTTCTTCGTGGTGCTGGCCCTGGCCGTGGCCATGGGGGTGCACGAACTGACCCTCATGGGCCGCAAGCTGGGCCACAGTCCCTCCTTCGCGGCCGGGACCCTGGCGGCCTGGGCCATCCTGGCGCACTTCTTCCTGGTCGGGCGGGACGTCACGGACCCCCTGCCCCTCTGGGCCGCCCTGGCCTTCGGGTCCATCGTCATCCACTTCGGGGCCCTCCTCTTCGACCGGGAGCTGGAGAAGGCCCTGGTGAGCCAGGCCATCACCTGGATGGGGGCCCTCTACATGGGCCTGGGCACGGGCTTCATCATGAAGCTCTTCATGTTCAACGAGACGACCCTGTCCAACACCGGCGGCCGCCTCGTGCTGGCCCTCTTCCTCATCACCTGGATGGGCGACACCTCCGCCTACTTCGTGGGGAGCCTCCTGGGCCGCCACAAGCTGGCCCCCCGGGTGAGCCCCAAGAAGAGCTGGGAGGGCGCCTTCGGCAACCTGGGCGGCAACGTCCTGGCCGCCTTCGCCATGCGGGCCTGGGTGTGCACCCAGTGGACGGCGGTGGACGCCGTGGCCATCGGCCTCCTGCTGGGCATCGCGGGCCAGCTGGGGGACCTGGCCGAAAGCACCTGGAAGCGCAGCGCGGGCGTGAAGGATTCCAACATGGGCTCCATCTCCATCCCCGGCCACGGGGGCATGCTGGACCGCCTGGACAGCCTGGCCTTCGCCGCGCCCGTCTTCTATGCCTACGTGCACTTCATCCACGGACTGAACTGAACGATGCGCAGGATCGCCCTCCTGGGGTCCACGGGATCCATCGGCACCAGCACCCTCGACGTGGTGTCGGCCCATGCGGACCGCCTGGAGGTGGTGGCCCTGGCCGCGGGGCGCAACCGGGACCTCATGCTGGCCCAGGCGAGGCGCTTCCGGCCCCGCATGATCTCGGTGTCCGACCCCGCCGACGCGGCCTGGATCGCCTCGAACCTGGACTACCGCCCCGAGGTGCTCAGCGGCATGGAGGGCCTCCAGGCCTGCGCCCTGCAGTCGGGGGCCGACACCCTCCTGGCCGCGGTGGTGGGCGCCGCGGGCCTGGCCAGCGCCGAGGCCGCCCTGCGCAAGGGCATGCGGGTCTGCGTGGCCAACAAGGAGAGCCTCGTGGTGGGCGGGGAGCTCATGCTCCAGGCCCTGCGGGCCGGGGGCGGCGAGCTGCTGCCCGTGGACTCGGAGCACGCCGCCCTGCACCAGCTCCTGGCGGGACGCGAAGCCTCCGTGCGGGAGGTGCGCATCACCGCCAGCGGCGGCCCCTTCCGCACCTGGCCCCTGGAGCGCATCCGGGAGGCCACCATCGAGGAGGCCCTCAACCACCCCACCTGGAAGATGGGCCCCAAGATCACCGTGGACAGCGCAACCCTCATGAACAAGGGGCTGGAGGTCATCGAGGCCGCCCACCTCTTCGGGCTGGCCCCCGCGTCCATCCGGGTCACCATCCACCCCCAGAGCCAGATCCACGCCATGGCTGGCTTCGGGGACGGCACCTGGCAGCTGCAGGTGTGCGCCAACGACATGAAGCTGCCCATCCAGTACGCCCTCCTGTACCCGGACCGCATCCCGGGCCCCGTTCCCGCCTACGACTGGGACGCGGCGCGCCAGTGGAGCTTCGAGGCCCCGGACCTGGAGCGCTTCCCCCTGCTGGGCCTGGCCTACCGGGCCCTGGAGACCGGGGGCACCGCCCCCGCCATCCTCAACGCCGCCAACGAGGAGGCCGTGGCCGCCTTCCTGGCCGGTAGGATCGGTTTCTGGGCCATCCAGGCCTGCGTCGCCGGCGTCCTGGACGCCATTCCCGCCGAACCCGCCCATACTTTGGAGCAGGTGATGGACGTCGACCGGAGATCCCGGGAGGCCGCCGGAACCTGGATCCGCACCACAGCCTGACAGGACACGCATGAAGCGCCTTCTCTACACGGTTCCCGCCCTGGCCCTCGTCTCCATCATCCCCGGCGCGGGGTTCTGGGGCCCGGTGATCCTCCTCGTGAGCCTCATCTTCTTCCATGAACTGGGCCACTTCCTCGCCGCCAAGTGGATGGGCATGCCCGTGGAGGTCTTCTCCATCGGCTTCCCCCTGGGCCTGAAGAAGGACTACATCTCCCTCTTCCACTGGCGGGAGACGGACGTCCGACTGTCCATCCTCCCCCTGGGCGGCTACGTGAAGCTGGCGGGCTTCAACCCCGAGGATCCCGACGCCGAGGACCCCCACGGCTTCCTGGCCCTGCCCGCCTGGAAGAAGCTCGTCTTCTACGGGGGCGGCATCGCCGCCAACGTGGCCATCACCGTCATCGTCTTCTTCTTCATGGGCGTGCACCAGGCCCGCATCGTCTCCGCCAAGCCCCAGTCCAGCCCCCTGGTGGTGCTGGAGGTCATGAAGGAGATGCCCGCCGGCGTGGCCGGCATTCAGCCGGGGGACCAGATCCGCGCCTTCGGGGACCTGCGCTTCCCCGGCAGCAGCAGCGACGAGGTCATCCCCTACATCCGGGCCCGGGCGGGCCAGAACCTCCCCGTCGTCCTGGAGCGGGACGGCCGGGAGAAGACCCTCACCGTGATCCCCCAGGGGGAGGCGGGGGCCGGCAAGGTGGGCCTCACCTTCGAGCCCTCCAGCTGGATCTACGAGAAGCGCCCCCTCAAGGCGGGCGACCTCTGGACCGGCGCCGTCTTCGCCACCACGGGAAGCGCCCGCCTGGCCTGGGATATCCTGGGCAACTTCGGCAAGCTGGTCACCCGCAAGGTGAGTTTCAAGGAGGTGGGCGGCCCCATCACCATCGCCCGGGTCGGCAGCCGCGCGGCCAAGGCCGGCTTCGTGCAGTTCATGGCCCTCCTGGCCCTCATCTCCATGAACCTGGCCGTGCTGAACGCCCTGCCCATCCCCTTCCTGGACGGGGGCCACGCCGCCCTCCTCCTCATCGAGAAGGCGCGGGGCAAGGATCTCTCCGTGAAGGTGAAGGAGCGCATCCTCACCGGCGGCTTCCTCTTCATCGTGGGCCTCTTCGCCCTGATCATCTTCCAGGACATCCTCAAGCTGAGGCACTGAGGGGCGCGCCCCTCACCTGAGCTTGAAGGGAAGGTAGAGGCGGAACATGGAAGGCCGGGCCACCCCGGCGATCCGGGCCGGCTCGAAGGTCATGCCGGCGCCGTAGCCCAGGGCGACCGGGGCGAACAGGGCGAGGGCGTAGCCCGGCTGGGGCCGGAGCCACTTCACGGCCCCCGTGGCGTCCACCATCAGGTTCAGCCGGACCGTGGTGGTCAGGCGCCGCGACTTGGCCGCGATGGGATAGCCCGGCACCCTGGGCGAGCGGAGGATCTTCATCTGCTCCATGCCCAGTTCCACCAGGGCCTCGCGGGTGACCCCCCAGGAGGCCAGGCAGGCATCCGGATGCTCCCAGAAGCTTTCCGGATCCACCCCCTCGCAAAAGAGGCCCTGGAGTTGGGCGGAGGAATCCCAGAACCCGGGCAGGGAGGCGACCGACGCCCGCAGCGCTTGGATGGGGGCCTCCCAGCCCAGGGGCTTCATGAGGGCCTGGAAGCGGTCCCAGTCGGCCGCCCGCCCATGGACCAGGAGCCAGTCCGTGGCGATCCAATAGAGGGGAGCCTCTTCGGCGGACAGGATCCCGCCCCTGGAAGGCGCTTCCTGGAGGAACCGGACGATCCAGGCCTGGTCCGCCTCCGCCAGCACCGGAGCCATGAGGGTATACAGGGGCAGGTTGAAGGCCTTCTGGGCGGGGTTGGCGAGCATCCTCCGGATCACGGGCCAGACCGGCGCATCGGGATCCAGGAGGCCCGTGGCCCCCAGATCCCGGTGGGGGGGCTGATCCTTCCTGCCGTCCTCATGGTTTCCCTGGAGCACCTCCTGCTTGAACCGGGCGTCCAGATGTTTCAGCAGGATGGGAAAGGGCGCCTCCTGGGCATCCCCCGGCCGGGTGGGCGCATCCGCTTCCACCAGGCGGGTGGCCGCCCAATCCCGGACGCGGCGTTCCTTCGCGCCCAGGAGGTTGACCAGCCAGGTCCGGTGGGGCTCCCGGGCGGCGGCGCGGGGATCGGCCTTCCGGGCGGCGGCGAAGGCGATGAAGGGCCTGGGATCCATCCTGCACCAGGCCTCCACCTGGTCGGGGGAGGGGGGCTGGAAGGGGGAGAACCGGCCCAGCGCCTCCCCGAAGGGGAAGCAATCCTGGCCCCGGAGGTACCGGGCCGGCTTGCGGGCGCGCGCTTCCAGGAAGGCGATGGCCGGAAGGGTCTCGATGCCCCATTCCGCCATCGTCCGGGCCGCCTCCGGATCCCCCGGGGCCGCCAGCCAGATCCGGGCCCCGGACCGGATGAGGGCGCCCTCCAGGCTCCTGAGATGGGCCAGGGCGGCCGCGTGGCGGGACGCGTCCTCCGGAAAGATCGCCACCAGGGGCAGGAAGGAGGCCCGGGCCTCCTTCTGGGCCTCCTCCAGGGTGGCGTGCACGCCCCGGGGCAGCGCCGCCCCGGCGTCCGGGGCGGACGCCATGAGCGCGAGGGCCGGGGCCAGAGGCGCGAGGCGCATGCTTCCTCCTGGATCCAAGGGATGATCCAGCCTAGCATGGCCCCGGATATGTCCTGCGGGCCGCCAGCTGGGCCTGCGTCAGCCCCGCCTCCAGGCGGGATGAGCGGAAGTCCTTGGCGACGGGCTCGGCCATGAAGGACGCCGGGGGCACGCATCCCATGGGTTGCCCCCCGGTCTTGCCGTCACGCCCGGCCGTGAGTTCGGGAAACCCCTCCAGGGGGACGGCGACAGAGGGGCGTTCCCCGAGGGTCAGGGTGAAGGCGTCATAGGACTTGAGTTGGGATTGGACGGTAGGTTTGGGGCCCATCGCCAGTGCTCGTACACGTCCGATCGTTCATCAATCCTCACGACCAGGATGCTGGGGCCGCTCCCCCTGGCACTTCCAGCAGGAGGCGAACTGGGGCTCCAGCACCTCCCCGCACCCGGGACAGGTCCAGGACTCGCCTTCGACGCCCGTGCGAAGCCGCGCCTCGTATTCGGCGACGGCCGCCCGGGCCCTTTCCTCGTCCCCGTCCTCCAGCACGAAGACCTGGGGCAGCATGCCCTTCAGGCTGTACAGCTCCCCCCGCACGGCATGGTGGGCGCCCCCCCGCACCTCGGCCGGGATGCCCAGGTCGCACAGGTAGGCGGCGAGGAGGTTCCCCTCCCGGATATTGATGGCTTCATAGACGGGCTTCATCAGTCCCTGTCCCCCTTCCGGATGCGGTCCATCTCCCGCTTCTGCTCCCGGGCCTTGAGGGCCTCCCGCTTGTCCCCCATGGTCTTGCCCTCGGCCAGGCCGATCTTCACCTTGATGCGGCCCTTGGCGTTCAGGTAGATGGCCAGGGGGATGACCGTGAGGCCCTTGCGCTCCACCTTGGCCAGGATCTTGGTGATCTCCGCGCGGTTCAGCAGGAGCTTGCGGGGGCGCAGGGGCTCGTGGTTGGCGTAGGTGCCGAAGGCGTAGGGGCTGATGTTGGCCTGCTTGAGCCAAAGCTCGCCGTTCTCCCCGTCCACGTACGCGTCCTGGAGCTGGCCGTGGCCGCCCCTCAGGGCCTTCACTTCCGTGCCCAGCAGGGCGATGCCCGCCTCCCAGGTATCCAGGATGGTGTAGGCGTGGAGCGCCTTGCGGTTGCGGACGAGGTCTTCGCTCATGGCTCCAGTCTATTCCAGGTTAGGCTAAGGGGTTCAGGAGTCGCCCTTGCTTCACCGATTGCTCGCACCCATCGTCGCTTGGATGACGGCCGTCATGGCCGCCATGGGCCCCCTGGGGGTCTGCCTTCTCATGGGGATCGAAAGCGCCTGCATCCCCCTGCCCAGCGAAGTGATCATGCCCTTCGCCGGGTTCCTGGCCTTCAAGGGGCAGATGACCTTCCTGGGCCTGGGCGCGGGCAGCCCCACCGCCCAGATCTGGATCGCCGGGGTCTTCGGGGCCCTGGGCTGCAACCTGGGCTCCATCCCCGCCTACGAGCTGGGGGCCTGGGGGGGCCGCAAGGCGGTGGAGAAGTACGGCCGCTACATCCTCCTGAACCTGGATCACCTGGACCAGGCGCACCGGTTCTTCGAGCGCTTCGGCCACTGGGCCATCCTGGCCGGGCGCATGCTGCCCGTCATCCGCACCTTCATCGCCCTCCCCGCGGGCATCGCCCGCATGGACCGCACCCGGTTCCACCTCTACACCTTCGCCGGCAGCCTCCCCTGGTGCCTTGGCCTGGCCTGGATCGGCTTCAAGCTGGGCGAGAAGTGGGACACCCTGGGGGCCTGGTTCCACCGCCTGGACCTGGTCATCGGGGCCGTGATCCTGGCCGGCATCGCCTGGTTCGTATGGAGCCATTTCCGCAAGCGCTGAGCCGGGCGATTCCCTGTAGAATCGGCCCATGTTCAGGGACCTGAGATCGGCGGTGAGCGGAAGGCGGCGGCTGGCGGCCTACGGGCTGCTGGGCCTGTCCCTGATCCTGGGGGCCTATACCCTGGCCACCCAGCAGCACCACCCCAGCTTCGTGCGGGCCGCCACGGTCCTGGTGGCGGTGGTGGGGACCTACCTGGGGATCCGCCTCTTCACCTGGCTCCTCCTGGATCCCCTGTTGGCCAACCGCAGGACCGCCGTCCCCGGCTTCGCCAGGGATCTGGTCGTCTTCACCCTGTACGCCGCCGCCGCCATCTTCCTGCTCCGCCGCATCGCGGGGGTGGAACCCGGGGCCCTCCTGGGCACGGGCGCCATCGCCGCCGCCGTGGTGGGCCTCTCCCTCCAGGACACCCTGGGCAACCTCTTCGCGGGGATGTCCCTGCACCTGGACGAGAGCTTCCAGGTGGGGGACTGGATCGAGGTGACGGGCACCCTGCGGGGCGGCTCCGGCCAGGAGACCTTCGTGGGCCAGGTGGAGACCATGACCTGGCGCTCCGTGCACCTGGTGACCGAGAACGGCGACACCACCCTCATCCCAAACCGAGCAATCGGACAAGCTGTCGTCACCAATCTGTACGCCCCCTCGGGCCTCCACCGGCGCACCCTGCGGGTGACCGTGGAACCCCACGCCGGCATGCACCGCACCCTGGCGGCCCTGGAGCAGGCCCTGGGCGGCATCCCCCACCTGCCCCACCGCAAGCCCGAGGTGGTCTCCCACAGCTTCGACATGGGGGGCATCGTCCTGGAACTGCGCTGGTGGTCCCTGGGCTGGCGCCACGGCCGGGCAGGCGCCTTCCTCGCCGTGCGCCTGGCCCAGACCGTCCTCAACCGCCTGGGGGTGTCCCTCCTGGGGCCCCACGGCGCCACCACGGGCCACATCCCCCCGCCCGTCCTGCGGGAGGGGACCGTGAAGGACCTGCTCCGCAAGATGGACCTGCCCCCCGAGTGGGCTCCCGAGTTCCAGCAGGGGCTCGTGCTGCGCCGGGCCGTCCCGGGCGAGGGGATCATCCGCGAGGGGGACCCGGGCGAGACCCTCTTCATGGTCATGGCCGGGACCCTCCACGTGGTGAAGGTGGCCGAGCGCACCGAGCCCTTCACGGGCCTCTACTGGGACGTGGTGGCCGAACTGGGCCCCGGGGACTGGTTCGGGGAGGGCTCCCTCCTCACGGGCTCCCCCCGCAGCGCCACCATCGTGGCCGCCGCCCCCTGCGAACTGGTGGAGGTGCCCAAGGCCGCCCTGGAGCGCTGCCTCCAGGGGAGGCCGGAGATCCTGGACCGCCTGGCCGACCTCATGGCCTCCCGCGAGCCCCGCCGGGAGGAGGCCCCCCGGCCCGCGGCCGCCCATGAGGAATGGCTGGAGCGGATCCGGGGCTGGTTCCAGGTTTGAGGCCTGGCGCAGTACCATGGGACCGGAGGCGCCCATGGACATCCCCGACGATCTGAAGGCCATCGTGGACCGCCTGGGCGAGGCCATGGTCCAGGCGCTGGCGCGCGATCCCGAGACCCGGGCTCTGGCCCGGAAGGTACAGGCCTGGGGCTTCGATGTGGCCCTGGTCATGGAGGCCACGATCGCCCTGCAGCGCCGGGACGCGGAGGCCCTGGAGGCGGAGGACGGGGACGGGGAGCCCCCCCTGCCCTCCCTGGGCGGCGATCCCGCCCAGTGGTCCGAGGAGGACAAGGCCTTCCTGCGCACCTTCCGGATCTCGATGTGAACTGGGATACCCCCGCCCCCGAACTCGCCCCCGCGTCGCGGCCCAACGCGGCCGGCCTGGACCTCGACGGGCTCCGCGCCCTCGTGGCCGGCCTGGGCGAAAGCCCCTTCCGCGCCTCCCAGATCCACCAGGGCCTCTACCGCATGCGCTGGGCGTCCTGGGACCGCTTCACCGCCCTCTCCAAGGACCTGCGCGCGCGCCTGGAGGCGGAGGTGCGCCTGGAGTGGCCCGCCATCGTGGAGGGCGCGGCCTCGGAGGACGGCAGCACCAAGCACGCCTTCCGCCTCGAGGACGGCGCCCTGGTGGAGGGCGTCCACATGCCCTACGGGGACCGCACCACCCTCTGCCTCTCCAGCCAGGTGGGCTGCGCCATGGGCTGCACCTTCTGCGCCACGGGCCTCATGGGCATCAAGCGCAACCTCACCCCCACCGAGATCGTGGGCCAGGTGGTGGCCATGCTGAACCACCACGCCCACCCCGAGGGCCGGCCCGTGAACTTGGTGTTCATGGGCATGGGCGAGCCCCTGCACAACCTGGACAACCTCATGGCCGCCTTCAAGGTGCTGGCGGACCCCAAGGGCCTGGCCATCCCCCCCCGGCGTGTCACCGTCTCCACCTCGGGCCTCCTCACGGGCATCCGGCGCCTGGGGGCGTACAAGCCCCGGCCGAGGCTGGCCCTGAGCCTCAACGCCACCACCGACGAGTACCGCTCCCGCATCATGCCCGTGAACCGGGTGTGGGGCCTGGAGGCCCTGGCCGCGGAACTGGGGGCCTTCCCCCTGGAACACGGGGAGCGGATCACCCTGGAATACGTGCTGCTCAGGGACGTCACCGATTCCCCGGAGGACGGCCGGCGCCTGGCGGCCTTCGCGGCGCGGTTCCCGTCCAAGGTGAACCTGATACCCTTCAACCCCCACGAGGGTTCGGGGTTCCAGCCGCCGGAGGAGTCCCGCATCTCCGAGCTGCTGGGGATCCTTTCGGCCAAGGGCGTCACCGCCAGCGTGCGCCGCAGCCGGGGACAGGATGTGGCGGGGGCCTGCGGGCAACTGGTGAGGGAGCATCGCACCACGTAGAAGGGGAGGGCCACGGCTTGCCGCTGGCAATGGGGGCGCTTCATCGCATGCGTCCCAGACATCGGCGCTCAGCCCTGTTCAGCTGGGCCAGGAGTGTGGCGCCGAATATTTCAAGCTGTCCAGGCGGCGGGAGTTTTGATGAAGCGCTCGGCGGCGCAGCCGACGAGGGGTTCAGCAAAATCATTTTCGACCTGTGCCCTTATCGAAAATGCGACGACTGCCGACCGACGCGGGGGCGGGGATTACAACGCCACAACGCCGCGGAGGGACACAGCGTTGGGCTCTCAGGATTGGCGCCGGAGGCAGCCACTGTCTTACCTGCGTAAAGCGGCGGCGGGATCGGCCATGGTCACAGCAAATTTGATGGTTGGAACTAGTAATTCTATACTTCGAAACCTAATCTCCAGCATTGGTTCATCCCAATTCCCATCTCGAATCACATGTATACCAAACGTTCCATCCGATGAGCATTCTGGATACCATCCAATATCAATGCAAATCTCGTCTCCATAGATTATTTGAGCTAAATCCTCCTGTAAGTCCTGGATCTGGTCCTTCGCCGATCTATCAAGATCAATAGGATCCAAAGCCCAATAGGTCACTTTGCCGGTTCCCCAATCAAATAATTCCTTTTCCATCATTTTCTCCTAGATAAACCATGGAACTCAGCTTCCGTTATTGGATGTCCATGTATTGTCCCCGCAGATTCTTCAACTCTAACCCAACGGCTTGGTTTGCCTCGACTGGCGCCGACATCCTTTGCGAATTCCATAACTCTCCATGCTTTCCCTTCCACCTTAGTGCCTTCTGACCAAATCATGCGCTCGAGCGCTTCTATATTCGTTCCTGGTAGGTATTTTGCTGGCCCACTTCGTGTGGCGTCCACGATCTTCGCCCAAGGCACATTGGCAGATGCAATATGCTTCCCTTTGTGGGCCGTCCATGCCAATGCCTTTGCTGCCTTTTTCACCGTCCCGGGTACAAATGGGAGTGCGAGACCAGCAGCGGCCACTCGACGATCGATTGTATCCCCAGTTACGGTCGACCCTGTCGCCACTGCATAGGCGTCACCAGGAGTGCCAGCAACCGTCTCAATGACTGCTTTGCCGACCTCCCGAACCACGCCTAACTGCACCAAGGTCGCCTGCCCCAGAATGCCCACCTTGGAAGGATTCGGGGCATAGGCTTCCAGCTTGCGCAGGGATGCCGGCTTCGCATTCGGATCCTCCGGTCCCGCCTCCACGGCGGCCTTGGGATCACTCTGCCCAAAACGATGGACAACGGGCGCCTTCGTTTCGGCATCGGTTTCCACCGCGGCCGTCCGTTCAGGAAGCGTGCGCCCCTGCCTGCGAGCAGGAACGATCCGGTAATCAAAGTCCTGGATAACGCTTGCGGCTCTTTCCGTCTCGGGTTCGGTCCGGCCCTCCTTGTTTTCGCCGAGGCCCGCCTGCACGGCGGTGCTGAGGGCCTGTTGCAGCTGCTCCGTTGTCCGGACCGGTTCCTGCACAACGGGATCGCGCCGGATGGCCTCCGGCAGGGACACATTCGTCCGGCTCGCCTCCGCCAGCGCCCGCTCCTCCTGCTGCCTCTTTTCACGCCGCTCCAGATGGCCATCCAGGGTGGTGACGGCCGCTGAATTCAGCTTCCGCTCCAGTTGGGCCTGCTCCTCCACGGCCGCCACGTCCGGACCTGCGAAGGCCCGGTGGGTGTCCTTGGTTTCCCGGCGAAGGCCCTGAAGGGTCGCCTGGGCGTCCTGGCCGGTGAGGGCCTGCTGCTTCCGGGCGTCGGTGAGGGTGATGCTGCCCTTGGCGATGGCGCTGTGGGTCGTGGAGGCGTCGTCCTTGCGGGCATGGCCCTGGTCCGCCAGGATGCTGGCCGCGCCCATGAGGGCCTGGCGTTGGCTGGACCCCATGTCCGTGCTGAGGCGCGTGCCCTGGGTGTCGCTGGTGGCCCTCGATGTGTTCTGGATATCGGAGTGGGTCAGGGTGGCCGTGGACAGGGTGTTCTTGTCCGCGGCGGCCCTGCTATCGATGACGGCGCCCTTCAGGTCGGTGTTGCTCTTCACGGTCAGTTGGAATCCGCCCTCTCCGGCGAAGAGGCCTGTCTGTTCCTGGACGCTGTCGGCGTCCCCCCGGGTCCGGGTCCGGCTCTGGCTGTAGCTGGCGCTGCCTCCGGTGCCGTAGATGGGGACGCTCACGTTCACGCCCTCGCTCTCCTGGGTGGAAGCGGATCGGTAGGTGTCCTGCCGGCTTTCCAGATGGAGGTTGCCCCCCACCTGGGCCTGGATCTGCCGGGCCTTGGCGGTGGCGCCCAGGAGACTGGTATCGCCGGCGCTGCGCAGGGTGAGGGCGTCCCGGGCTGCCACCTGGGTGTTCACCTGGGAGCTGATATCGCCGTCACTCCGGCCCTGGCCCCGGCTGAGGGCGGCATGCACCTGGAGGCCGGTGCGGTTCCCGTCGACCCCAAGGGATACACCCAGGCTGCCGCTGCTGCTGGCGTTGGCTGCGCGCCGGGAGGAGGCGTCCTGGTCCGAGCTCAGTTGGATGGCACGGGCGGAGTCCAGGGTGATGTCCTGGCCGCCCAGGGTGGAGCCCTTCACCTGGAGGTCCCCGGTGGTGGTGGTGAGGCGGAGGTTGCCGCCGGAGGCGGCGGAGGCGCCGGCATGCTCGAGGACGGTCTCCCTGCTCTGGCCATCGCTACGGCTGGTGCCGATGCTGGCGGACACCCGGATGCCGGTGGCCTCGGCCACCGCCCTGGAGGAGCCCCCGCGGGAGGCTTCCACCAGCGCCTGGCGCCGCTCGCCGACCGCGTGGGCCAGGTTGTAGGTGTTCAGGGCCTGCAGGGCAGCGGCGCGCCCGTCCCCGCTCGGGCCCTGGAGGCTTTGGACCTGGGCCCGCGCGGCCTGGGCGACATCGAGGGCGCCCCCGCCCAGGCTCACGGTGAGGCCGGTCTGGCGCGCCAAGTGCCGCTCGGACCGGTCCATGCGGTCCCGGCCCGGGTCCAGGGTGATCTCGCCCCCGGTGATCTCCAGGTCGTCCTTGGCGACCAGGCTGGAACCGGAAACCCGCACGGAATCCCGGCCGGTGATGGTGAGGTTTCCGTCCGTGGAGCCCACCAGGCTTCGGTTTTGGCTCTGGGTCGTCCGGTCCTGCTCGAAGGCATCCTTCCGCTCCCGGGACCCGAAGCTGAAGCCGAGGCCGCCACTGGAGCTCAGGCCGGAATGGGTGGCGTGGTCGAATCCGCTGACGCGGGAGGTGCTGGTGGCGGCCTGGATCCTCACCGCGCCATCGGCCTTGAGGCTGGCATCCCCCGTGCTGGCGATCTGGCTGCCCTGGACGGTGAGGTCCTGGTGGGCCCGCATATTCACGGTGTCGCCCGAGAAGAGGCTGGCCACCTGGACGCGGTCGTCCTGGACGGTCCGGGCATGGTACGTGGCCTCGGACAGGGTGCCCGAGACCTGCCGCCGGTGTTCCTCGTCCACATGGCGATGGGCCTCGCTGGAGCGGATGGAAACGCGGCCCTGGGCCTCCAGGTCCAGGGAGGCTGCGGCACTCACCTGGGCGGCGTTCGCGAGGGTGTCCCGCCCGGACCGCATGGTCAGGCTGCCGCCGGTGTTCACGGTGCTGCCCCTCACGTCGGTGATGCTGCCGTCGTGACGGTTCCTGCCTTCTCCCAGGTGCTCCGTGAAGCCGGTGGCGAGGCTGTCCAGGACCAGATCCCTGCGGGCATCCAGCGAGGCGGAGCCGCGGGTGCGGAGTTCCGCCGCCACCACCTTCAGGTCACGCCCGGCGATGGCGACCAGGCTGTCCCCCGTGACCTGGGAGACCCGGTTCAGGTGGGTCTGGCTTCCGGAGGTGGCCGTGTCCGTCGCCACGGTGCTCCGCAGATCCAGGTCCCGGTCCGACTGCAGGTGGACCCGGTGGCCCCGGATCTCGCCCTCGCTCGCCAGGTCGTGCTTCGCCAGCAGGGCCAGCACGCTGTCGGGAGCGGTGGTTTCCACCCGGCCCTTGTTCTCGATGGTGTCGTTCTGGATGGCCAGCCGGCTTTTCGCGAGCAGGGTGCCCGTGTTCTTCAGGCTTGGGCCCCCCTTGGAGACGATGACATCGCCCGATACGAGGGCGCCGGAGGTGGGCCTGGCCGTCGCCGCCGTCTCGGGCGACAGGAACAGCACGGGCACCAGCACGGACTGGGACCCGCCGCTGGGGAGCTGGACCGGGTGGGCCACCATCCAAACGCTGTCCTTGGTCAGCGCCTTCCTCTGGGCGTCGGTGGGGAGCGAACCCGGGGTCAATTTCAGGGCCTCCGCCATGGAAAGCCCGTTGTCCATGAGGGCCACGAATTCCTGGTTGTCGCTGGCGCAGCCCTTGACCAGGGAAAGGCTATTCGTGAGGGCCTGAGTCTGCCTGCTCACCAGCTGGGTCTCGAAGAAGCCATCCCCCAGCCGCTTCCGGGTGAGGGTCGAAGGCCATTCCAGCCTGCCCAGCATATGCTCGAGGCCCTTGTATTCCATGCCCTTGAGGAAGGCGGGGTCCGTTTCCACCAGGCAGGGGGCCTCGCGATCCTGGTTCAGGCGGTACAGCAGGGAGGTGGGAAGGCTGAGATCGGGGGTGGAGAAGGTGGCCCGCTCGAGGGCCGGTGGGGCCTCCAGGGCGGGAACCTTCGCCTGGACGCGAGCCTGGGCCTCCACCGTGGGACGGGCCTGCAGGGTCGGGGCATCGGTCCCGCGGTTGGCGCCCAGCTCCGGGGTGGAAACCCCTTGGCCCTGGCTTTGACGCGCGCTTGGGGCCGAAGGCACGGAGACGACGGTGGACGGTACACCCTTCCGCTCCAGGCACAATCCCAGGTACCGGGACGTTTCCGAGATCGACCGGTAGGGCTTCTTGGGTTCTTGATCCCTGTTCCGGTGTCCGCCCCCTCCGAAGATGCCGCCGCCCTTCCAGGAGGTATTCGTGAAATAGGACGTACCTTGGTCGGTCGTCTTCACCACATGCCTTCCGTCCTGGTTCTCGAAGACGGACCGGCCCTTATCCACCATTCCCCCCGCGATGATCCAGCTCCGATCGTTGACGACGATATCGGCGGAGAAGGTCAGGTTCTTGCGGGCGAGGAGCCTGCCAGGTTCCTGGATCCTGTCCACGGCCTCCTCGATGGTCCGGGTGATATCGAACCTCCAGTAGTCATGGACGAGGTCATGGCGAGGATTGGAATTGTGCTGGATGATCCGCTGCAACAAACTCGGGCGCGAGGCATTCCCCTCGATCCGCCGGAGGTCAACCTGCTGCAGGCTGGCATTCGGCTTGGGCACCCAGTAGCAGCCCCAGACGTCATCCTGCCCCTTGGCCGGGATCAGCTTGGATTCCTCGTATTTCTCCGTGCCATCCTTGGGCTGGATCAGGACGAGGGAACGGGAGTTCGAGGATCTTGACACCGACTGGGCTGCGGGTACGTTTTCGACCTCCTTGCTGGAGATGCTGAGGTTGCCACCACCGCTCTGGACGGTGCCGCCCTCGTTCAGGAAGGATTGGCAGGTCCCGGAGGCCCGTTTGGCGCTGTCCAGGGTGCCGCCCACCCTCAGATCGCCTTCGCTGTACAACGTTCCCTTCCCATATCGATTCGTGAGCTCTTCCACACCGATATCCAGGGCCCCCCTGGCCGCCACCACGCCCTGGTCATTCGCAAGTTCCTCCGCCTGGAGGGCGATATCGCCGCCATAGATCCGGCCCTTGTTGGAGAGGGGCCCCTTGCTGGTCACGTGGGCGCCTTGCCCGTTGACCAGACCGGTGGGATGGTTCATGAAACTGGCGGATCCCAGCGTGATTCTGCCGGGCGCTTCCAGGGTGCCGCCGTTCTCGATCTTCCCGGAGGTGATCAGGGTCAGGTGCCGGTTGGCGGTGAGCTTCTGGCCCTCCTTGAGTTCCACCCCGTCCACGAGGTCGAGCCGGGTATCCCGGCCGCCCAGGAGGGTCCCCCCCTTGGGCAGGCAACGGGTGGTGATCGCCAGGTCCTGGCCGGAGGTTATGGAGCCCTTGTCGTTGAGCAGTTCGCGGGTGGTCCTGATGCGGACATCGCCGGCGTTGCCCGTGGAACTGCCGATGGTGCCCTGGCTGTTGCAGAGATCACGGACGTTCAGGGTCATATCGCCCTTGGCGCTGATCCGGCCACCGGCGTTGTCGACATCCCCCTGGTCCACGATCAGCTTGCCGAGGGAGGCGAGGGTCCCGCCCTGGTTCGATACTCGCTCCTGGATGGCCAGGTCCAGATCGCCGCCGGAAACCACCTCGCCTCCCTTCCGGTTGTCCAGGACGGGGGCCAGGAGGGTCACCGGGCCGTTGCCGCCCAGGATGCCCTTCGCGCCGTCCTTTCCGGCGCCATTCTGGATGGCGTTCCCGGCATGGAGCACGGTGACCCCCGTGCCGGCGTTGGCGATGCGGCCCCCCTGGTTGTCCAAGTCCTGGGCCGCCACATCCAGGGTGTTGGCGGATCCGCCCTTCCCTCCCGCCTGGATGGTGCCCTGGGGGTTCTTCAGGGTCCCCGTGGCGGAAAGGGACAGGTCGCCCCGGGCGTCGAGGATGCCGGCGGCATTGTCCAGGGGCCCGGCGGTGGCCTTGACCGAAAGCGCGCGCCCCGCCAGGATCCTGCCGCGGCCATTCTCCAGCCGGGCTCCGGTGATGGTCACGTCCCCCTTGCCGCTGACCGTGCCGCCCGTGTTATCCGCGATGCGCCCCCCATCGACGCGGAGGGGGTCCTCGCCCGTGTTCAGAAGGGTGCCGCCGGCGTTGCCCAGTTCCTGGGTCGCAACGATCAGTTGGCCTTCGCCCTGGATGCGGCCCCCTTCGTTGTGGACCTTGCCCGCCCAGGTCTGGATCGTCAGGTCCTCGGCGCCGATGAAGCCGCCCTGGCCCGAGGCGGTCCGGTTATCCAGATCCCTGCGGGCGATGATGATGGCCTTCTTCCTGGCGGCCAGGGTGCCACCCTGGTTGTGGATGGCGGGCGCCGGGACGCACATGGAGCCGTTGCCAAGGATGCGGCCGCCGCCATTCTCCAGGGCGCCCTCGCCCACGTTCACGAAGAGGAGCCCATCGCCCCCATGGGCGATGGTGCCGGCGCGGTTGTCCAGCTTGCGGGGACGGAGCCGCAGGTTGGTGCTCTGGGCATGGATCCTGCCAGACCGGTTGTCCAGGGTGCCGGTGACGGAGAGGACGCATTCGCCGGTTCCCACCTGGAAGAGCTTGCCGCCCCCATTGTCCAGGTCGCGGGTCTTCAGGGTCAGCTTGCCACCCTGGATGAGGGACCTGTTGGAAAGGGTCCTGCTTTCCAGTTCCAGGGCAGGGGCCGCGATGTGGCCAGTGTTGGTCACCGCTTCCGCCTCCTGGAGGGCCAAGGTTCGGCCGGCTTCCAGGACGCCCCCGTTGGTGAGGGTGTTGACCCTGAGGCGAACGTCCTGCTTGCCGAACACCACGCCTCCCTGGCCGCCCAGGGCATCCTGGCCGGGGGTGTTGGCCAGGTTTCCGGCGGCCCTGACGTCCAGGTCTCCCCCGGCCGCGATGATCCGCCCGGCGGCGTTGTCCACGTGGGTGCCGCCCAGGGCGAGGCTGCCGCCGGCCTGGAGGAGTCCCCTGCCATTGGCCAGCTTGCCGCCCAGCTCCACCCGGGCGCTCCCGCCGGAAGTCACCTGGCCGGCGCTGTTGTCCAGGCCGGCCGCGATCAGCGTGAGCCCACCATTGGTGGCGATGCGCCCGCCGGTGTTATCCAGGGTGGGACCCCCCAGGACCAGGGTGGCGGCCCTGGTGCCCGTCTGTTGGAGGCTCCCTGCGCGGTTGGACAGACCTTGGGCGCTGATATCCAGGGCATCCGCCATCGTCCTGGCGCCGTCGTGGGACCAGGCGCCGGATACGTCGATCCTCAGGGCGCCCTGGGCGTGGAGCTGGCCGCCCTTGGTATCGAGGTCTCCGTCCTGGGCAGTGAGGGTGAGCGAGGCGCCGGTCGTCACCCGGGCCAAGGTCAGGCTGGAGGCGGCGAGGGCGATATCGCCGGTGGCCACCACGGCGCCCTTCGCCGCCAGGGGGCCGGACACCACGGCCGCGAGGCGTCCTCCCTTCATGGGCTTTCCCTGGCCATCAAAGCCGGCGGCCAGGGTCCCGGAGGAGGTGATCTGGGCGGCCTTCAGGTCCAGGGCCTCAAGGGCCATGAGGGTCCCCGCGTTGTCCAGCTTCCCGACCCCAAGTTCGAGGGTCCCCTTGCCGGTGTGCCTTACCAGGCCGTCCCCCCCGTTGGTGAGGGTGGAGGCCCGGATCATCGCTCCCTGCCCGCTGGTGACGAGGCGTCCCCCGTCGTTGGCGAAGGTGCCCTTGACCACCAGGGAACTGCGCTCCGCCCCATCCTGGTCCAGGGCCCCCTTGCGGTTGTCCAGGCCGGTGGCGGCCACATCCAGCCGCGCGGCCTCCACGCGCCCGCCACGGTTATCCAGGGTGCCGGCGACCTGGGCGGTGAACGCGCCTCCCGCCTTGAGGGTGGCGTCGTGAAGATCCAGGTCGCCCGTGCGGGCGGCCAGGAGGGTGTCGCCACCGGAACGCATCTGTGCGCCGGCAAGGGACAGGCTGGCCCCGGAAACCGCCGCGCGGCCCCCGGAAAGCACCAGCCCGGAAGCCGTGACCCGGTTCTTGGCATCCAGCGCCAGTTGGCCTTCCGCCACAGGCTTGCAATGGCCGTTCACCCCGGCGGCCAGGATGCCCGAAGCATCGATGTCGCCCGCGCCCACCGTCAGGTTCTTCAGGGCCGCCAGGGTGCCCCGGTTGGTGACCGCCTCCGGGGTCTTCAGGGATGCGCTGCCCTGGGCGTAGAGGGAGCCGCTGTTCTGGATGCCTTCCCCCGCCGAGACCGTCAGGTCCCCGCTCGCCAGGGTGGAGCCCTTGAGCACGATGCGACCCTGGGTGGTGAAGGTGAACGCGCCCCCCTGGGCCGCCAGGGTGCCCTGGCTGTTCACCCCGACCCCCGTCTCCGTGCCGATGAGGTGGATGCGATTGGCGTACATCCCGCCCAGACTTCCCACATCCACCCCCACGGACGTCCTGCCGTCCTTGTCCTCCAGGGCCTGCACGGCCAGGTCGGGCCAGGCCACCTGGTTGCGGCCGATGACCGCGTTCAGGTCACCCTTGACCCGGATGGGCCCCTCCACCTGGAGGCTGCGGGTCAGCAGATCCAGCTGGGCCACACTTCCGCCGGCCAGCCCGTCCTGGCCGATGCGGATCTGTCCGCCCAGGACGCGGAACCCTTCGAGGCCGCCTCCGGAGCCCAGAACCGGCAGGCCGGTGCTCAGCACCGCCCGTCCGGCATTGAGGAAGGTGCCGCCGTTGCAGGTGATCCCGTTGGGATTGGCGATGACCACGTCGGCGCGCAGGCCGGCCACCTCGGTGATGCCACAGAGGCTCGTGGGGCTGGTGCCCAGCACCTGGTTGAGGATGACCCGGGCCCCGCCCTCGGCCAGGGCGGGGTTGCCGGCCACGGTGCCGGCCAGGGTGGTCTGGAACGCCTCCCGGGCGTTGTTCAGGATCAGGCCGGACCGGCCGACGTTGAAGTGGTCGTAGTGGTTGTCGGAAACCCCGGCCCGATTGGGTGCGGCGATCCGCACCAGGGTGACCTGGGAGGGGGTGGTCTCCACCACCGGGCGGTTGGCCTCCGGGGCCCCCTTGGCGGGAACCACGTTGGCGAGGAGCACCGGCTGCAGGGTGAGGAGGGCGCAGAAGCAGCGCAGGAACATGTTCATGCAGCCGCCGTGGCGGAACGTCCCGCAACTCCGGGCCGACTCGCGGACGACGACCCAGCTGCCCTTGGCCTGGCTGTAAAGGATGCAGAACATATGGCGGTTCATGGGACCTCTGTCAGGTTCAGAAGTGGAAGACGGCGCTGACGCCGAGAACAGGCCGGGCACCGGGCCGGCCGATGGCGCCGCCCAGGAAGGCATGGAAGGAAAGGCCGGCCGGGGTCGCGATCCGCAGGCCCAGCACCAGGCCGGCCCGGGCCCGGCCTGGGCCGCCGGGGTCCTGGACCCGGCCTCCGTCGAGGCCCAGGTACCAGGACGCGGATCCGCCCAGGGGGCGCTCCAGGTCATTGCGAAGGAAGAAACCGCGGTCGCCGGATTCCGCCGCCGTGTCCTCCAGGCCCCGGACCGTGGTCCGGTCGCCAAGGCTGATCTGCTCCGAGGCATAGAGGCGGCTGGAGGCCCGCTGGGCACGGAGGGTGCCGGTGTAGGTGAAGCCCCCGGGCAGGGGCCGGGTCATTGATGCCTCCAGGGTCTGGAGCCGGTAGAAGAAGGTCGGCCCTTCCGGACCCAGGTCCGCCTGGGCCCGGAACCAGGGCACGCCCTGCCGGTGGGCCAAGCTCAGGCTGAACTGCCCGGCGCCCAGGTAGCGCGTGTGCACCAACGCCAGTTCCGCGAAACTGTTGCGGCGGCGCTGGACATCGATCTCGGTACCCTCCAGGAAGGATCGGGAACGGCGGAGGCCGGTGCGGAACTGAATGAGGTTCTTCTGCTGGTGGTCCCGGTGGAAGAGCCAGCCGACGCGGAGGTCAAGCCACGTGGAAACACTTTCATAGGCCAGGTCGCCCTGGGTGCCCTCCATCCTCTGGTCCTGGCCCTGCCAGGCCCCGCTGACGCCGAAGGTCCAGTAGCCCAGCGGCAGGGTGTAGCCGAGGCTGGCCCCCCGGGTGCCGCTGCCGCGCCGCCAGGCAGTTAGGTCGTGGCTGAGGCTGGCGTTGAGCCCATCGGAGCGGCCGAAGGGGTTGCCCCAGGTGCCCTGGAGGGCGCCCTGCCAGGAAGCGATGGCGGGCGGGCCCCCGTCGTCCACCGAGAAGGCCAGATTCCAGGCCCGGCCCTGGGTGACGGTGAGGCGGACATCACTCTCCCCGGGGCGGTCCCCGGGGGTGAGGGCGATGCGCACATCCTGACCCGGGGCGCGCTTCATCTGCTCCAGGCCCTGCTCCAGGTCCCGGAGGTTCAGCAGGTCGCCGGGCCGTACCGGAAAGGCCGCGCGCCACCGGCCCTGTCCGGCGGGACCATCCATGCGCACCGAGCGGACGATGCCCGGGATCAGATTCAGCCGCAGGGAGCCCCGACTCAGGTCCTGCTCCTTCAGGTCGATGCGGGTGGTGGTGTAGCCGCGGGCCAGGAGCGCCCGGCCCAGCCGGTCCAGGATCAGCCTCAGGCCCTGGGGCCCGATACGGCGCCCGCGGTAGCGCTCCAGCTCCCTTTCCAGGAACTGGAAGCGGCGGGCTGCCACAGGGGCCGGAATCTCCAGCTGGATCCGGTCGATGCGGAAACTGGGGGTCTCCTCGGGCAGGCGCAGGTCCTCCCCGCGCCCTTCGGGGAGGGCTTCCCCCAGGCTCACGTGGGGCTCCTCCAGGCGCTGCCGGCGGGCCTCGGCCTCCTCCTGCACCCGGTGCCGCTGGGCCTCCGCGTCCGGGGTGGGGGGCTGGGCCGGGAGCAGGGCGAAGGCCAGCATCGCCAGCCCCCCCTTCAAGGCTTCAGGACCTGCCTTCACGGGGGATCCACCTGTATTCAATGCCCACCACGGGATCACTCACGCATACCCCGTGGGCGACCGAATCCGGGAGAGCGGTCGTTGGGCCGGCGAGGTCCACCCCGAAGGCATCGGCAAAAATCGGACCGGCGGACAAAACGCCCAGGGCAAGGGCCGAAGGCAGGGTGAGGGGCTTGCGGAGGCAGGCCATGGAGGCTCCATCGGGATAGGGCCCGGGCCAGGCGGAGGAAAGCCCGCTTGGCCGGATAGGGCGTGGCCCGACCTATGAGATTTATTGCTAATAGGACCAGGCCTCCCCTGGTATGGCCGAACCT
The DNA here is from genome assembly GCA_035298525.1 of Holophaga sp. Taxonomy (GTDB): domain Bacteria; phylum Acidobacteriota; class Holophagae; order Holophagales; family Holophagaceae; genus Mesoterricola. The sequence continues at coordinate 44,401 of DATGXY010000017.1, forward strand.
GGGCCTTGGTTCCCCGGACCCACGGTCGAATGGGGGGGGTGGCGGTGGATGGGGCCCCAGCGCGCCTTCGGGAGAGGCACCCACCGGCCATTAGCGGGCCGGGATCCCATCCGGTAAACTGCTTGTTTACCCGCGAGGACCAGCCATGCCCTTCGAACCGCTCCAGCAGGAACCCAGGATCCAGCAGCGCTGGATGGAGGCCGCCGCCTTCAAGGCCCCCGGCGCCGCCGACCTGAAGCCGGGCGACCGCACCTTCTATATGCTGGTCATGCTCCCCTACCCCAGCGGGCGCATCCACATGGGCCACGTGCGCAACTACACCCTGGGCGACGTGGTGGCCCGGTTCCGCCGCATGCGGGGCGACAAGGTCATGAATCCCCTGGGCTGGGACTCCTTCGGCATGCCGGCGGAGAACGCCGCCATCAAGCACGGCATCCACCCCGCCGTGTGGACCAAGGCCAATATCCAGGAGATGAAGGGCCAGATCCAGAAGATGGGCATCAGCTACGACTGGGACCGGGAGATCGCCACCTGCCTGCCGGAGTACTACCGCTGGAACCAGTGGTTCTTCCTCAAGATGTGGGAGCGGGGCGACGTCTTCCGGGCCATGCGCAACGTGAACTGGTGCGAGGCCCTGGGCACGGTGCTGGCCAACGAGCAGGTGGTTGACGGCAAGGACGAGCGCACGGGCCACCCCGTCGTCCAGAAGCAGCTGGAGCAGTACTTCTTCGCCATCACGAAGTACGCCGACGAACTCCTCGCCGGCCACGACCAGCTGGACTGGCCCGAGAACGTGAAGGCCATGCAGCGCCACTGGATCGGCAAGTCCGTGGGGGCCCGCCTCACCTTCGACCTGGCCGACGGCAACCAGGTGCAGGTGTTCACCACCCGCCTGGACACCCTCTTCGGGGTCACCTTCATGGCCCTGTCCACCGAGCACCCCTTCATCGTCGAGGCGGCCAAGACCGACCCCGGCCTCCAGGCCTTCTGCGACCAGGTGGCCGCCATGAGCCGCGAGGACCGCCTCATGAGCGACATCAAGCTGGGCTACCGGTCGAAGCTGGAGGCCATCCATCCCTTCACCGGCGAGAAGGTGCCCATCTTCGCCGCCAACTACGTCCTCATGGACTACGGCACGGGCGCCGTCATGGGCGTGCCCGCCCACGACGAGCGCGATCACGCCTTCGCCGGGAAGTACGGCCTGCCCATCCCCCAGGTCATCGAGAGCATGGATCCCTGGGAGCCCGGCATCCTCGTCAACTCCGGCGCGTTCACGGGCATGACCAGCGAGGCCGCCGTCGAGGCCATGGTGGAGAAGCTGGGCGGCCGCGCCGAGAAGGCCGTCACCTTCAAGCTCAAGGACTGGGGCCTCTCCCGCCAGCGCTACTGGGGCACCCCCATCCCCACCATCCACTGCCCCGACTGCGGCGTGGTGCCGGAGAAGGCGGAGAACCTCCCCGTGCTCCTGCCCGAGGACGTGGAATTCAAGGGCGTGGGCGCCTCGCCCCTGACCACCAGCCGCTCCTTCCTGGACTGCGCGTGCCCGAAGTGCGGCAAGCCCTCCCGGCGCGAGACGGACACCATGGACACCTTCGTGGACTCCAGCTGGTACTGGATGCGCTACCTGGACCCGAAGAATACGGAAGCCCCCTTCGCCCGGCCTGAAGCCGAGGCCTGGAGCCCCGTGGACCTCTACATCGGCGGCATCGAGCACGCCACCATGCATCTCATCTACGCCCGCTACTTCTACAAGATCATGCGGGACCTGGGCCTGGCCCCGGGCGACGAGCCCTTCACCAAGCTCATCTGCCAGGGCATGGTGCTCAAGGACGGCTTCAAGATGTCCAAGTCCAAGGGCAACATCGTCGATCCCGACGAGGTGATCGCCAGGTACGGGGCCGACGCCCTGCGCCTGTTCATGATCTTCGCGGCCCCCATCGAGAAGGAGATCGACTGGACCGGCTTCGAGGGCATCGAGGGGGCCACCCGCTTCCTGCGCCGCGCCACGCGCATGGTGGAGGACCACGTCCCCTGCAAGGACCCCGTGCCCGCCAAGGACCAGCTCACGGCCGAGGAGAAGACCCTCCTGGTCAAGGTCCACCAGACCCTCCACAAGGTCACGGACGACCTGAGCCACCGCTACCAGTTCAACACCCTCGTCTCCAGCCTCATGGAGATGGCCAACGCCCTGGCCGACCTGCCCGCGGACGCGCCGCACCGCGGCCCCGTCATGCAGCACGCCCTGGAGGTCTTCACCCTCATGCTGAGCCCGGCCGCGCCGCACCTGGCGGAAGCGCTGTGGGAGAGCCTGGGCCACGAGGGCTTCTGCATGCACGCAGCCTGGCCCGTGGCCGAGACCTCCTGGCTCACCGCCGACGAGGTGACGGTGGTCGTTCAGGTCAACGGCAAGGTCCGCGGCCGCATCCAGGTCCCCGCCCAGGCCACGGAGGAGGAGCGCCGGGCCGCGGCCCTGGCCTGCCCCGAGGCCCAGGCGCACCTGGCCGGCAAGGAGATCGTCAAGGTCGTGGTGCCCCCGGGCGGCAAGCTCGTGAGCGTCGTCGTCAAATAGGAGGTCCCATGGTCGGATCCGAACTCGCCTCAGGCCTCCTCGAGGCGGGGGCCGTGCGCCTCAGCCCCCGCAAGCCCTTCACCTGGGCCTCGGGCCTGCGCAGCCCCATCTACTGCGACAACCGCCAGCTCCTGGGCTTCCCCGAACTGAGGGGCCGCATCCGCAAGGCCCTGGCCGAGGCCGCGGCGCGCCACGCGCCCACCCTGGTCGCGGGCACGAGCACCGCCGGCATCGCCTGGGCCGCCCTCGTGGCCGACGAGCTGGGCCTGCCCATGGCCTACGTGCGCCCCGAGCCCAAGAAGCACGGCATGGGCCGGCAGGTGGAGGGCCCCCACACCGACGGCCACCGGGTCGTGCTCATCGAGGACCTGGTCTCCACCGGGGGTTCCAGCATCAAGTGCGTGGACGCCCTGCGCCACGAGGACGCCCACGTGCTCTGCGTCCTGGGCCTGTTCAGCTACGCCCTGCCCCAGGCCGAGGCCGCCTTCGCCCAGGCGGGGGTGCCCCTGGAGGTGCTCACCACCTTCCCCGAACTGGCCGAGGTGGCCCGGGCCAAGGGCATCCTGGACGACCGCGACGAGGCCTCCCTCCGGGAATGGCGGGCGGACACCGCGGCCTGGAGCCGCAATCACGAATGAGGCCCCGATGAAGATCTACACGCGCACGGGCGACGCCGGCACCACCGGCCTCTTCGGGGGCGAGCGGGTGCCCAAGTCCCACCTGAGGCTGGCCGCCTACGGCACCCTGGACGAGCTGAACAGCCTCCTGGGCGTGCTGGCCCTCCACATGCCCGCTGGTCTGGACGCCGGCCAGCGCCTCCAGAGGGTCCAGCACGATCTCTTCGCCCTGGGGGCCACCCTGGCCACCCCCGCCTCCTGCGCCAATCTCCTGGACAAGCGCATGGACAAGCGCCCTGGCGATGGCACCTGGTCCGTGGCGGACATGGAGGCGGACATCGACCGGCTCACCGCCCTGGCCCCCGCCCTCACCGCCTTCGTGCTTCCGGGCGGCTGCTCGGCCTCCGCCTACGCCCACTGGGCCCGCACCGTGTGCCGCCGGGCGGAGCGGGAGGTGGTCGCCCTGGCCGCCGAAGAACCGGTGCCCGCCGACGTGCTCGTGTACCTGAACCGCCTGAGCGACTGGCTTTTCGCCCTGGCCCGGGCCGCCAACGCCGTATCGGCGGTGGCGGATATCACCTGGGTGCCCCGGGACAGGGCTGAATGAGTCGTTAGAATAGGGATGGCCCCATGACCATGAGACCCGCCCTCCTCCCCTTCCTCCTGCTTCCCCTGGCCGCCTCAGCGGCCGGGCGAACCGGGAAGACCTACCTGTACACCTACACGGACGTCAACGGCAACACCATCATCAACAACATGCCCCCCGCCTTCGTGAAGGGGCAGGGCCTCACCCTGAAGCGGGTGGGCGTGGGCCAGATCACCCTGGCCATCAGCACCACCCAGATGGCCCGGGTGCTCAAGAGCCCCGAGTTGCTGGAAATGGTGGACACCATCGCCACCCAGGAGGGGGTGGACCCCTACCTGGCCCGAGCGGTCATCCAGGCGGAAAGCGCCTTCTACACCCGGGCGCGCAGCCGAGCTGGCGCCCTGGGCCTCATGCAGCTCATGCCCGGGACCGCCGAGCGCTTCGGTGTCCTGGACCCCTTCGATCCCCGCCAGAACATCACGGGGGGCGTGAAGTTCCTCCGCTTCCTCATGAACACCTTCCAGGGGGACCTGGAGAAGGTGGTGGCCGCCTACAACTCCGGCGAAGGCAACGTCATCAAGTACAAGGGCATCCCCCCCTTCGCCGAGACGCGGGCCTACGTGCCCAAGGTGCTGAACCTCTACCGCAACCGCCTGGTGCAGGCGGACCCCCGCGCGGCCGGTTCCATGGATCTCCTGAAGAACGGCCGGGGCGGCTTCCAGGTCCAGGCCAAGGAGCTTCCCCCCGCGGGGCCGAAGGCCGCGGAGCCCGTGCGGGGCAACACCCGCATCTACCAGTGGGTGGACGCCGCGGGCCGCACCCAGATCAGCGACCAGCCCCCTCCCAAGGGCGCCCAGGACGTGCGGGTCACTCCCTAGGACCTGTCATACTCCAGGTCCCCCCGACGGAGGACCCATGATCAGCGCCCGCGGCTACGCAGCCCACTCCCCCGAATCGGACCTCGTCCCCTTCGCCTTCGAGCGCCGGGAGCCGGGCCCCCACGACGTCCAGATCGAGGTGCTCTACTGCGGCATCTGCCATTCGGACCTGCACCAGGCCCGCAACGACTGGCGCAACTCCCTCTACCCCATGGTCCCCGGCCACGAGGTGGTGGGCCGGGTGGTGAAGGTGGGCAACCAGGTGACGAGGCTGAAGGCCGGCGACTTCGCCGGCGTGGGCTGCATGGTGGATTCCTGCCGGACCTGCTCCTCCTGCGCGGCCGACCTGGAGCAGTACTGCCTGGAAGTCCCCACCTGGACCTACAACTGCAGGGAGCGGGACGGAAAGACCCTCACCTTCGGCGGCTACTCCGACGTCATCGTCGCGGAGGAGCGCTTCGTCGTGCGCATCGCCCCCACCCTGGACCTGAAGGCCGCGGCCCCGCTCCTGTGCGCGGGCATCACCACCTGGAGCCCCCTGCGCCACTGGAACGTGGGCCAGGGCCAGAAAGTGGGCGTCGTGGGCCTGGGCGGCCTGGGCCACATGGGCGTCAAGTTCGCCAAGGCCCTGGGCGCCCGCGTCGTCATGGTGACCACCTCCCCCTCCAAGGGGGCCGACGCCATGCGCCTGGGGGCCGATGAGGTGCTGGTCTCCACCGATTCCGAGGCCATGAAGCGCCACGCGGGCAGCTTCCACTTCCTCCTCAACACCATCCCCAACGGCCACGACCTGAACCCCTACATGGGCCTCCTGAAGGTGGACGGGACCATGGTCATGGTGGGCGCCCTCATGGCCCTGGAGCCCCCCCTCTACGGGGGCAGCCTCATCGGCGGCCGCAAGACCGTGGCCGGCTCCTGCATCGGAGGCATGAAGGAGACCCAGGAGATGATGGACTTCTGCGCCGAGCACGGCATCGGTTCGGACGTGGAGGTGATCCCCATCTCCAAGGTGAACGAGGCCTACGCCCGGCTGCTCAAGAACGACGTCAAGTACCGTTTCGTCATCGACATGGCGACCCTCAAGGCCTAGGAATGGAGGGATTCGGGGGGGGGAAGCCGGTTCAGCCGCGCTTCTCCTCCACGAAGGCGTCCAGGGCCCCGAGGCTCTCCTCGTAGGCGGCACGCAGGGATTCCAGGATGGCCGCGGGGTCGCCCTCCCACTTCCCGGTGCGGCCCCCGGCCTCCAGCTGGGCGGCGAAGGCGCGGACCCGGGGGGCCCCCATGGTGCCCGCGGAACCCTTGATGGCGTGGGCCACGTCGGCCATCTCGGACCACTCGGCCTTCCCCAGGGCCTCGGCCACCGCGTCGAGGCGGCCGGGGGTGTCCTCCCGGTACAGGCCCAGCATCTCCTCCAGGAGGCCCGTCGCGCCGTCGTCGAGGCCCAGCAGCTGGTCCATCACCTCCAGGTCGAGGCTGGCGTATCGGTCTTGGGAAGCCATGGGTCCCTCCAGGCCCCATTATTCCAGAAGGGTGACGGCGGGGAACTTTGAATCCGGGTCGCGAGGCGTCAAACTGGAGGGCCACGCGGAGCCTCCATGCGCGACACCCTCCTCCAGCACGTCCAGGAAGCCGTCGAACTCAAGAAGACGTTCTTCGAGGCGGAGATGGACCACATCCTGGCCCAGGCCGCGGACATGGCCGAGCGGCTCCGCCGGGGCTGCCGCATCCTCGTGTGCGGCAACGGGGGCAGCGCCGCCGACGCCCAGCATTTCGCCGCGGAGCTCAGCGGGCGCTACGTGAAGGAGCGCCGGGCCCTGGCCGGCATCGCCCTCACCGTGGACACCTCGGCCCTCACGGCCATCGGCAACGACTACGGCTTCGACCAGGTCTTCTCCCGCCAGGTGGAGGCCCTGGGCCGCCCCGGGGATCTCCTGGTGGGCATCTCCACCAGCGGCAACAGCCCCAACGTCATCAAGGCCGTGGAGGCCGCCAAGGGCCTGGGCATGCGCACCCTCTGCCTCCTGGGCCGGGACGGCGGCAGGCTCCGGGAGCTTTCCGACGATTCCCTCGTGGTCCCCAGCAAGGTCACCGCCCGGATCCAGGAGACCCACCTCATGATCTACCACTTCTGGTGCGAGGCCCTCGATTCCCACTTCGACTGAGGTTCCGGGCGGGCCCCTGGGGCTCTACCTCCACGTCCCCTTCTGCCGGGACCGCTGCACCTACTGTTCCTTCGTCACCACCCGGGACGATTCCCTGAAGGGGGCCGTCCTGGACCGCCTCTCCCGGGAGACCCGCGCCTGGGGGGAGCGCCTGGGCAGGCCCCCCGTGGACACCCTCTACCTGGGGGGCGGCACCCCCTCGGTGCTGACCCTGGAGGAGCTGGCGCGGATCACCGGCGACGCGCGGGAGGCCTTCGACCTGGCCCCCCTGGCGGAGGCGACCCTGGAGGCCAATCCCGGCACCGTGGACCTGGCCTGGATGGAAGGCGCCCGCGCCCTGGGCTGGGACCGGATCAGCCTGGGGGTGCAGGCCCTGGACGACGAGCTCCTGGCCCGCCTGGGCCGCATCCACGGCTCGCGCGAGGCCCTGGAGGCCCTCGCCATGGCCCGGCGGGCCGGGTTCGCCCGGATCAGCGCCGACCTCATGGTGGGCATCCCCGGCCAGCGCCTGGACCGGGTGCTGGAGGACGCCCGGACCCTCGTGGCGGCCGGGGCCTCGCACCTGTCCGTCTACCTCCTGGACCTGGACAAGGCCTGCCCCCTGAAGGCCCGCATCGAGGACGGCACCCTCACGCCCCCCTCCGACGACGACATCGCCGACGTCTTCGAGGCCCTGCAGCTCGAGCTGCCCCGCCTGGGCCTGGAGCCCTACGAGATCAGCAACTACGCCCGCCCCGGCCAGGCCTCCATCCACAACCTGCGCTACTGGGAGCGCCGCCCCTACCTGGGCCTCGGCCCGGGCGCCGCCTCCCACCTGGGCAGCCGCCGGTGGACGGAGACCCCGGTGATCCCGGCCTGGGCCGAGGGCCGGGGGGAGCCCGAGGTGCAGGAGCTGGACCCCGCCGAGGCCCTGGCCGAGGTGCCCCTCCTGGGCCTGCGCATGCACCGGGGCGTGGACTGGGAGGCCCTGAGGGCCCGGGCCGCCGCGGAGAACCTCCTGCCCCTGGTGGACGCCTGGGAGGCCCGCGTGGAGCGGTTCCTCAAGGGCGGCCTGCTGGAGCGGGAGGGCCCCTGCGTCCGGTTCACCCCCCGGGGCATGCTCCTGAGCAACGGGGTCCTGCAGACTTTCGTGGACTAGGGCACCGGAAGCGGCATCCAATGGGGAGGGGCGGGAACGCCCCCCCGGAGGACCCATGAGCGCCCACCCCATGAAGGACCCCCTCACCTGGCTCTACCCCCCCATCGAGCCCTACGCCACCGGGCGCCTGCGGGTGTCCGACGTGCACGAGCTCTACTACGAGGAGAGCGGCAACCCCCAGGGCAAGCCCGTCATCTTCCTCCACGGCGGCCCCGGGGGCGGCAGCGACCCCAAGCAGCGCCGCTTCTTCCACCCCGGCAAGTACCGCATCGTGAACTTCGACCAGCGGGGCTGCGGCAAGAGCACCCCCCACGCCTGCCTCGAGGCCAACACCACCTGGGACCTGGTGGCCGACGTCGAGAAGCTGCGCCGGCACCTGGGCATCGAGCGCTGGCAGGTCTTCGGCGGGTCCTGGGGATCCACCCTGGCCCTGGCCTATGCCCAGACCCACCCCGAGGCCTGCACCGAGATCGTGCTCCGGGGCATCTTCCTGCTCCGCAAGCAGGAGATCGACTGGTTCTACCAGCGCGGCGCCAGCATTCTCTACCCCGACGCCTGGGAGGCCTACGAGGCCGCGATCCCCGAGGCGGAGCGGGGCGACCTCCTCGGCGCCTACCACCGCCGGCTCACGAGCCCCGACCCGGCGGTGCGCCTCGCGGCCGCCAAGGCCTGGTCCACCTGGGAGGGGGGCACCAGCAAGCTCCTGCCCGACGCCGACTTCACGGACCACTTCGGGGAGGACGAGTTCGCCCTCGCCTTCGCCCGCATCGAGTGCCACTACTTCGCCAACAAGGGCTGGCTGGACCCCGAGGACCAGCTCCTGCGCAACGTGGACCGCATCCGCCACATCCCCGGGGTGATCGTCCAGGGCCGCTACGACGTGGTCTGTCCCATGGAGAGCGCCTGGGCCCTGCACCGGGCCTGGCCCGAGGCGGACTTCATCATCACCCCCGACAGCGGCCACAGCGCCTTCGAGCCCCCCAACAGCCGCGCCCTGGTGGCGGCCACGGATCGCTTTGTCAATATTTAATTAATCACAACACGGAAGACAGGAAAGGGCAGGATCCGGAATGGATCCTGCCCTTTCTAAAGGGAATGGGAACCCGGGCGAGGTTCAATCCATTCTCTATTCATGAAACTCCTGTCCCGCCTCCTCTTCCCTTTGATGTCCTGCGCCCTCTTCCTGGCCCTGGGCTGCCGGGATTCCAAGCCCGACGGGCCGGCAATCCAGGCGATCCAGCCTGCGTCCGGCCCCCGGGGCACCACGGTGGAGATCACCGGCCGGGGCCTGGGGGGCGCCCGGCGGGTGCTTTTCAACGGCACGGAGGCCCAGGCCTTCCAGGAGGTGGACGAGGGCCGCATCCTGGCCAACGTACCCACGGGCGCCACCACCGGCCCCATCCGGGTGGAGACCCGGGAGGGGGACACCCTCGCCTCCCCCGGGACCTTCACGGTCACCCCAGGCCCCTCCGCCCTCACCCTCGCCGAAGCGGGCTGGTACCTGACCCAGGCCACCCAGGACCTGGACCGGTCCGTGCCCCTGGTGGCCAACCGGGACGGCTTCCTGCGGGTCTTCCTCCGGGCCAGCGCCCTCAACTTGGCGTCCCCCTCCATCCGGGCGACCATCATCCGGCCTGATGGCCAGATCTGGACGGCCCTCGCCCAGCCTCCCGGCCTATCCGTCCCGGTTCGCCTGGACGAGGGCACCCTGGAGGCCTCCTGGAACCTGCCCGTGCCGGGCACCGCCCTCGCCCCCGGCAGCCTCCTCACCCTGGCCCTGGTGCCCGGCGGCGCCATGCCCGAGGCCGCGCCCGTCTGGAACGAAGGCCCTCGCCCTCTGGATGTGCGGGTCATGCAGCCCCTGCGGGTCACCCTCGTGCCCATCGTCCAGGCCAACGGCGCCCAGGGGGACGTGACCCTGGGCGGCACCCGCACGCTGGCCGACTGGGCCGATCTCCTCAAGCGCCTCTTCCCCGTGGCCACCACGGCCGGGGGCGTGGATATCCAGGTGGGCACCCCCCTGGCTTCCACCCAGACCCTGGTGCCGGACAACGACGGCCCCTGGGCGGCCACCATCAACGAGCTGGAGCTCAAGCGCATGGCCGACAACGCCCTGGACCGCTTCTACTTCGGCGTCGTGCGCCTGGGCTGGGACTCGGGCACCCTGGGCCTCACGGGCCTGGGCGCGCTCACCCACACCCCCTTCGCCCTGGGCACGGACGCCCCCGACGCCTACCAGCGGACCTTCGCCCACGAAATGGGGCACGTGCTGGGCCGGGACCACGCCCCCTGCGGCGGCGTGGTGGCGGCCCCGGGCAACTGGCCGGACGCCGGCGCCCGCAACGGCGCCTACACGGGCGGCCGCATCGGCATCTTCGGCCTGGACGTGGCCCGCCGGGAACTCAAGGACCCCGCCCGCTGCACGGATATCATGGGCTACTGCGCCGACACCTGGATCAGCGACTTCACCTACCGGGGCATCCTGAACCGGGGCTTCGCCATCCAGCCCGCGCCGGCCGGACAGAACCGCCCGGCCGCCGCCTACCGCAGCGCCGGGTCCCTCAACCCCAGGCTTCCCTGACCTGGGCCACCACCCGCGCCGGATCCGGCCCCATCCAGAGCCCCCGCAGCAGGGCCACCCCGTCCAGGCGGGGGTGGCGCAGGGCGGCGGCGTTCCCGGGGCCGATGCCCCCCAGGGCCAGGACCCGCGGTCCGGGCCCGACGCCATCCAGGACCCGCGCCAGGCGCTCCGGCCCCCAGGGGGGATTCTTGCCGGGCACCGGGTGGATGGGGGAGAGGATCAGCTGCCGCGCCCCGGCCCGGGCCGGGATCTGGGCCGGATCGTGGATGGGCCGGCTCAGGGGCAGGAGACCCGGGTCGACGTCCGGGTGGGCCTCCGGGGCGTGGAGGCCGCAACCGGCGCGCAGGGCCACGTCCAGGCGCCCGTTGACCCACACCTCCAGTCCGGGCCAGCCCTCCCGCAGCCAGCGGGCGATCCGGAGCAGTTCCCCGGCCTCCAGGGCCGGCTCCCGCACCATGAAGGCATCCACGCCCGAGCCCGCCACCCGGGCCCATCGCTCCGCGTGGAAGCCCTCCCCCGGGGAGATGGCCAGGATGTGGAGGCCCGTCACCGCAGCAGGCCCTCCAGGTCCGCCGCCGGGGCCGGGGGCAGGGCCAGCACGGCCAGGTTATCGGCCACGTGCTCCCGCTTCGCCATGCCGCAGAGGGCCACGTCCACCCCCGGGCAGGAGGCCGCGAACTGGAGGGCGGCCTGGGCCGGGGTGGCGCACCCCGGCAGGACGGCGCCGGGCTCCTGGGGCAGGTGGGACAGGATGCGGGCCTGCATGAGACTGGCGGAGACCTGGACCCGCAGCCCCGCGGCCCGGGCCGCCTCCAGGGCCGGCATGCGCCGGCCCCCGAAGGCCTGGGTGGGCTTGAGGAAGGCTTCGGGCATGGCCAGGTTCAGGGGGAGCTGGATCCAGCGGAAGTGATGGCCCTTCCCCGCCACGGCCTCCGCGTCCTCCAGCAGCTCCTCCACGCTGAGGTGGTCCCTCGCCTCCGGGGGCACCCGGAACCCGTTCCAGGTGGCGCAGCCGTAGGCGCCGACGAGGCCTTCCGCCACCAGGGCCTCGCAGGCCCCGAAGGCCCGGCGGATGGCCTCCCGGAAGGCGGGCCGGGACAGGCTCCCCAGCTGCTGCTCGGGGTTGTGGAGGTGCAGCAGGTCAAGGCGGTCCAGACGGAGGGACTCCAGGGAGACCCGCGCCTGGTGGGCGATGTAGCGCGGCGTCATGGCGTGGCACCCGTCCACCACCTCGCCGGCGGCCAGGATCCCGGGGCCGGCGAGGACCCGCTGGAACCACGCGGCGGGGGACTCCTGGCGCAGGCCGTCCCCCATGGGCAGGTAGCCGGCCTTGGTGCTCACGAAGACCGAGGCCCGGTCCACGCCCTCCAGGGCCGCGCCCAGGGCCCGCTCCGAACGCCCCATGCGGTAGTTGGCGGCCGTGTCCAGCACGTTGCCCCCCGCGGCCAGGAAGGCCCGGGCCGCGTCGGCGTAGGCCGCGTCGGTGGCGTCATCCGCCGCACCCAGGTAGGTCCCCAGTCCGATCCGCGCCAGGTCCATGGCAGCCTCCCGTGCGGAGTATGCCACCACTTCCCCCCGCCATCCCGCGCGGTCCCCCACCGCGTTTCATCGCTGCTGGGCGAGGACCCGCTCCCGGTCCAGGGCCGGGATGATGCGCCAGGTGTCGGCGGTGCCCACCTGCAGGGTGGGCCGGGCGAGGACCTGGGCCAGGACGAGGTTCCGGATGGATTCCTGGGTGATGGCCTCCACCTGCCCCTTCCAGCCCATGGCCTCCAGGTAGCCTCCGGCCCCGGAGAGGCGGCGGGCGGGAAGGCCCAGGGTGAAGGTCTGGTCGTCCTTCACCTCCTTGCCCTGCGAGACCAGGCGCACCACCCGGGACCCGGGGGCCCGGCTGATATCCAGGGCGTACGAGACCCCCTCCAGGGTATCGAACTCGCCGGGACCGTCCTGGCGGTTGAAGAGTTCCGGCAGGTGGCTGTAGTTGAAGAACCGGGCCGCGTGCTCCAGGTAGGCCCGCAGCTGGCGCCCCGTGACCTGGATGCGCGCCGCGGCCTCCTCCGTGGGGGCCAGGGCGTAGAACTGGCGCACGGAGGTGGGCCCCCGGGGGATGAAGATCCAGGCGGGGGGGGCGGGAACGGCCGTCACCTGGGCCCCCGTGCCCTGGCGGAGGGCGGTGTGCAGGAGGTGGGCCAGGGGCGTGTCCTCCATGCGGCCCCAGCGTCCGTCCAGGTCCGTGGACAGGTTGGTGGCGAAGGTGTCCAGGTAGGTGTCGGCCAGGGCGCGGCCCGGGGCGGTGGCCTCCAGGATGGCGGAATCGGGGGGCAGGTCCGGGGCGGGCTTCTCCAGCCGGGCGTCCACGGAGGCCACTTCCCACCGGCCCCGCACCCGGCGCAGGGCGATATCGGCCACGGCCACCGCCTGCCCACCCGCACCGGGCTGGAGGGTGGGCACCCCCGCCGGAGCGAAGGCGCCCTGGACCCCGGTGTGGCCGGCCAGGATGAGATTGATGCCCTTGACCTGTTCGGCCAGGCAAGCGGCGGGGCTCTCCGGATCGTTACCGCAGGCCGCACCGGCGCCCCCGTGCAGGGCCACGACGACCACGTCCACCTTCTCCTTCTGGCGAAGGAGGGGCACCATCTCCCGGGCGGTGGCCACGGGATCGTCGATGAGGAGCCCTTCATGAATTTCCGGGGTGGTGGTCCGGGGCCGGGACACGAGGCCCAGGATGGCCACCTGGATGCCCCCCACGTCGGCCTTCAGGTAGGGGGTGAAGGCCAGCTTGCCCGTGTCCGCGAAGCGCAGGTTGGCGGCCAGCCAGGGGAACCGCGCCTCCTCCTCCAGGGCCCGGATCTGGCGGAAGCCCCAGCCCAGCTCCAGGTGCCCCACGGTCATGGCCGTGGCCCCCAGGCTGTTGAGGGTGGCGGTGACGGGGCCGGGGCGGCCCGGACGCATGCGGCTCCACACATAGGCCATGGGGGAGCCGGCGATGCCGTCCCCGCAGTCCACGTAGAGGGCCCCGGGGACCTGGGCCTTGAGGGCCCGCACGAGGGCCCCGGTCCTGGCCCACCCGCCCGGCGCAGGGGCGAGGGTGAAGGGATCCTGGGCCATCACCTGGCCGTGCAGGTCCGCCGTTCCCAGGATGCGGACCCGCGCTTCCTGGGCCCGCAGGCCGAGGACGCACAGGAGGACGCAGAGGCAGCGACGGACCATTTCCACCTTCCTAGGGACTTCCCTAAGATACCCGGCCCAGGCTCCCCTTCGCGCACTTTGCTTGGTGACGCGGCACTCTGGAGGTAGAATGTCCCTTCAACCAGGAGAAACCATGCAAGAAGTTCAGATCAAGGCGCCCAAGCACGAATTCACCCTGCTCTGCGATGACATCCGCCAGGAAATGGGCGGCAAGACCAGCCTGATGGGCCTCTACGACCACCACATCGTCGTGCCCCAGGTTCCCTTCGTCCTTCCCAAGGTGTGCTTCTACACCCGTTTCTCCCGCATGGACGGCCAGTTCAAGTTCAGCTTCTCCATCGTGGCCCCCGGCGGCGAGCGCAAGGACATCATCCGCGACAGCGACGTGCAGATCCCCGAGGGCGCCAAGGAAGGCACCTTCAATGTCATCGCCTCCCCCTTCGAAGTGGGCGGCGAGGGCGTCTATGAAGTGATCATCGGCCTCACCAAGGGCGCCGACCGCTTCGAGTACATCTACAAGTTCGCCATCTCCGACGGCGCCCGCCTGCAGGCCGAGTACGAGAAGGCCATGGCCCAGCAGGGCCAGTAGGACTTCAAGCCCTTCCAGTCCCGGGACGGGATGGCCGGACGACCTCCGGCCATCCCGTCCCGGTCTATGATGGGAGCATGTCCGACCGTTACGCCAAGCAGCGCATCTTCCTGGGGGCCCAGGCGGACACCCGCCTGCGGACCCGCCGCGTGGCCGTGGTGGGGGTGGGGGCCACGGGGAGCGTGATCGCCAGTTGGCTCGCTCGCGCCGGCGTGGGCCTCATCACCCTCATCGACCGGGATATCGTGGAGACCTCCAATCTCCAGCGCCAGATCCTCTTCCAGGAGCGGGACCTCTTCCGCCCCAAGGCGGAGGTGGCCGCCGCGCGCCTGCGGGAGGCCAATTCGGAGATCGACGTCGTCCCCGCCGTCACGGACCTCACCAGCGGCAACGCCCGGGAACTGCTCTCCGGCTACGACCTCATCATGGACGGCACCGACAACTTCGAGGCGCGGTACCTCATCAACGACTTCTCCATCCTCCACGGCACCCCCTGGGTGTACGCGGGGGCCATCGGCGGGGAGGGCCTCGTGTGGCCCATCCACCCCCCCCGGACCCCCTGCCTGCGCTGCCTGATGGAGGAGCCCCCCGCGGGCGGGGACGTGGACACCTGCGACACCGCCGGGGTGCTGGGCCCCGCCGTGGGCATCGTGGGCAGCTGGGCGGCCCTGGAGGGCCTCAAGCTCCTCACGGGCAAGGAGCCCCAGGCCGATCTGGCCCGCTTCGACTTCTGGCGGGACGAACGGCAGTTCCTGTCCCTCCCGGCCACCCGCTGCCGCTTCTGCACGGACCGCATCACCGAGTTCCTGAACGCGCGGTGGACGGTGAAGGCCAGCCGCCTCTGCGGCCTGGACGGGGTGCAGATCCGGGTGAACCCCCCCGGGGCCCTGGACCTGGAGAGCCTGAAGGCCCGGGTCGAGCGGCGCACCGGCGGCGCCTGGAAGCTCTCGCCCCTCTCCCTCGCCGGCAAGGAGGGCGAGGTCTCCATCATGGTCTTCCGGGACGGCCGGGCCCTCTTCCACGGGGATATCAGCCCCGAGCGCGCCCGTGGCTGGTACACGGAAGTCGTGGGATGCTGAGGGCATGATCACCCTCACCCACGTCGGCAAGCAGTACGGGCGCATCCACACCGCCCTGGCCGACGTGAGCTTCCACATCGACGCGGGGGAGTTCATCTTCCTCACCGGCCCCAGCGGCGCGGGCAAGTCCACCCTCCTCAAGCTCCTCTTCCGGGAGCAGGTGCCGACCACCGGGGATATCCGCGTGGCGGGGCACCGCCTGGCCTCCATGCCGGTGGGGGAGATCCCGGCGCTGCGCCGCAAGATGGGGGTCGTCTTCCAGGACTTCAAGCTCATCCGCACCATGACCGTCTTCGAGAACGTGGCCTTCGTGCTCAAGATCCTGGGCGTGAGCCACGCCGAGCAGAAGCAGCGCACCTTCCGGGCCCTCAAGATGGTGGGCCTCCAGCACAAGCTGGCCAGCTACCCCCTCCAGCTTTCGGGCGGCGAGCAGCAGCGGGTGGCCATCGCCCGGGCCCTCGTGAACGATCCCCTGGTGCTCATCGCCGACGAGCCCACCGGCAACCTGGACCCGGATCTGGCCCAGGAGATCATGGCCCTCTTCGAGCGCATCAACGGCCAGGGCACCACCGTCCTGGTGGCCACCCACGACCGGGGCCTCATCCAGCGCATGCGCAAGCGGCTCATCGGCCTGGACCACGGCCGCGTGGCCTTTGATTATCCGGCCCCCGCCAGCACCGTCCAGCTGGGTCCCCAGGGGGATCCGCCCCTGAGCCCGTCCCTTTTTACATAGCGTCAAGAATCACCTCTCACCTCATGGCCGGGCGGCGCCCTGCCCAACGGCCAGGAAATCCCGTTTGGACACTTGGTCAAACCCCAAGCCCGGCCCGGGAATAACCAAGTTTGAACACCTGACTCTTTTGCACAAAAAGACGATCGTTTGGTTATCAATTTGTGCCATGATCGTGGGCGAAACCAGCTTTCCCGTAACCGGAACGAGCCG
This sequence comes from Holophaga sp., assembly GCA_035298525.1. Classification (GTDB taxonomy): domain Bacteria; phylum Acidobacteriota; class Holophagae; order Holophagales; family Holophagaceae; genus Mesoterricola. The sequence continues at coordinate 60,732 of DATGXY010000017.1, forward strand.
GGCGGTCTGAACGGTTGAATGCAGTGGAGCAGCCCATGTGCATCGTCGCCAAAGGAACCTGGGTGGAAGTGGAGCGGATCGTGGCCCGTCCGGGGGACCGCCTCCCGAACCTGAGCCGGGACGCGGCGCGGCCGCCCCAGGTGATCCGGGTGGCCGGGTTCCTCCTGGAGGACGCCGAGCTGGGCCAGCACGTGCGGGTGCGCACCATCATCGGCAACGAGCACTCCGGCAAGCTGCGCATCGAGAACCCCGGCTACGGGGCGAGCTTCGTCAACACCTTCCCCGAGCTGATGCGCGCGGGCGTGGCCTAGGGCGTCTGGTAACCTGGGACGGGGCGTCCATTCGCCCGGAAGGACCCCGCCATGGCCCAGCCCCTCAAGGATGCCCGTTTCCTCACCTCCGCCTCCACGGTGAAGACCCTCGGGGTCTGCCACGCGGAGGTGGCCTTCGTGGGGCGCTCCAACGTCGGCAAGAGCTCCCTGCTCAACGCCCTCTGCCACCAGCGGGGCCTGGCCAAGACCTCCAAGACCCCGGGCCGGACCCGCCTCATCAACGTGTTCCTCACGGGTCCTGACCGCTGGATCGTCGATCTGCCCGGCTATGGCTTCGCCACGGGCCCCGCCAAGGAGCGGGAGGCCTGGCAGGGCATGATCGAGGGCTACCTGACGGGCAGGCGCAGCCTCCGCATGGTGTACGTCCTGGTGGACGCCGAGGTGGGCCCCACGAAGCTGGACCTGCAGATGGTGGACTGGCTCCGGGAATCGGACCTGCCCTGCCGCATCGTGGCCACCAAGGCCGACCAGGTGAAGCCCAGCCGCCAGCTGGCGCAGCGGCGGGACGTGGCCAAGGTGCTGGGCCTCCTGCCCGGCGACATCGCCTGGGTCAGCTCGGAGAAGGGCACCGGCATCCCCGACCTGCGCATGGAGATCGCGGCGACGCTGGACCTGCTCTGATTCAGGTGGAGCGCAGGAAGGCCTCCACCTCGTCCCAGTCCCGGCTCAGGGGGAAGGGCGGCAGCGCGGCGCGCACCTGGGCGGCGTAGCGCTTCCCGGCGGGGTCCTCGTGGGGCAGCATGAGGCGCGGGTCCAGGATGCACACGGCGCCGCGGTCGGTGCGGGTGCGGATGAGGCGCCCGATGCCCTGCTTGAGCTTGAGGGTCATCTGGGGCACCTGGATGCCGATGAAGCCCAGGCCCTGCTGCTTGGCGTCGGCCTCCCGCACCCGGGCCTGGAGGACGGGGTCGTCGGGGGGCGCGAAGGGCAGCGCGGTGACGATGACGAGGGTGAGGGCGTCCCCGGGCAGGTCCACCCCCTGCCAGAAGCTGGCCAGGCCCAGGAGGGCGGCCTGGGGGGTGCGCTTGAAGCGCTCCATCATGGCCGAGCGGGTCATGCCCTCCCCCTGCACGAAGAAGGTGACGCCGGGCAGGGCCGCCTCCAGGCGGGGCCGGAAGGCCGCGAGCATCTTGCGGCTGGTGAAGAGCACCAGGGCCCGCCCCCGGCTGGCGGAGATGAGCCGTTCCATGGCCCCCAGGCTGGCCTCCACCCACCTCGGGTCCCCCACCGCGTCCCGGCCCGGACTGCGCGCGGGCAGCCCCGGGGGGATGAAGAGGAGGCCCTGGCTGGGGAAGTCGAAGGGGCTCTCCACGTGGCGGCTCCGGGCGCCCTCCTCCTCCGTCATGCCCAGGCGCAGGCGCAGGCCGTTGAAGCCGCGGCCGTCCCGCAGGGTCGCGCTGGTGAGGATCACCGTCTCGAAGCCCCGGCGCAGGTGCTGGTGGAAGAACTGGCGCACGTCCACGGGGTTGGACTTGAAGAGGACCATGCGCGGGCCCTCCCGGGTGATGGTGGAGACCCAGCCCTCGGGCTGGGCGAAGATCTGCTCCATGCGCTGGAAGGCGAGGCTCACGCGCTCGGCCAGCTTGCGCCAGGTCATGTCCTCGGCCTTGCCGTCCACGCGCCGCGCGGCGAGGCGCCTCGCCTCCTTCCACACGGACTGCCCCGCCTCCACCCAGGCGGCGACGGCGTCGGCCAGGGGGCCCATGCGCAGGCGCTCGTCCTCGAAGCCGAAGGTGCCCGATTCGGGGGGGACCTCGTCCAGCAGGGCGTTCCAGGCGCCCTCCCAGGGGGCGAGCCCCGCGTCCAGGAGGGCGGCGTCCTCCTCCTTCGCGGCCTCCTCGGCCAGGTCCCGGAAAAGGAGGGTCATGGCCCGGTTCGACCACTGCTCGGAACAGCTCTCCGTGAGCTGTTCCTCGATCTCGTGGGCCTCGTCCAGCACCAGCACGGGGGCGTCGGGCAGCACCTGGCCGAAGGCCGATTCCCGCAGGACCCGGTCCGCCAGCAGGAGGGCGTGGTTGGCCACCACCAGGTCGGCCTCCAGGATCTCCTGGCGCAGCCGGGTCAGGTGGCAGTCCTCGAAGCGCGGGCACTGCCGCCCCGAGCAGCGCTCGGCCCGGGCGTTGATGCGGTCCCAGAGCTCGGATTCGCCCTCGCCGTAGGCGCCCAGCTCCTCCCGGTCCCCGGTGGACGTCTCCCGGGCCCAGCGGCCCAGGGCCATCCACAGGGCGTGGTCCGCGCGGGCCAGCTCCGCGGGGGGATGGGCCTCCAGCTCGTCCCAGGCGGTGCGGCAGAGGTAGTTGGCCCTGCCCTTGGCCAGGACGGCCTTCACGTCCCGGCCCAGGATGCCCCGGGCCCGGGGCAGGTCCTCCTCCAGGAGCTGGCGCTGGAGCTGCTTGGTGCGGGTGGCCACCACCACCGGGCGCCGCCCCGAGGCCAGGGCGGGCACCAGGTAGCCCAGGGACTTGCCCGTGCCCGTGCCGGCCTCGATGGCCTGGATGACCCCGTCGGGCCTGGCGTCCCGCTCCCCGCCCCCGTTGCGCCAGGCATCGAAGCGGGCCTGGCCCTCCCGGATGGCGTCGGCCACGAGCTGGGCCATCTCCTGCTGGCCCCTGCGGACCTCGGCGCCCGGGAAGCAGCTGAAGATGCGTCCTTCCGGCGGTGCGAAATAGAGGTCCATTCCGTGGGGCATCAACCCAGGATGGCGGAATTTGGGCGAAAACGGAAGCCCCGGCCGGAAAATCCGGAACCATCCAAGAAAAAATAATTTTTATGGAAATTAATCTAATTCGATGCATGATTAGGCTAGCGAGGCTGAAATTTAGCCTTCCTTAGCGAGGAGATGCCATGGCCGCCGACGCTCTGAGGGACTTCCTGGAAATCCCGTACGACACCCTTGAAGAAATGAACCTCAAGTCCCGCCAGCAGCGCCTGGACCGGGTCGATCCCGACAAGATCCGCGAGGAGCGCATGGCCTACCTGGCCGGCGAGAAGCGGATCAAGGCCGTCACCGTGTGCTTCACGGATATCGAGGGCCGGCTCCACATGCTGGACTACGACAAGAAGTTCCTCCTCAAGTCCAGCGACAACCTCACCTTCGACGGCTCCTCCATCCGCGGCTTCTCCGCCCAGGCCGAAAGCGACCTGCGCCTCGCCATCGACTGGCCCGCCTTCTACTGGCTGCCCTCCGATGTCTTCGGACCCGGCAAGGTGCTGGTGTTCGGCTTCGTCCTGGAGAAGGACGGCACCCCCTACCGGGCCGATTTCCGGGCCCGCCTGCGGGAGGCCACCGAGGCCCTCTACGCCAAGGAAGGCGTCGTGATGAACGCCGCCAACGAGATCGAGGGCTTCCTCTTCAAGGGCCGCGACGCGGAGCGCCACTACCACGAGACCGGCAAGTTCGAGTTCATCTCCACCGGCGGCTACTACCACTCCCTGCCCACCGACGAGCTGCGCCAGTTCATCGACCGCACCGCCGAGGCCCAGCGGGCCCTGGGCTTCTGCAACGAGAAGGACCACCCCGAGGTGGCCCCCTCCCAGTTCGAAATGAACTACAAGTACGCTGAGGTGAACATCGCCGCGGACCAGGTGCAGCTGTACAAGCTGCTGGCCCGCCAGGTGGCCGCCCAGATGGGCCTCACCGCCTCCTTCCTGCCCAAGCCCGTGGCCGGCGTCAACGGCAACGGCATGCACTCCAACCTGAGCCTGGCCAAGGGCGGGGTGAACCTCTTCCACGACGCCAAGGGCCGGGACGGCCTCTCCCCCCGGGCCTGGGACTTCCTGCAGCGCCTGCTGGCCAACGCCGGCGAGCTCTGCCTGGTCCTGAACCCCTCCGTCAACGCCTACCGCCGGCTGGATCCCCACTTCGAGGCCCCCAACCAGATCAAGGTCTCGCCCACGGACCGCGGCTCCATGATCCGCATCCCCCTGGGCAACGAGCACTCCGCCCGCATCGAGGTCCGGTCCGTCGGCCCCGACGCCAATCCCTACTTGCTCTACTACACCCTGCTGCGCACGGGCCTGGAGGGATCCGGGGCCGAGACCGAGGAAACCAACAAGCGGCCTCGCACCCGCTTCCTCCCCGATAATATCTTCGACGCCATCCGCCTCTTCAAGGCCAGCCGCTTCCTGGCCGAGCAGCTGGGCGAGGACGTCCACTCCAAATTCGCGGAGATCAAGCAGATCCAGGCCGAGCGCTGCCCCAAGGCCCTGGGCTCGGTGGTGAAGTCCTGCGAGATCCAGTTCCACCACGAGGTCACCAACCAGCTCCTCTGGTCCCTCTTCTAGGCAACCCCCTGCCCGATGCGCCCCGGCGGTCCCGCCGGGGCGCTTAACGTATGACTGTTAAATCCCGTCATCGCATACGAAGGGCCATATATTTATTCGCGCCGCCGCATTTATTTCGTTGGCTATGCATGACTTAATTCCGCGATCGAGGGCCATGAAGCTCTGCTATGTTCAAGACATGGACGCTGCCCTTCGCCACGAGCGGCCCTTCCCCCGGGTCCTGATCATCGAGGACGATGGGGTCATTGCATCCACCGTGCAGGAGATCCTTCAGGAGCGGGGCTTCGAGGTGGAAACGGCCGATTCCCCATCCGTCGGCCTGGCCTCTCACCGGGAGCGGCGGGCGGACGTGATCGTCCTGGACCGCATGTTCCCGGGCGCGGACGGCCTGGACGCCCTCCGCACCCTGCGCGAGCGCCACGATCCCGTCCCCGTCATCCTCCTCACCGCCCGGGGCGACCTGGACGACCGGGTCCAGGGCCTCGGCGAGGGCGCCGACGATTACATGAGCAAGCCCTTCTCCATCGAGGAGCTGGAGGCCCGCATCCGGGCCCTCCTGCGCCGGGCCCGGCCCGCGCCCCCCGTGCCCCCGGAAACCTCCGTGCACGGGCCCTTCACCATCGACTGGGCCGGCATGCGCGTGGAGCGGGAGGGCCAATTCATCGATCTCACCCCCCAGGAGTTCCGCATCCTCAGCCTCCTCGTGCGCAGCTCGGACCGCCCCGTGCCCCGCGCGGAGCTCCTGGAGAAGGCCTGGCCCCCCACGTCGCGGCCCGCGAGCCCCCGCACGGTGGACGTGTACGTGACGCGGCTCCGCAGCAAGCTGGGGCGGGAGACCGGCCGCCCCTGGATCCTCACCCTGGACGGCGAGGGCTACACCTGGAACGGCTGAGCCCTTTCCCCGCCCTTTCGCGAATGGACCTATAAATATCCCAGTGCCTTCATTGACCCCGAAGGCCTTGGGCGGGAGACTGGCCCCCTGATGTCCGCTCTGACCGTACTGAACCTGCACCTGGGCCTGCTGCTTATCAGCGGTGCGGGAGAGGCCTGAGCACATCCACGGATCGCTCGAAACCCTCTCCCGCACCGGCCGGGGGGGGCTGAGAAGCTGATCCCTCCGGGCGGGAGACACTCCGGAGTCCCCCATGAATCCAAGCCGCTACCGTCCGGTCCCGCCCATCCACCTGCCCCACAGGCAGTGGCCGGGCCGGACCCTGGACCGGGCCCCCCGGTGGTGCAGCGTGGACCTCCGGGACGGCAACCAGGCCCTCGTCGAGCCCATGGGCCCCGATCGCAAGCTCCGCCTCTTCGACACGCTGGTGGCCACGGGCTTCAAGGAGATCGAGGTGGGCTTCCCCTCGGCCTCGCGCACCGACTGCGACTTCGTGCGCCTCCTCATCGAGGAGGGGCGGATCCCCGACGACGTCACCATCCAGGTCCTCGTCCAGGCCCGGGAGGATCTCATCGCCGCCACCGCCGAAAGCCTTCGGGGCGCCAGGCGCGCCATCATCCACCTCTACAACTCCACCTCCGCCCTGCAGCGCCGCGTCGTGTTCCGCCAGGACCGGGACGCCATCCGGGACCTGGCCCTCCGGGGCACCGCCTGGGTGAAGGCGGCGGCCGCGTCCATCGCCGGCTGCGAGGTGCGGCTGGAATACTCCCCCGAAAGCTTCACGGGGACGGAACTGGACTTCGCCGCCGAGGTCTGCGACGCCGTCGTGGACGCCTGGGACCCCGCCCCCGGCGAGAAGGTGGTCATGAACCTCCCCGCCACCGTGGAGATGGCGGGCCCCAACCACTACGCGGACCAGATCGAGTGGATGGGCGCCCACATGCGGCGCCGGGCCGACATGGTCCTCAGCGTCCACCCCCACAACGACCGCGGCTGCGCCGTGGCGGCCGCGGAGCTGGCCATGCTGGCCGGGGCCGAGCGGGTGGAGGGGACCCTCTTCGGCAACGGGGAGCGCACCGGCAACGTGGACGTGGTCACCCTCGCCCTCAACCTCTACACCCACGGCATCGACCCCCGCCTGGAGCTGGGCGACGTCCCCGCCCTCGTGGAGGCCTTCGAGCACTGCAACCGCCTCCCGGTCCACCCGCGCCACCCCTACGCCGGGGAGCTGGTCTTCACCGCCTTCAGCGGCAGCCACCAGGACGCCATCAAGAAGGGCCTCGCCGCCCTGGAGGCGGAGGCCAATCCGCTCTGGGAAGTGCCCTACCTGCCCATCGACCCCGCCGACGTGGGCCGCCAGTACGAGCCCATCATCCGCATCAACAGCCAGTCCGGGAAGGGCGGCGTGGCCTTCGTCCTGGAGCAGGCCTACGGCCTCGAAGTGCCCCGCGAACTGGCGGCGGAGTTCAGCCGGGTGGTGCAGCGCATCACCGACGACACCGGGGAGGAGCTCTCCCCCGAGGGCGTCTTCGACGCCTTCCAGCGGGAATACCTGGCCGCGGGCCGCATCGAGCTGGTGGACTTCCGGGCCCGGCACGAACCCGGCGGCAAGGCCGCCCTCCAGTTCACCCTGGCTTCCGGCGGGCGGCGCACGGACCTGGAGGGCCAGGGCAACGGCCCCATCGACGCCTTCGTGCGGGCCCTGGGCGCCTGGCTGGGCCTCCAGCTTTCCGTCTGCGACTACAGCGAGCACGCCCTGGACGCGGGCCAGGACGCGGAGGCCGTGGCCTACGTGCGCCTCAGGGCCGGCTCGGGCCCAGCCCGCTTCGGCGTGGGCCGGGACCGGGACATCGTGGCCGCTTCGCTCCAGGCGGTGCTCAGCGGCGTGAACCGCCTGGTGCCCGAGGGCCTCGCCGGCTTCGGCGCGGGAGGTGCCGCGTGAAGCGAACGGGCGCCGACATCCTCTGCGAATGCCTGGCCCGGGAGGGCGTGGACGTGGTCTTCGGCTACCCCGGCGGGGCCATCCTCCCCACGTACGACGCCCTGGAGGCCAGTTCCATCCGGCACGTGCTGGCCCGCCACGAGCAGGGCGCCGCCCACATGGCGGACGGGTACAGCCGCGCCTCGGGCCGCACCGGCGTCGTCATCGCCACCTCGGGCCCCGGCGCCACCAACCTGGTGACGGGCCTGGCCACGGCCATGATGGACTCCGTGCCCATGGTGGCCATCACCGGCCAGGTCGCCTCCACCCTCCTGGGCTCCGACGCCTTCCAGGAAGTGGACGTCACCGGCGTCACCCTCCCCGTCACCAAGCACAACTTCCTCGTGAAGGACCCCGAGGGGGTGGCCCCCGCCATCCGCGAGGCCTTCGCCCTGGCCAACGCGGGCCGTCCCGGCCCCGTGCTCGTGGACCTCACCAAGGACGCCCAGACCCGCATGGCCGAGTTCGACTGGGAGGCCGCCGCCCCCCGGCGCCACCTGCGCCACGTGCCGCCCCCCGTGCCCGAGGCGGACCTGGAACGGGCCCTGGCCCTCATCTCCGCCAGCCGGCGCCCCCTCGTCCTCGCCGGCCACGGGGTCACCCTCTCGGGGGCCCACCGCGCCCTCCAGGCCTTCGCCGAGAAGGCCGGGGTCCCCGTCGCCGCCACCCTGCTGGGCCTGGACGCCTTCCCCCCCGGGCACCCCCTCTTCGTGGGCTTCATGGGCATGCACGGCTCCCCCTGGACCAACCAGGCCATCCAGGAGGCCGATCTCCTCCTCGCCTTCGGCATGCGCTTCGACGACCGCGTCACCGGCGATCCCGGCACCTTCGCCCCCTGCGCCCGGAAGATCCACGTGGAGATCGACCCCGCGGAGGTGGGCAAGAACATCGCGGTGGACGTGGCCCTCCTGGGCGATCTCCGGGAGGTGCTGGAGCGCCTCGCCCCCCGCGTCCCCGCCCTGGATTCCGGGGAGTGGATCGCGCGCCTGGACACCCTGCGCGGGGCCCACGACGCCCCCAGCTGGCCCCCAGATCCCCGGGGCGAGGGGCTCAGCCCCACCGCCGTGCTGCGGGAGCTGAGCCGCCAGGCCCCCGACGCCGTGTGGGTCACGGACGTGGGCCAGCACCAGATGTGGGAGGCCCAGGTGGTGCCCCACGCCCGGCCCCGCACCCTCCTCACCTCCGGGGGCCTGGGCACCATGGGCTTCGCCCTGCCCGCCGCCATCGGGGCCAAGCTGGCCTGCCCCGAAGCCGAAGTCTGGGTCGTGGCCGGGGACGGCGGCACGCAGATGAACGCCCAGGAACTCATGACCCTCACCCAGGAGGGCCTCCGGCTCAACGTGGCCGTGCTGAACAACAGCACCCTGGGCATGGTCCGCCAGTTCCAGACCCACTTCTACGGCGATAGGCGCGCCGCCAGCGACCTGCTGGCCCCCGACTTCGGCCTCCTGGCCCGGGCCTACGGCCTGAAGGCCGCCTCGGCCCGCACCCCCGGCGAGGCGGAGGCCGCCATCCGCGAGGCCCGCGAAGGCGGAGGCGCCACCCTCATCGAGTTCGTCATCAACCCCGAGGCCGGCGTGTACCCCATGGTCCCGCCGGGCGCGGGCATCACCTCGGCCATCCACCACCCGCCCCAGGAGGAGCCATGCAACGGATCCTTGTAGCCTTGACCGACAACGAGCCCGGCGTCCTGGACCGCGTCGCGTCCATCTTCCGCCGCCGCGGCTACAACATCCACAGCCTCACCGTGAGCCCCACCCTGGACCCCGAGGTGAGCCGCATCACCCTGGTGACGGACCTGGACGACCGGGCCGCGCGCGCCGCCCGCAGCTACCTGGAGCGCCTGGTGAACGTCCACAGCGTGGAGGACTTCACCGAGGCGGGCCCGATCCTGCGCGATACGGCCCTCATCCGCGTCGCGGCCGGCCCCGCGGAGCGGCCCGGGCTCTTCCAGCTGGCCTCCATCTTCCGCGCCGAGATCCTGGAGGTGGGCCCCGACTCCGTGGTGCTGGCGTGCTGCGACGGCCCCGAGCGCATCCGGGCCCTGGTGGAGTCCCTGCGTCCCTACGGCCTCCTCGAGTTCGGCCGCACCGGCGTCATCGCCGTCCGTTCCGGGGGCGACGCCGCCGCCTCCTTCAATCCCGCCGCCTCCTTCTGAAAGGACCGACCATGGCCAGGCTCTACTACGACAACGACGCCGACCTCGCCCTCATCCGCGGGAGGCGCATCGCCGTGCTGGGCTACGGTTCCCAGGGGCACGCCCACGCGCAGAACCTGCGGGACAGCGGGGCCGAGGTCCGCATCGGGCTGCCCCCGGGCTCCCGCAGCCGCGCCAGGGCCGAGGCCGGCGGCTTCCAGGTGGTGGACCCAGCCGGGGCCTCCGCGTGGGCCCAGGTGATCATGATCCTCACCCCCGACACGGGCCAGGCGAAGCTCTTCGATTCGGACGTGGCTCCGGCCCTTGCGCCGGGCAAGACGCTCATGTTCGCCCACGGGTTCAACGTGCGCTACGGCCTCATCCAGGCCCCGGAGGGGGTGGACGTGAGCATGGTGGCCCCCAAGGGCCCCGGCCACCGGGTCCGGGAGGTCTTCCAGGCCGGGGGCGGCGTGCCCGCCCTCTTCGCGGTGCACCAGGACGCCTCAGGCGGTGCGCGGGCCTTCGCCCTCGCCTACGCCAAGGCCCTGGGCGCCACCCGCGCCGGGGTGCTGGAGACCACCTTCACCGAGGAGACCGAGACCGATCTCTTCGGCGAGAAGGCCGTGCTTTGCGGCGGCGTCTCGGCCCTCGTGCAGGCGGGGTTCCGGACCCTGGTGGAGGCCGGCTACCAGCCCGAGATCGCCTACTTCGAGTGCTTCCACGAGCTCAAGCTCATCGTGGACCTCATGTACCGGGGCGGGCTCACCTACATGCGCCACTCCATCAGCGACACCGCGGAGTACGGCGACTACACCGGCGGCCCCCGCATCATCAACGAGGCCTCCCGGGAGGCCATGCGCGCCATCCTGCGTGAGATCCAGGACGGGTCGTACGCCGAGGGCTGGATCCGGGAGAACCGGGAGGGGAGGCCCTGGTTCGAGGCCCAGCGGGCCGAAGGCAGGGCCGCCCCCATCGAGCGGGTGGGCCGGGATCTGCGCCGGGCCATGCCCTTCCTCGACCCCATCGACATGCTCGCTCCGGAGGAGGCGAAGGTATAATCTGCAAATAGAGGAGGCGCCGGGCCCCGATGGATTTCCCAGAACTGGAAGTGCTGATCAGCCTGGCCCAGGAAGGGAGCTTCTCCCGGGCCGCGGAGCGCCTGAACCGCTCCCAGCCCGCGGTGAGCCAGGCCATCAAGCGGCTCGAGGACGAGGTGGGCCTGCCCCTCCTCAACCGCTCCAGCCGCAAGGTGACCCTCACGGCCGCGGGCGCCGCCCTCCTGGACCACGCCGAGCGCATGGTGCAGCTGCGCCAGGACGCGGCGCACACCCTGGAGAACCTGCGCCACTTCAAGCGCGGGGTGCTCCGCCTCGCGGCCAGCGAGAGCGTGTGCCACTACGTGCTGCCCCCCCTCCTGCGGGCCTTCCGCAAGGCCTACCAGGCCATCAAGATCGAGGTCGTCCAGAGCACCTCCACCAGCATCCCCGTGCTGCTGGTGGACCAGGACTTCGACTTCGGGTTCCTGTCGTACGCCCCGCCCCACAAGGATCTGGAGAGCCGCGTGCTCTTCCGGGACGAACTGGCCCTGTGCCTCTTCCCCAACCACCCTCTGGCCTCCCGGCCCGCGGTGGCCCTGGAGGACCTGGGCCGGGAGAGCTTCATCGCCCACCTGGCCCAGACCCCCGCGCGCACCCACCTGGTGGATCTCTTCGCCCGGGAGCGGGTGCCCCTGCGCATCGTCATGGAGCTGAGCAGCCTGGAGACCATCAAGGACTTCGTGAAGGCCGGGGAGGGCATCGCCCTCATCCCCCGCATGAGCATGCAGGCCGAACTGGAGGCCGGGACCCTCGTGAGCCCGAAGGTGCGGGGCCTCGCCATCGGCCGGGACGTGCGCATCGTCAACCGGGCCGCGCGCAACCACAGCCTGGCCGGGAAGGCCTTCCTGGAGATCGTGGACCGGACGTACCCGGAGGGCTAGACTTCATTTCCGGGCTGCGCCCGGGCATGAAGTGGGGGTGTGGGGGCACCCCGAGGGCTGAAAATAGGTTGGCGCCTCGGTTCTCCGGGTCGCCTCTTGATTAGGTGCGAGCCAAGACCCTCGTGCAGGCCGCCAGAAATACGTGTAACGCCATTTCAGCCCGGCGCATCCAGGTGGCAGGTGAGAACCCCTTTTTCCTTTTCCTCGGAATCCTGTTCGACGCACTGCGTCGAACAGGATTCCGGGGAAAAGAAAGCCCGAATGGCCATCGCCCACAAGCTGGCCCTGATCATCTACAGAAACCTGGCGACCGGAACCGAATACAAGGAGCCGATCCCCAAGCCCTTGTCCAAGGAAGTCCAGGCCAGGATCAAGAACAAGCGGGTCGCGGACCTCGAACGACTCGGCTACAAGGTCACGCTCGAACCTTTCGAACCGGCTTCATAGCTAGGTTACCTGCCAGCAGATACACCTATTTTCATGACAGAGCGACCAATGGGAGCGGGCGGTCCCCCCGCATGACATATCAGGACCTAACGGAGGTCCTTCCGTTCCAGCGGAGCCCTTTCCATCCTCCGGATGGAGAGGATGCGCAGTTCCTGTGGAAGGATCTCGAAGATGAGCCGAAACGGAGGGCGGAGCAGTTCCCTGACGCGGTGATCCTCCTCCTCCGGAACCATGCGGGCGGATCCTGGATGCCGCCGCACCTGGTCCAACGCTTCCAAAAGGGCGATTCGGAACCGACGGGCCGCTTCCGGGTTGAACTGGGCAATGAACCCGAGACCTTCCTCCAATTCCTCGAGCGCCCTTCGCGACCATCGAATCCGTGGTCCATTCACCACTTCGAAAGCCTCCGGACAGCCTCCTCATGGTCAACGACCTCCCCCCGCTCGAAGTCCTCCCGGCCCCTCGAGATGGCATCCCGGATTTCAGCGATCCGGAGCCATTCCGCCACCAGGAGCGAGGGCGTCTGGCGGTGTCGGGCAGCGAACGCCCGTAGTTCGCCCGCCAAGTCGGGCGGCAGGAACAGGGCCACCTTGACGGTTTCGCCTGCGAAGGATTTCCGGCGGCCACCTCGTCGCGGGACCGGTTCTGCCTCTTTCGCCGTCGGTTTTGACATGTCCGGATCCCCTCCAAGCAAGGATAGGTCCAGGGAGAAAAGTGTCAATTTTGACACTTTTCACGAGTCCCCGGCAGGGATGAACCGGTAGCCATCCCCTCCCTCCCGGGGCCGAGGGTGCTTGTTTCTATGCCATCCACCCCGCGGCCTCCCGCCCCGCCTCGTAGGCCTCGATGGCCGGGAGGCGGCGGAGGGTGGCCTCGATCTCGTCCAGGCCCTCCAGGAGCGCGGCGCGGCCCCAGGGCTCGCAGGTGAAGGGCCACGTCCCGCCCCCGGCCCGCAGTTCCAGGGCCTCCAGGTCCACGGTGACGGGGCCGCCCGCGGCCTGGAGGGCCTCGATCACCTCCGGGGGGGCCACGGCGGGGAGGAGGCCGTTCTTGAAGCTGTTGGTGCGGAAGATGTCCGCGAAGGAGGGGGCGATCACCACCCGGATGCCGAAGTCCAGGAGGGCCCAGGGGGCGTGCTCCCGGCTTGAACCGCACCCGAAGTTGGGACCGGCGAGGAGAATGCTGGCTTCCCGGAACCCGGGGCGGTTCAGGACGAAGTCCGGGTCCTCGGAGCCGTCGGCGCGGTAGCGCTGGTCGAAGAAGAGGTGCCGGCCCAGGCCCGTGCGCAGGATGGTGGTGAGGAATTGCTTGGGGATGATGAAGTCGGTGTCGATGTTCTCCCGCACGAGGGGCGCGGCGGTTCCGGTGTGGCGGGTGAAGGCTTCCATGGGGGCCTCAGAGGTGGTCGCGGACGTCGGCGAGGCGGCCCGCCACGGCGGCCGCGGCGGCCATGCCGGGGGAGACCAGGTGGGTGCGCCCCAGCCGGCCCTGGCGGCCCTCGAAGTTGCGGTTGCTGGTGCTGGCGCAGCGCTGGCCGGGGGCGAGGCGGTCCTCGTTCATGCCCAGGCACATGGAGCACCCGGGCTCCCGCCACTCGCAGCCCGCCTCCCTGAAGACGCGGTCCAGGCCCTCGGCCTCGGCCTGGGCCTTCACGAGGCCGCTGCCGGGTACCACCAGGACCCGCACGCCGGGGGCGGCCCTGCGGCCCCGGAGGACGGTGGCGGCCTCCCTCAGGTCCGCCAGGCGCCCGTTGGTGCAGGAGCCGATGAAGACCACGTCCACCGCCAGCTCCGCCAGGGGCTGGCCGGGGCGGATGCCCATGTATTCCAGGGCCCGGGCCACGGCCTGGGCCTTCGGCTCGGGAAAGGCCGCGGGATCGGGGGCGCAGGCGCAGATGCCGGCCACGTCCTCGGGGTTGGTGCCCCAGGTGACCTGGGGCTCCAGGCCGGAGACGTCAAGCACGTGCTCCCGGTCGTACCGGGCCCCGGGATCCGTGCGCAGGGTGCGCCAGCGGGCCACGGACGCGTCCCACCGCGCGCCCCTGGGCGCCAGGGGGCGCCCCTCGAGGAAGGCGAAGGTGGTCTCGTCCGGGGCCACGAGCCCCGTGCGGGCGCCGGCCTCGATGGCCATGTTGCAGAGGGTCATGCGGGCTTCCATGCCCATGGCGCGCACGGCCTCCCCCGTGAACTCAAGGGCGTGGCCCGTGCCCCCGGCCATGCCGATGCCGCCGATGAGGCGCAGGGCCACGTCCTTGGCGCCCACGCCGCGGGGGAGGGCGCCGGCCACCTCCACCCGGAAGGTCCTCGCCCGGCGCTGGGCCAGGGTCTGGGTGGCCAGCACGTGCTCCACCTCGCTGGTGCCGATGCCGAAGGCCAGGGCCCCGAAGGCGCCGTGGGTGCTGGTGTGGCTGTCGCCGCACACGAGGGTGGCGCCGGGCAGGGTGAAGCCCTGCTCGGGCCCCACGATGTGCACGATGCCCTGGCGGGGGTCCGCCAGGGGGATGTAGGGCACGCCGAAGCGGGCCACGTTCTCCTCCAGGGTGGTCACCTGCAGGCGGCTGGTGGCGTCGTCGATGCCGGCGGCGCCCAGGGCCCGGTCCCGGGTGGGGATGTTGTGGTCGGCCACGGCCAGGGTCCGCGCCGGCCTGCGCACGGACCTGCCGGCCCGGGCCAGGCCCTCGAAGGCCTGGGGGCTGGTCACCTCGTGGACGAGGTGGCGGTCGATGTAGAGGAGGGCCTGGCCGTCGCCCAGGTCCTCCACCACGTGGGCGTCCCAGAGCTTGGCGTAGAGGGTCTTCATGCGCAGGCCCCCTGGAGGCAGAGGGCCTCGCGCACGGCGGCCCCCGCCTCGGCCGTGCCCAGGCGGTTGTGGGCCACGGCCAGGTCCGGGGTGCCCCGGCCCGAGGCGAGGACCTGGTACACGGCCGCCTCCAGGGCGGCGGCCTCGGCGGCGAGGCCGAGGGCGTGGCGCAGCAGCATGGCGGCGCTGAGGATGGTGCCGAAGGGGTTGGCCAGGTCCTTGCCGGCGATGTCGGGGGCCGAGCCGTGCACGGGTTCGAAGAGGGCCACCGCGCCCCCCAGGCTGGCGCTGGGCAGCATGCCCAGGCTGCCGGTGACCACGGAGGCCTCGTCGCTGAGGATGTCCCCGAACATGTTGTCCGTGAGGATCACGTCGAAGGAGGCGGGGCGGGTGACGATGGCCATGGCGCAGGAATCCACGTAGCAGTGTTCCAGGGCGACGTCCGGGTAGTCCCGGGCCACCTCCTTCACGACGGCGCGCCAGAGCTGGCTCGATTCGAGCACGTTGGCCTTGTCCACGCTGGTGACCTTCCGGCGGCGGCCCCGCGCCACGTCGAAGGCGGCCCGGGCGATGCGCTCCACCTCGAAGCGGGCGTAGGCGAGGGTGTTGACGCCCCGGTCCGCCGTGAGCTCCCGGGGCTCGGCGAAGTAGAGGCCCCCGGCCAGTTCGCGCACGATGACCATGTCCGTGCCCCGCACCACCTCCTCCTTCAGGGGGGAGGCGCCGGTGAGCATGGGGTGGACGAAGGCCGGGCGCAGGTTCGCGTAGACCCCCAGGCCCGCGCGCAGGCGAAGGAGGCCCGTTTCGGGCTTGAGGGGGTTCGGATGGGCGTCGAACCTGGGGTGGCCCACCGCCCCCAGGAGCACGGCCTGGGATTCCAGGCAGGCCCGCAGGGTGGCTTCGGGCAGGGGATCCCCGCAGGCGTCCAGGGCGGCCCCGCCCACGGGCAGCTCCTCGTACGTGAAGGCATGGCGGCCCAGCTGGGCGACCCGGTCCAGGCAGGCCACGGCCTCCCGGACCACCTCGGGCCCGATGCCGTCACCCGGAAGCACTGCGATGCGCGCCAACATGTGCCACTCCTACGTTCCGCGCGAAGCGCGGGTGATCATTAGGCGGGGCCCTCCGGTCCCGCGTCCACGACTATTCCCATTCCTTCAAGGTCGATAAAGCCCGCCAATCAGCGGACCCCCGGATCCAGGACGGCGCCCCGGTCCGCGCTGCTCACCATGCGGGCGTAGCGGCCCAGCCATCCGCCCCGGCGAGGGGGTTCCGGAGCCTTCCAGGCGGCCTTGCGGGCCTCCCACACGGCCGGGTCCACGAGGGCGTCCAGGCGGCGCGCCGGGATATCCACCCGCACGGGGTCCCCGTCCTCCAGGAGGCCGATGGGACCGCCCTGGGCCGCCTCGGGGCTCACGTGGCCCACGCAGAGGCCCGCCGTGCCCCCGGAAAAGCGGCCGTCCGTCAGGAGGGCCACCTCCCGGCCCAGGCCCTGGCCCTTGATCATGGAGGTGGGGCTGAGCATCTCCGGCATGCCGGGGCCCCCCCGGGGTCCCTCGTTGCGGATGACGACGACGTCCCCCGCCTTGATCTCCCGCCGGCCCAGGGCGGCCAGGGCCGCCTCCTGTCCCTCGAAGACCCGGGCCCTCCCCTGGAAGACGTGGCAGGCGGGATCCACCCCCGCGCTCTTCACCACGGCCCCGTCCGGGGCCAGGTTGCCGAAGAGGACGGCGAGGCCGCCGTCCTCGGAGAAGGGGCGCTCCAGGGGCCGGATGATGCGCCCATCCGGCGCGGGGGCCGCCGCCACCAGGTCCGCCAGGGTCCCCCCCTCGGCCGTGGGGCAGGCCAGGTCCAGGAGCCCCTCGCGCCGGGAGAGCTCCCGCAGGAGCGCCGGGACGCCGCCGGCGGCGTCCACGTCCTGGATGTGCACGTCGGGCACGGATGGGCTCACCTTGCAGATGCAGGGGGTGCGGGCCGAGATGGCGTTGATGCGGGAGAGGGGGTACTCCAGCCCGGCCTCGAAGGCCACGGCCAGGGTGTGGAGGATGGTGTTGGTGGATCCGCCCATGGCCATGTCCAGGGCGAAGGCGTTGTCCAGGGAGGCCCGGGTGACCAGCTCCCGCGGCCGGGGGCCCTTCTCCAGGAGGTCCAGGATGCGCCGGCCCGCGGCCCTCGCCAGGTCCAGGCGCCGGGGATCGGTGGCGGGGATGGTGCCGTTGCCGGGCAGGGCCATGCCCACGGCCTCCAGGAGGCAGTTCATGGAGTTGGCCGTGAACATGCCCGAGCAGGAGCCGCAGGTGGGACAGGCCGAGGCCTCCAGGGCCAGCAGTTCCTCCTCCGTCATGCGCCCCCCCTGCACCGCCCCCACCCCCTCGAACACGGAGACCAGGTCCGCGGGGCCGCCTCCGGCCCGGGTGCCCTTGAGCATGGGCCCCCCGGTCACGAAGAGGGCGGGCAGGTCCAGGCGCACGGCGGCCATGAGCATGCCGGGGGTGATCTTGTCGCAGTTGGAGACGCACACCAGCGCGTCCAGGCAGTGGGCCTGGGCCATGGTCTCCACGGCGTCGGCGATGAGCTCCCGGCTGGGCAGGGAGTAGCGCATGCCCTCGTGGCCCATGGCGATGCCGTCGTCCACGGCGATGGTGTTGAACTCGAAGGGCACGCCCCCCGCCTCCCGCACCGCCGCCTTCACGTGGGCGGCGAAGTCGTGGAGGTGCACGTGGCCGGGAACGAGGTCGGTGTAGGAGTTGGCAATGCCGATGAAGGGCTTGCCCAGGTCCGCCTCGGCGACGCCCGCCGCCCGGAGCAGGCTGCGATGCCCCGCCCTTTCCAGTCCCTTCTTCACCGCATCCGAACGCATGGACGGGCCTCCCTGGCCGAACGCTACCAGAGGTGGGAAGCGGTCCCGGGGCACGCCGGAAAATCGAATAGGCCCATAACCTTTTTCAGGCCGGGCCCTGGCTCCTGCGGCTGCCCCTCAGGATGGTCCGGAACACATCCTCCGCCGCCTCCGCGTCCAGGCCCGCCTCCGCGGCCCAGGCCCGGCGTTCCGCCAGGAGGGCCGCTTCCCGGGCCGGGTCCAGCACGGGGGCGCCCAGGGCCGCCTTGGCGCGCCCGGCCCGCCGGCTCAGCTCCGCCCGCCTCACCAGGAGGGCCACCAGTTCGCGGTCCACCTCGTCGATGCGCTCCCGGGCCTCCTGCAGGGCCGGTGAGCGGATGCCCAGGGGGGACAGGACCTCGGCCTCGGGCCCCTCCCCCGCCTCGGCCAGCCCCGCGTGGATGGCCTGTAGGGCCTCCAGGAGCCGGGACCGGGCCTCCCCCGCGAAGGGGTTCAGGGTCTGGATGGCGGCGAAGAGGTGGCTGGCGTCCTCCCGCACCGTCTCCAGGGTGCGCTGGATGGCGTGGAAGGAGGGGGGCGCGAAGGGCAGGTCGGCCCCCGCCCCCGCGTCCAGGAGGCCCTTGGCCAGGAAGAAGGTGAGGGCGTGGGTGGCGGCCATCACCCGGTCGTGGTCCTCGGGGGTCTGCACCAGGACCTCGCAGCCCAGGCGCCGGAAGAGGTCCGTGACGCGTTCCGCCGCGCCGGGGTGGGCGGGGACGGGGCACACGATGGTGCGCAGGGGACGCTCCGCGCGCTGGAGGCTCATGGGGCCGAAGAGGGGATGGGAGCCGGCGTGGGGGATGGGGCCGAGGCGCTCGGCCATCCACTGCGCGGGCAGGGCCTTCACGCTGGCCACGTCGAAGGCGGCCTGGTCCGGGCGCAGGAAGGGCGCCGCCGCCCCCAGGGCCGCGGGCAGGGCCCGCACCGGCACGGCGAAGGCCACCAGGTCCGCGCCCGCGGACAGGTCCTCCAGGCCGGAGGCCCGGTTCCGCGCGGGGATGTCGGCGCGGGGATCCAGGGCCAGGAAGGGCACGCCGGCCTCCTCCATGAGCCCGCCCAGGGCCCGCCCGAACTGTCCGAACCCCACGATGCCGACGCGCACGCGGTCCCCTCCAGGCTAAAGCCTTGCACGGATGCCCGGGGGGCCTCAACCGGTGGCCTCCTTGACGGGCCCCGTCCGGGAACGGATACTCCCCCCATGAAACTCGTCCTCGCGAACGTCGCCAATAATCCCCCCCCGGGGTGGAGCAGGTGACCTTCGCGGGTTCCCCGACCTTCGCCCCACGCCCAGACGTGGGGCTTTTCTTTTTCCGGAGCGGCCATGTGCGGAATCCTCGCCATCCTCGACATCGACCCGGGGCGGTCCAACCCGGGCGAGCTGCGCCGCCAGGCCCTGGCCATGGCCCGGAAGCTGCGCCACCGGGGCCCGGACTGGAGCGGGATCCGCTGCGCGGAGGGGGCCGTGCTCGCCCACGAGCGGCTCTCCATCGTGGACGTGGAACACGGGGCCCAGCCCCTGGAGGACGTGCTCACGGGCAGCCTCCTCACCGTCAACGGGGAGATCTACAACCACGTGGACCTCCGCCGGGGGCTCCGGGAGCCCCACGACTTCCAGACCCGCTCCGACTGCGAGGTGATCCTGTACCTCTACGAGGAGGAGCGGCCGGAGACATTCCTGAACCGCATGAACGGCATCTTCGCCTTCGTGCTCTTCGACCCGCGCCGCCGCACCTGGCTCATCGCTCGGGACCCCATCGGCGTCGTCCCCCTCTACCTGGGCTGGGACCGCCAGGAGAACCTTTACGTGGCCTCGGAGCTGAAGGCCCTCCACGGCCACTGCGAGCGCATCCAGGAGTTCCCTCCGGGCTGCTTCATGCTGGGCCACGAGCGGGAGAAGGGCTTCCAGCGCTACTACCGCCCCGCCTGGGCCGAGCCCGGTTTCGTGCCGGACAGGCCCGCCGACCCCGGCGCCATCCGCGAGGCCCTCCAGGCCGCCGTCCACCGGCAGCTCATGTGCGACGTGCCGTACGGCCTCCTCATCTCGGGGGGCGTGGACTCCTCCATCGTGGCGGCGGTGGCCGCCCAGTACCGGGACGCGCGGGTGGAGGAGGACGACCGCGGCCCCTCCTGGTGGCCCCGCATCCACTCCTTCGCCGTGGGCCTGGAGGGGGCGCCGGACCTGGCTCCCGCCCGGATGGTGGCAGGCCACATCGGCGCCATCCACCACGAGATCCACTTCACGGTTCAGGAGGGCCTGGACGCGCTCTCCGACGTCGTCTACCACCTGGAGACCTTCGATATCACCACCGTGCGGGCCTCCACGCCCATGTTCCTCATGATGCGGAAGATCCGGGCCATGGGCATCAAGATGGTGCTTTCGGGGGAGGGCGCCGACGAGATCTTCGGCGGCTACCTGTACTTCCACAAGGCCCCGTCGGGGGCCGAGCTGCACGCGGAGACGGTGCGCAAGCTCTCCAAGCTGCACCTCTACGACTGCCTGCGGGCCAACAAGTCCGCCGCGGCCTGGAGCGTGGAGGCCCGGGTGCCCTTCCTGGACCGGGAGTTCCTGGACGTGGCCATGTCCATGGACCCCGCGGCCAAGATGCCCCGCAACACCCCCAGCGGCATGGAGAAGCACCTGCTCCGGGAGGCCTTCGACGGCTGGATCCCCCGCGAGGTGCTCTGGCGCCAGAAGGAGCAGTTCTCCGACGGGGTGGGCTACCGCTGGATCGACAGCCTCAAGGCCCACGCGGAGGCGGAGGTCACGGACGGGATGATGCGGGGGGCCTCCGAGCGGTTCCCCGTGAAGACGCCCCTCACGAAGGAGGCCTACCTGTACCGCCAGCTCTTCGAAAGCCACTTCGGCACGGCCACCGCGGTCAACTGCGTCCCCTTCGAGGCCAGCGTGGCCTGCAGCACCGCCGCGGCCCTGGCCTGGGACCCCGCCTTCGCCGGCCGCGCCGATCCCTCCGGCCGGGCCGTGGCGGGGGTGCACCGGGACGCCCTGGCCTGATTCAGGCCAGGTCGATCTCGGCAACCACGATGTTCCCGCGGCCCTCGTAGCGGATGCGGTCGAAGGCCTCGTACCTGGCCAGGACGATGCCGCGGCCGTGGTTGTCGAAGAGCCGGGACGGCCTGATCTCCTGGTACTCCCGCCAGTCGAAGCCCTCGCCCATGTCCGTGACCCGGAACCGCAGCACCCGCGCGGACCGGGCCACGGACACGGTCACGCGGCGATCCGCGAGCCCGGGCAGGGCCAGGCGCCGCTCCACCTCCTGGACCCAGCCGCGCGCATCCAGGAGCCGGGTCTTCTCGGCGTAGGTGATGCCCAGGTTCCCGTGCTCCAGGGCGTTGATCATCAGCTCGGAAAGCCCGACGCCGGACCTGCGCGGATCGGGGCAGGCGTGGGCCAGGAGGGCGGCCAGATCGTGGCATTCGCCCAGGGTCCGGTAGGCGAAGCGCCCCCGGGACAGGGCGGAGACCGCGGACAGGGCCCCCTCCATGGCCCGGAAGAAGGCCTTCCGGTCCGCGGCCTGGGCCAGGGCGGCGCCCACCACCTGCACCACCATCAGGGGGTCAAGGGGCTTGACCAGGTAGTAGAAGGCGCCCCGCTTGAGGCCCTCGCTGATCTCCGCCTGGCTTCCCATGGAGGTCTGGAGGACGACGGGGATCTCCCGGGTGGCGGGGGAGGCCTTCAGGGCCTCCAGCACCTGGAGGCCGTCCTCGTCCGGCAGCTGGCGGTCCAGGAGCACGGCGTGGAAGGGGCCCTCCCCCTCCAGGGCCTCCCGGGCGGTCCGCGCGTCGCCGGCCACGGCCACGTCGTGGCCGGCCTTGACCAGGATGCGGCGGAGCATGGCGGCGATGACGGGATCGTCGTCCACGACGAGGAGACGCTCACCCCCCATCCGGCACCCCCTCCGCACCCAGGGCCTCCAGGAAGGCCCGCGCCCCGCGGAAGGCCTCCGCGGCCGCCTCCGCCTCCTCCACGGCCGACCCGGGCCGGAGGTCCGCGGCCAGGTTCTCCAGGCGCTCGCAGGCGTCCCCCAGGGCCTGGAGCCCGATGGTGCGGGCGGAGCCCTTGAGGGTGTGGGCGGCGTAGCGCAGGCGGGGGCCGTCCCCTTCGGCGGCGGAACGGCGGATGTCCTCGGCCAGGACGATGCCCCGGCCCAGGAAGGGATCCACGATGGCCTCCCTGAATTCCACCGCGTCCCCGTCGAAGACGCGCCAGACCTTGTCGAAGAGCACCCGGTCCAGGCGCAGGCCGGGATCGGGACCGGGGGTTCCGGCCTCCTCCGGGACCCCGGGCGCCGCGGGCTCCGCCTCGGGGGCGCCGGCCTCACCCAGCCACCGGGCCACGGCGCCAACCAGGGTCTCCCGGGTGATGGGCTTGGTGAGGTAGTCGTCCATCCCCGCCTGGATGCAGCGGTCCCGGTCCCCGGCCATGGAGTTGGCCGTCATGGCCACCACGGGGACGCGGCGCCCGCCCAGGGCCTCCCGCTCCCGGAGGATCCGCGTGGCCTGGAAGCCGTCCATCTCGGGCATCTGGCAGTCCATGAGCACCAGGTCGAAGGCCTCCGCCCCGAGCCGGGCCAGGGCCTTCAGGCCGTCCTCCGCCACGGCCACCTCCAGCCCCGCCTCCTCCAGGAACTTCCGGGCGATGGCCTGGTTCACCTCGTGGTCCTCGGCCAGGAGCACCCGTCCCCGCAGGCGCGGACGCTCCTTCCGGGGCCGCAGGCGCTCCGGTGCGCGGTACGACTGGCGCACCACCTCGGGCCCGCCCTGGCCCCGCTCGGCCCGGGACATGGCCGCGCGCAGGGCGTGGACGAGGCTCTTGCGGTTGATGGGCTTGAAGAGGTAGGCGTCGAACCAGGGCCCCGCCTTGCGCACGGTGCCCTCTCCCACGGCCGTCCCCGTGAGGAGGGCCAGGGCCATGCCCGTGAAGCGGCCGTCGGCGCGCACCCCCTGGGCGAAGGCGCTGCCGTCCTCCCCACCGGTGAGGTGGAAGTCCACGGTGGCCGCGTGGAAGGGCTCGCCCCGCTCCAGCGCCCCGGCCAGGGCGGCCCGGGCCTCCGCCGCGGAGGCGGTGCAGACGGTGGCCGCCCCGGAGGTCTCCAGCTGGCGCGCCAGCAGCTTGCGGTCCAGGGGATTGTCGTCCAGGACGAGGATGCGCCTGCCGGCGAGGTCCTCGGGGAGCTTCGCCTCCTGGGGCTGGTCGGGGTCCACCTGGAGGGGCACCGTGACGTGGAGGGTGGTCCCCAGGCCGGGGCGGCTCTCCAGGGTGATGGCGCCCCCCATGGATTCCAGGATCCGCCGCACGAGGACGAGGCCCAGGCCCGTGCCCCCGAAGCGGCGGGCGGTGGACGACTCCGCCTGGACGAAGGGCTGGAAGAGCCGGGCCTGCTTCTCCTCGGGGATGCCGATGCCCGTGTCCTGGACGGTGATGGCGAAGGCGCCCGGGCCGGGGTCGAACTCGACCCCGATGAACACGTGCCCCTCCTCCGTGAACTTGATGGCGTTGCTCACCAGGTTGTTGAGCACCTGGCGCATGCGCCCGGAATCCCCCACCACCTTGGAGGGGGCGGCGGGGTCGTAATCCACGAGCACCTCGACCCGGCGGTTCTGGAGGCGGGCCCGGAAGAGCTCGGCCACCTCGAACACCAGCTCCTCCAGGTCGAAGGGGTGGGTGGCCAGGGAGAGCTGGCCGGCCTCGATCTTGGAGAAGTCCAGGACGTCGTTCAGGAGGCCCAGGAGGGCCTCGCCGGAGCGGTTGATGGCGGCGAGGTAGTCCATCTGCTCCCCATCCAGGGAGGTCCCCGCCAGCAGCTCGGCCATGCCCAGGACGCCGTGGAGGGGAGTGCGGATCTCGTGGCTCATGTTGGCCAGGAACTCGGACTTGGCCACGTTGGCGGCGTTGGCCTTCTCGGACTCGGCCTGGAGCAGCCGGTTGAGGCGCTCCGCCTCCTCCAGGGATCCGCGCAGGGCCATCTCGGCGTCCATGAGGGCGGTGACCTCGGCCATGCTCCCCACCATGCGGAGGGGGGCGCCCTCCGCGTCCCGCTCCACCACGTCGCCCCGGTCCAGCACCCAGATCACGCGGCCGTCCGCGGCCCGCATGCGGTGGCGGCTCAGGTAGGGCCCCTCGCCCCGGAGGCAGGCCTCGACCCGGGCCCAGAGCAGGGGCCGGTCCTCCTCGTGGACCCACTCGGTGAAGGCCTCCAGCGTGTGCTCCAGGAACCGCTCGTCCAGGCCCAGGATCCTGCACCAGCGCACGTTGTGGCTCACGCGGCCCGTGGGCACCCGCCAGTCCCAGATGCCTTCGCCCGTGGCCTCCATGGCGTAGGTGAGACGTCGCTCGGCCTCGATGCGGGGGGTCTCGTCCCGCATGTTCACCAGGAAGGTGCCGCCGTCGGGGGTGGGCAGGAGGGAGAGGGCCACGCTCGCGATGAAGGCGGACCCGTCGGGGCGCCGGTGGGTCCAGTGGAAGCGGGCCAGGCCCTCCCGGGCGGCCCTGCGCAGGTGGGCCACGGCCTGGGCCTCGCTGGAGGATCCGTCGGGCTGGACGGGGGGGGAGAAGTCCACCGGGGACCGGCCCAG
Organism: Holophaga sp.; assembly: GCA_035298525.1. Lineage (GTDB taxonomy): Bacteria > Acidobacteriota > Holophagae > Holophagales > Holophagaceae > Mesoterricola. The sequence goes on from DATGXY010000017.1 coordinate 85,051, forward strand.
GAGGTCCTCCCTGCCGGCGCCCAGGAGTTCCATGGCGGCGTTGTTGCAGTCCGTGAAGATCCCCTGGGCCAGGATGAAGTAGGCGTCCGGGGACCGGTCGAAGAGCATGCGGAGCCGGGCCTCGCTCTGGGTGAGCTTCGCCTCCGTCGCCTTGCGCTCGGTGATGTCCTCCCAGGTCCAGATGCTGCCCCGGGAAGGATCGGCGGGGTCCACGAGGGCGCCGCAAAGCCAGATCCAGGTGGCCTGGCCGTCCTTGCGCACCATCTCCGCCTCGAACTTGGCCACGCCCCCGGCCTCCAGGATCGGGTAGGCCTGGCGGCCCAGGGCCTCGTAGGCCTCCTGGGTGCGGTACACCATGCGGGTGGGGCTGCCCTCCAGGTCCCCGGCGCTCCAGCCCATGATTCCCGCCATCCGGCTGTTGGTCCACACGAAGCGCCGGTCCCGCACGAGGGTGATGCCCACGCTGGCCGAGTCCAGGAGGGCGCGCTGCTCCCGGCTGAGGCGGCTCAGTTCGTCGCGCAGGGCCCGGGCCTCGGTGACGTCGTAGTTGACCCCGGTCATGCGCAGGGGGGCGCCCCGGGCGTCCCGCACGACCTTGGCGTGGGCGCGCAGGTGGCGCACCCCGCCCCCGGGCAGGAGGACGCGGAACTCGGTGCCGAACGGCTTGCGCCCCTCCAGGGCCAGACGGACCTCCTCCTCGGCCCGCTCCCGGTCCTCGGGGTGGAGCCGGCTGGTCCAGGCCTCCCGGGCCATGGGGGCCGTGGCCTCGGGAAGCCCGTAAAGGGCGAACATGCGCCGGTCCCAATGGAGGGCCCCGGTGCCCAGGTCCAGTTCCCAGACGCCGATATCCCCGGATTCGGTGGCGAGGGACAAGCGTTCGGCCAGGAGGCTCGCTTCCTCCCGCGCCCGCCGAACCTCCGTGACATCCCGGGCCACGGCCAGCACGCCCAGGATCTCCCCGTCCGGGGCCCGCACCGGGGCCTTGAGGGTGTCCACCACCCGCACCCGGCCGTCGGGATAGCGGTGCACCTCGTCGATGTGCACGGGCCCCCCCGCGCGGAGGGCCGCCGCATCCCCTTCCCGGAACCGGGCCGCCATTCCCGGCGGGTACAGATCCCCGTCCCGGCGGCCCACGATGGCGTCCACCGGCCGCCCCTCCAGTTCCCCGAAGGCGGGGTTGCAGGCCAGGTAGGTCCCGTCGGTGCCCTTGAAGAAGACCACGTCGGGAATGGCGTCCAGGAGGGACTTGAGCAGGGATTCCCCGGCCTGGGCCTTGGCGATGGCCGCGTCCCGGGCCCGGGCCAGTTCCCAGGCCAGGAGCCCCAGCCCGAAGGTCGCCAGGAGGCCGGCGGCCACCACGGGCCCGCCCCGGCCCAGGCGCTGCCACAGGGGGACCGGGCGGTTCCAGGCGGTGATCGTCCAGGTGCGGTGGGCGATGGCCAGGCTGCCGGAGCGTTCGTCCTCCGGCCGGCCCCGGGATCCGTCCTGGAAGAGGATGGCCCCCGTGGCCCCGTCCTGCACGGCGAGGCCCAGGCCATCGGGCAGACGCCCCAAGGTTCCGTCCATGAGGTCGTTCATGCGGAAGGGCGCGTAGATCCAGCCCAGCAGGTTCTTCCGGGCGGCCCGGTCCGAGGCCGTGCGGGGCACGGAAGCCAGATCCTGGGACCGGCGCACGGGCAGGTAAAGGAGCACGCCGGCCTGGATATCCCGGTTGGTCTCCTGCACGAGGGTCACCCGGCCGGTGAGGGCCATGTCATCCAGGCGCTCGGCCAAGTCCAGGGCCTCCCGGCGCACCGCCTCCGTGCGCATGTCGTACCCGAAGGCCCGCAGATTGCGGCCCTGGCTGGGCTCCAGGTAGACGATGGACGTGCGGGGCCCGGGCACGGCCTCGGGATGGACCGTGTAATCGGGCAGGCCCTCCCTCCGGACCTGCGCCTCGTGGCCCGCCAGGGCCCCCTCGGGAATCCACACCGCGAACCCCACCCCCTGGATGCCCGGGAAGGCCCGCTCCAGGTCCACCTCCCGCACGAAGGCCCGGAACTGGCCCCGGTCCATGGGGGCGAGGCGGAAGAGGGTCCGCCCGTCCCTCAGGATCTGGGCGTACGTGTCCATGCGCTGGCGGATGCGCCCCTGCATATCCTGAAGTTGGGCGGCCAGGTGCTCCCGCCGCTCACGGCGGGATTGCTGGTAGGCCGCCCGGCCCAGGGCCGCCGTGAAGGCCAGCCCCGCGACGGCCACGAAGGCCGCCGGGATCCACACGGGGAACCGGCGCCGGCCGAAGATCATGGACATCCCTCCGGACCGCCCGGGTGCGGACGGGATGGCATCACCCACTGGGAGGGATGGGGCATGGGGACCGGGACCGGAAAGGTGTCACCCATGATCGGCCATTCCTGTCAGGCGGCCAAGTCCCTTCCGGTGCCTCCCAGAAGCCGGAGGCCGTTGGCCACCACCAGGAGCGATGCCCCCGTGTCCGCCGCGATGGCGGCCCAGAGGGAAGCGTGGCCCGCCAGGGCCAGGAGGATGAACAGGGCCTTGAGGCCCAGGGCGAAGGCGATGTTCTGGCGAATGACGGCCAGGGTCCGCCGGCTGTGGGCCACCAGCCAGGGCAGGCGGGAGAGGTCGTCCCGCATGAGGGCGATATCCGCCGTCTCCAGGGCCGTATCGCTGCCCGCGGCGCCCATGGCGATGCCCAGGCCCGCCCGGGCCATGGCGGGGGCGTCGTTGACCCCGTCCCCCACCATGGCCACCTGGCCGTGGGCCGCCACCAGGGTCTCCACCGCCCGCACCTTGTCCTCGGGAAGGAGCCCGGCCTGGAAGGCGTCCAGCCCCGTGGCCGCGGCCACGGGACCGGCGGCCTCCGGGCGATCCCCGGTGAGCATGGCCAGGTGCCCGATCCCCTGGGCCCGCAGATCCGTCACCGCCTTGGCCGCTCCCGGCCGCAGGGCATCCGCCAGGTGGAACCGGCCCAGCACCCGGTCACCCTGGCCAAGGAGAACGAGGGTGCGGGGATCCCCCTCCCGGTCCTGGCTGCCGGCGCCCCGTTCTGCGGCCAGCCGGGACGAGCCCAGCCACAGGGCGCCGCCCTGGCCCCCCTCCAGGCCGCGACCGGGGAGCAGCCGGATCCCTTCGATGCCCACCGGCACGACCCCCTCCGCCCGGGCCTGGGCCAGGACGGCCCGGGCCGCCGGGTGATCGCTCTGGGCCCCCAGTCCCGCGGCCAGGGCCAGGACCTCCCGGGCGGGGGTCCCGTCCACGGCCCGGTACTCGGCCACCTGGAGGCGGCCGCCGGTGAGGGTGCCCGTCTTATCGAAGGCCACGGCCCGCAGGTGGGCGGGGGCCTCCAGGAAGGCGCCGCCTTTGATGAGCACGCCATGACGCGCCGCCCGGGCGAGCCCGGCCACCAGACTTACGGGCGTGGAAATGACGAGGGCGCAGGGGCAGCCCGTCACCAGGAGCACGAGGGCCCGGTAAAACCAGGTGGAGGGGGAGCCCAGGCCCAGGAGGGGCGGAAGGACGGCCACCGCCAGGGCCAGGCCCAGCACCAGGGGGGTGTAGATGCGGGCGAAGCGCTCCACCTTTTGTTCCACGGGGGCCCGGCGGTCCTGGGCCTCCTCCACGAGGCGGATGATGCGGGCCAGCATCGTCCCGGAGGCGGGCCTGGTGCTCTCAGCCACCAGCACCGAGGCCCCGTTGATGGTCCCGGCGTACAGGGGCGCCCCGGGGGCCTTGGGCACGGGCAGGCTTTCCCCGGTGAGGGGGGCCTCGTCCGCTTCTCCTTCCCCCTCAACCACGCGGCCGTCCAGGGGAATGCGCTCCCCCGGGAGCACCCGGAACCGGGTCCCCTGGGCCACCTCCGCGGCGGGCCGGTCCTCGCTGCCGCAGGCGCAGGAACACCCACCCACCACGTGGACCCGGTCCGGAGCCAGGCGCAGGAGGGCCTGCACCGCCCGCCGGGCCCGCCCCAGGCTCCAGCCCTCCAGGACGAGGGAGAGGGCGAAGAGGAAGGACACCGTGGCCGCCTCCAGCCACTGACCCAGGCCCACGGCGCCCAGCACCGCGAGGACCATAAGGAGGTTCATATCCGGTCGGAGGCGGCGCAGGGCCTGCCAGGCCTTGGGCACCACCGGCCACCCGGAAGCGAGCACGGCCATGCCGTAAAGCATCCGGGGAAGCGCAGGGACAGGGGCCTCCCCCCCCAGGCCCAGGGCGCGCAGCCACCCGGCCCCTCCGGAGGCGTGGGCGGCCAGGGCCCCCAGGATCAGGCCCCCGGCCAGGGCCGTGCCCAGGGTCCGGGGATCCAGGGCGGGGCGCTCCGGAGCCTCCGCCGCCCAGGGCTCCGCCCGCATCCCCGTCCTGGCGACGGCCTGGCAAATGGCTTCCGGGGTGGCCTCGTCCCCCGAGACGTTCATGCGCCCCTGGAGGAGATCGAAGGTGAGGCGCTCCTCGCCCCCCACCAGGGGGCCCAGCTCCCGCCGGAGGGCCGCGGTCTCCTCCGCGCAGCAGAGGCCCCGGACCCGGAAGGACCGGCGGGGCTGGGCCGCGCTCATGGCCGGGCCCCGGGCCCGCGCAGGCGCCGTTCCTCGTTGAGGCAGAGGCCGTGGTAGAGGAGCTTCTCCACGCAGGCGTCCACGATGCGGTAGTGCATGTGGCTTCCGTGGCGCCGGGTCTCCAGGATCCCCAGGTCCACCAGCCGCCTCAGCTGGTTCGACACCGCCTGCGGCTTCATGCCCACGGCCTCGGCAAGATCCCCCATGCACGGGTCGTCCAGGACGCTGAGGGCCTGGAGGAGCCGCAGGCGGGTGCCGCTGGCCAGCACGCCGAAAAGGCGCTCCAGATCCCCCGCATCGTGGGGATCCAGCAGTTTGCGGGTGGCGAGGTGGTCCTTGGGGAGGCAGGGTTCGGGGAGCATATCAACACTACACGGATCAGTGTAATGATTCCCCTTCGCCCCGGCAAGGTCCGCTTCAGGTGAGCCGCAGGCGCACGGCCAGGGCGGCCAGGGCGGCGGAGCTGTGCAGGTCCAGCTTGCGCATGATATTGGCCCGGTGGACGCTCACCGTGTGCGGGCTGAGGCCCAGCTTCGCCGCGATCTCCTTGGTGGCCAGGCCCTGGCCCACCAGGGTGATGACCTCCCGCTCCCGGTCCGTGATCTGGTCCAGTTCCGGGGCCGGGGGCTCGGCGGCCTCCGCGGGGGGTTCGGGGCGCAGGGCCAGGCGGCGCAGGCGGGCCTCGATGGCCCGCACCAGCTCCGGCCCGGTGAAGGGCTTGGTCAGGTAGTCGTCGGCGCCGGAGGCCATGCCTTCCCGCACGGCTTCCCGGTCAGCCATGCCGGAAATGAGGATGATGGGAATCCCGGCCAGCCGGGGGTTGCGGCGGACCTCCTCCAGCAGATCCATGCCGTTCAGCCCGGGCATGCCGATATCGGTGACGACCAGGTCCACCGGCGCGGCGCGCAGGTGCTCCAGGGCCCTGGCCCCGTCCGTGGCCGTGCGCACCTCCCACTCCGGGCGGTCCAGTTCCAGGTAGGAGGCCAGGACCTCCACCAGGCAGGGATCGTCATCCACCAGGAGCAAGCGCATGGGCGAATTATGGACCGGCCCTCTTCCTTTGGACAGGGGCAGGTTCACCCGCCAGGGTGGTCCCTAAGGCGGCCGTGCGTCCGCCCATCAAGGCATGCCGATCCTCATCCAGAAGGGTTCCTCCGGACCCGCCTCCTTCACCAGGCGCCCGAGGCCCTCCGCGTAGGACGGCGGGAGGCCCTGGAACTGCACGCCGGCTTCCAGGCCCCGCTTCCGTGGCCACCCAACCGGCCGCCACCACATCACCTGGCCCCGCAGGGCCACCTGCGGCATGCCGGGCAGGTCCAATTCCAGGCACTCGAGCCGGGTGTGCCCTTCCATGTCCCCGGGGCGGGACCCCGCCAGCCGGAGGCAGCAGCCGCCGGTGCCAAGGTTCGCCACCCGGATGTCCCTGCGGACCCGGTCTTCGCCCACGAAGCGGATCGCGCAGTGGGACGCCGTGGGGATACGTACTCTCGACCTGCGGTCCATGCCGGCCTCCTTCCAAGGCCCCTCCGGACCCTCATCCTCCGGCTTCCCCAACAGGGAGCCCAGCGGCCGGTGGCCTTCCCTTCAAGTATAGGCCCCCCCAGGGGTCCACGCCCTCAACGGGCCCGCGGATCCACCTTGACTGGCTGCATGCACGGCTGGAGTTGGGTCTGGAAGGTCTGGAGGAGCTCGGCCCGCTCGGCCATGACGCCATTCCACCGGCGCAGGCACTCGCTCACCGCCATCAGGGCTTCGGAAAGGCTGGAGTGCTTGGACATGGGATCTCCGGGGGTGGGGGGGGCTGGCGGAGCGGGGTGCGGCGCCTTGCCGGGTCACCCAGATTGGGTCCGGGTTGGCCCGCCCGCCATAACCGCGATTGATTAATACCGATTCGGTATCCATGGCGGCCCGGTCCTTCCCGCGCCCATCTGTTACGGTGGAACCATCCCCCCGAGGCCCCATGCGAACCGCCCTCTGTCTCATCCTTGGCCTTGCCGCCGCGCCCCTCCATCCCCAGGCGGGCGTGGTGGGCGGCACCGCCCCGGCCTCCCCCCGGGAGCTGCCCGGCACCGTGGACACGGAATTCAGCCAGGTCAAGATCGTCTTCCAGCCGCCGGCGCCCCCCTACCCCCCCCTGGCCAAGATCGCCCGCATCCAGGGCACCGTGGTGGTGGAACTGCTGGTGGGGACGGACGGCATTCCCGTGTCCGCCCGGGCCATCGAAGGCCCCGTCCAGCTCCGCGCAACGGCCGAGGGCTACGCCATGGCCTGGAAGTTCGCGCCCTTCCTGAAGGACGGCGCCCCCCAGAACTTCCGCTTCAAGCTCGCCATGCCCTTCAAGCTCCGGGATACCGCCCTGCGGGAAGGGGTCCTGCAGCTCCGCCTGGAGGCGGCGGAAACGCCCCTGGACGGCAAGCGGATCGCCGGCATGGCCCGGGGCACACTGTACTCGGTCGGGGTGGCCCCCGTGGACCTCGCCAAGGCCGATCCCGCCAAGGCGGACAGCGTGGGCCTGGATCTGCGGGTGACCCGCCTGGGCGAGGGGGACGCCTACCTGTGCGAGGCGCGGCTCCGGGTCTCCCGGCTCCAGGATCTGATGCTCGCCTCCAACACCCCCGGCCAGCCCCAGCAGGTGTGGAACCGGCGGGCCGCCCTCGTCCAGCGGGGCGCCGCGGACCTGGAGGAGGCGCTGGCCGTCCTCACGCGGGAAGTGTGCACGGTCCACTACGTGAACGCCAGGCCCGGGGAGGATCTCACCCTGCGGTACGCCGCGCCCGCCGACGCCACCCGGGTCGTCGTCCAGCCCCGGGTGCTGGCCCTGCCAGCGGCCCCCGCGGGGAAGGCGGGGAGCGCGGTGAAGGTGAGGATCCACCTGGACGAGAGGGGCCGGCCCCGGCGGGCCCAGCTGATCACGGGCCCCCCCGAACTGGAGGAGGCGGCCCTTGCCTACGCCATGGCCGTCACCTGCGAGCCCCTGAAGGTGGACGGCGCGGCGAAGCCCGGCCTCCTGGTGATCGACGTGCCCTTCGGGGGGAAGTGAGGCCATGGACATCCAGGGCCTGCTCGACACGATCGCCCTCGAGGTGGCGCCCTTCCTGGACCGGGGAAGGGTGGCGGACTACATCCCCGCCCTGGCCCGGGTGGAGCCCGGGCAGTTCGGCATGGCCTTCGCCGGCGTGGACGGGGCCCTCCACGGCACCGGGGCCTTCCGCACGCCTTTTTCAATCCAGAGCATCAGCAAGGTCTTTTCCCTGGCCCTGGTGATGGCCCGGGACGGGGAGGCCCTCTGGACCCGGGTGGGCCGCGAACCTTCGGGCACCCCCTTCAATTCCCTCGTGCAGCTGGAGCACGAGCGGGGCATCCCGAGGAACCCCTTCATCAACGCCGGGGCCCTCGTGGTCATGGACCGCCTCGTCACCCTCGCGGGGGACGCCACCGAGGCCGTGCACGCCTTCCTGCGGCGGGAATCGGGGAATCCCGCGCTGGAGCTGGACGCCGAGGTGGCCGCGTCGGAGGCCGCCCACGGCAGCCGCAACGCGGCCCTGGCCCACTTCATGGCCAGCTTCGGCAACCTGGAGAACCCCGTGGACCGGGTGCTGGACGCCTATTTCCGCACCTGCGCCCTGCGCATGAGCTGCCAGGACCTGGCCCGGGCGGGGCTCTTCCTGGCCCGCCACGGCCTCCTCGCCGACGGCGGCCCCTTCCTCACCCGCAGCGAGGCCAAGCGCATCCACGCGGTGATGCTCACCTGCGGCACGTACGACGCCGCCGGGGACTTCGCCTACCGGGTGGGCCTGCCCGTGAAGAGCGGCGTGGGGGGCGGCCTCCTGGCGATCCTCCCCGGCCGGGGCGTCCTCGCCGCCTGGAGCCCGGGCCTGGATCCCAAGGGCAATTCCCTGGCCGGCCTGGAGGCCCTGGACCTGTTCACCACCCGCACGGGGTGGTCCGTCTTCTGAGGGCCCCGTATCCCGGCCACAATGGACCCATGGTCCTCCGCGCCCTCCTCTTCTTTTCCATCGTCCTCCTCGTCCTGGGCGGGGCCTGCGCCTACCTGGGGCACCGGTCCATGGCCCTGTGCCCGCCCTTGGGCCGGCACCCGGGCGCCGTGTGGGGTTTCCTGGGGTTTTTCGTGGCGGTGCTCATCGCCGCCCCCATCCTCCACCGGGTGCCGGGCCTGGGCCCCAGCCTGGGGGGCCTCTTCTGGGTGAGCTACGGGCTCTTCAGCTTCGTCTCCACCTTCATCGTCTACCTGGCCCTGGCCGACCTGGTCCAGGCCCTCCTCCGCCGGGGCCTCCACCTGCAGGTGGGGGGCTGGGCCTTCGGCCTCGCCCTGGGCGGCGCCCTCCTTTCCGTCCTCGCCGGGGCCTTCACCGCCCTGCGGCCCGTGGCCCCTCGCACGGTGGAGGTGCCCATCCAGGGCCTCGCGCCCGCCCTGGACGGCTTCCGCATCGTGCAGATCTCCGACCTGCACCTGGGCCCCCTGGTGCGGGACGCCCAGGTGGATCACGTGGTGGCCGCCGCCAACGCCCTCCGCCCCGACCTGGTGGCCGTCACGGGGGATCTGGTGGACGGCGAGGCCGACGGCGTCCGGGCCAAGGCGGAGCGCATGACCGCCCTTTCATCCACCCACGGCACCTTCTTCGTGACGGGAAACCACGAGTACTACTCCGGGGTGCGGCGCTGGCTGGACGTGATCCGGGGCATGGGCTGGCGCGTCCTCCACAACCAGCACGCGGTGCTGGAGCACGGCGGCGCCCGCCTCGCGGTGGCCGGCATGCCCGATCCCACCTCCCGGGGCCGCCGGGGCGATGGCACCGGCCCCGATCTGTCCCGGGCCCTGGCGGGCATCCCCCCGGACGCACTGCCCCTCCTCCTGTACCACCCCCCCACGGGCACCGCCGCCGCGGAGCGGGCCGGGGTCAAGCTCCAGCTTTCGGGCCACACCCACTCGGGGCAGTACTTCCCCTGGAGCCTGCTGATCCCCCTCCTCTACGAGCACCCCCGGGGCCTCACCCGCAGGGGCGGCCTCTGGGTGTACACGAGCGTGGGCACCGGGTTCTGGGGCCCGCCCAACCGCTTCCTGGTGCCCCCCGAGCTGACCCTCCTCGTCCTGAAGCGCGGATGAATATCCTGTGGGGGGACCGCGCGGTCGCTTCGCTCCCTCTCCGTCCCCCCACACCCCCACTTCGTGCCAAGGCGGAGCCCTGGCACGAAGTCTGAACATCCTGACGGGGGACCGCGCGGTCGCTTCGCTCCCTCTCCGTCCCCCCACACCCCCACTTCGTGGCAGCTTGCTTCCTTGCTTCATGGGGCGCATGCTCCAGGCATGCACCTGGACCATGTGGAGATCGTGAACTTCCACGGCATCGCGCGCCTGCGCCTGCGGGTGGAGCCGGACGCCACGGTGCTCTTCGGCGAGAACGCCTGGGGCAAGACGAGCCTGGTGGAGGCCCTGCAGGCCACCCTGGGCGGGCGGGGGTTCACCGAGGCGGATTTCCACCGGCTGGCCAATGACCGCACCACCATCGCCCAGCGCCTGGGCGTCACCCTGGGCTTCGCGGGGGACCCGCCCCCGGATCTGGAGCCCGCCGGGTGGCGGGATGGGGAGGGCCTCTTCCACCTGGCCCTGGCCTGGACGGGCCGGCGCCTGGCACGGGGCCGCTCCCGCTTCCGGCGCATGTTCCTGGACCGGGCCGGCCGGGAACTCCCCCTGCCGGCGGAGGAGGTGGAGCGCATGGCCGAGCGCCTGTGCCGCCTCCATCCCCTCTACGTGTTCCGGGAACTGCGTCTGGCCGACGCCGTCCTGGCCCCTGCCCTCGTCCAGGAGGTGGAGCTGCACGAGGATCCGGAAAAGGCCGTGGGGCGCGTGTTCCAGCGCCTCCTGGCCGTGCCCCACCAGGTCCACCCCGGGGAACTGGCGAGGGGCCTGGAGGCCTTGAAGCGGCTGGCCCAGCAGCGCCCGGAACTGTTCCAGGCCCTGCAGGGGGCCCCTCCTCCCTCCCTGCGCCGGGCTTCCGATATGGCCGACGCGCCCCTGGGGGTCCAGGAGGGCAGCGCCCTGGGCGACCTGGCGCGCCAGGCGGGTTCGGGCATGCGCCAGGTGGCCCTCCTGACCCTGGTGGGGGCCATGCTCCAGGCGGAGGCCGCGGGTCCCATGGGCCACGGGGCCCGGCCCCTCCTGGTGCTGGAGGACCCGGAGACCCACCTCCACCCCATCCAGCTGGCCACCGCCTGGAACCTGGTGGCCCAGCTCTCCGTGCAGAAGCTCGTCACCAGCGCCAGCGCCCCTCTCATGGCCGGCTTCCCCCTGCGGGGCCTGCGGCGCCTGGTGCGCCGGACCAACGACACCGCCGCCTTCCCGGATCCGGAAGGCCATCCCCTCAGTCCCACGGATGTGCGCCGCATCGCCTTCCACGTGCGCACCCACCACGCGGACTGCCTTTTCGCGCGGGTGTGGCTGCTGGTGGAGGGGGAGACCGAATCCTGGCTGATGCCCGAGCTGGCCCGGGTGTGGGGTCTCCAGTTCGCCCTTGAGGGCATCCAGTGCGTGCCCTTCGCCCAGGCGGGGCTCGCTCCCCTGGTGGCCTTCGCGGATCGCTTCGGCATTCCCTGGCATCTGGTGGCGGACGGGGACGAGGCCGGCCGCCACTACGTGGCCAAGGCCCGGCGCCTCCTGCGCCGCCGCCCGGAGGCCCGCCACATCACGGCCCTGCCCGATGCGGACCTGGAGCACTTCCTGTGGCGGGAGGGCTACGAGGACGTGTACCGCCAGGCCTCCCCCGCCCCGCCGGGGGCGGACCCGGAGACCGTGCTGCGCCAGGCCCTGAAATCCCAGTCCAAGCCCGGCATGGCCCTGGCGGTGGCCGAGGCCGCCGGCGCGAAGGGTCCCGGGGGCATCCCCCCCCTGCTGGGGCGGCTCTTTTCCGTACTCCGGGAAAAGGCCGCCCGGAGTTGAACCGGCCGAGTGGGCCCTCAGCAAACCTGACGCCCGGTCCAGGGGTCCAGGAACTTTTATAAGCCTAGCATCAACAAGCCAAGGCAGGACCCTGGGCCGCGGGCCCCGTCTGACGATGGTTCCCAGGCCGCCCAGCATCCCCCTGCCCAGGAGATACCTTGAACACCCGAGTTCCCCTTCTGTTGGGCGCCGCCATGGCGGCCTCCTTCCTCACCGCCGGGGGCGTGAGCCTCCAGAACAAGACCAAGCGCACCTTCCAGTTCTCCCGGATCGAGGACCGCTCCCTCAAGGAGGCGCACCGGTCCCCCCGGAAGACCGCGTGGGATTCCGGTTTCGAGCTGGGACCGGGACAGGAGTCCGCCCTGGACCTGCCGGCCCCCGGCGTCTACCGCTACCAGGTGTTCGACAGCGGCACCTGGAGCCTGCTGGGCGAAGTGAAGGTGGAATGGGACGGCCGGAGGACCGCCATCGGCCTGCCCGCGGCCCCGGATCCGGCGCTGGGCCTCCGCGTCGAGCATTTCTCCGCCGTGGCCATCGCCTTCCATGACGCCCCCAGGCCCCTGGAGGAGAGGAAGGATGCTCCCGCATCCTCCTCGACCTCCACGACCTCCTCGAACGCCTCGACCTCCGCGGCCACCGCCTCGTCGTCCGCGACGTCCACCTCGTCCGCCGCCCCCGCAGCCCTGTGACCTCTCGCCGGGACCGGGCCGGGCGGCTTCAGCGGAACTCGACCCAGACCCGGTCCCAGCAGGTGGAGCCGTCCGCGGTGATCCATCCCACGTGCAGGGCATGGCGCCCCCTTTGCTGGGGGTCCAGGCGCAGGACGGCGGCCGCGGACGCCGGGGCCTCCTCCTCGTGGTGGAAGACGGAAGTCAGGGAGCCGTCCGCATCCTCCCGCATCAGGTCCGCGAACCAGGCCACGGGCGTCAGGGGAAAGGAACGCCCCAGGGAATCGTCGGCCGGAAGGAACTCGAACGCCAGGGGGACCTCCAGGCCTTCGCCGGCTGGGGGTTCGCTGTCGGCGAAATCGTTCCTGGACCCGATGCGGACCTGGGTCTCCCCTTGTACCGGGGCCGGAAGCGCATCGGCGAGGACCACGCCGCTGCCGGTGCTCACGAGGATCCGGCCCCGCGAAGCGGCGATTCCCGCGGGCGCCTGGATCCGGGCATGGCGGGCCGACGGGATCCCGGGATACGAGTCCCGCAGCAGCCCCCAGCGCACCTCGCCGCCTCCCGGGTGCCCCAGGATCGTCTTGAAGGTTCCAGGACCATGGAGACCATGAGCGGACACCTCATGCACCGTGTGGTTGCCCCGGTCGGCGATCAGCAGGACGTCCCCGTTCATGGCCAGGGCGTAGGGATCCTTCAGGCGCACCGAAGCCCCGTCATTCAGGAGCTTGTCCAGCGGCTGATGAACGCTGGCCCCTTCCTCCCCGGGGGTGCCGAGGAGGGTGCGGACCTCCAGGGCCTCGGGATCGAGGTCCGGGAGCGCGGTGTGGCTGGCTACGGCTTTCGCGTCCACCACCAGTTCCCGGATGCAGTTCCCGTCGGCCACCAGGAGGCGGCCCTTGTGCCAGACCAGCCCCTTGAGATCGGAAAAGGTGGCCGCCCCGCCCACGCCGTCCTGGAAGCCCCTGGCCCCGGACCCCGCGAGGGTGGTGACGGACCCGTCGGGCGCGATGCGCCGGATGCAGTGGTTGCCGGCATCGGCCACGTAGATGTTGAGGCCGGGGTCCACGGCCACGCCCATGGGCCGGTCGAACCGGGCCTCCAGGGCATGCGTGGAATCCCGGTGGCCCTGCTGGCCCCCGCCCCAGGTCAGCACGGTGCCCTGGGCATCCACCACGCGGATGGCATGGTTGCCCGTGTCCGCCACCACCAGGCGCCCCTGGGAGCCGGGTTCCAGGGCCAGGAAGGTGGGGCCGTTGAAGCGGGCCTCGGCTCCCTTCCCGTCGAGGAGGCCCGCTTCTCCGGGCAGGCCGCAGAGGGTCGTCACACGGCCATCGCCGGCCACCTGGCGGATCACGTGGGCTTCAGCGTCGGCCACGTAGGCGGTGATCCCTTCCCGGCCCTCCTTCACCACCAGGCCGCAGGGGGCCTGGAAGCGGGCCAGGGAGCCCAGCCCGTCCCGGTGGCCCGGCGCGAAATCCGGATCCCCCGCCCAGGGCAGCAGGCCCCGCACCCGGATCTCCACGGGGCTCGTGACGCTCGCATAGGCCCCCTTGGCGTCCTTGCGCAGGACCTCCAGCTGGGCCGTGCGCACCGCCCGGTCCAGGCACAGGTCCACCGAGGTCTTGCCGGTGACGTCCACCAGGTTCCAGTCCTCCCCGGCCAGGTAGGAGAGCAGGATCCCGTCGGCGTCCCGGGCGGCCTTGTCCCAGGCGACCGCCGTGGACAGGCCCGCACCCCCCGTGGCCTTCAGGGCCGCGGCGTGGGCCGATGACGCCACCTTCCCGCCGCCGAACCGGGTGCCCTTCTCCACATCCAGGAAGGGCCGGCCCTTGAGCTCGAGGCCCTGGCCATCCCCCAGGTAGCCCGTCCCCCGCATGGCGTCCCGCAGGGCCACGGATCCGCCCAGATCCGTGAGCAGATCCGCCAGGTCCGTCGCCTCGGCCCCGGGCACCACCCGTACGTTCACCTCGTCGGACTTCGCGGGATCCTCCTCGCTGACAGCCCGCAGGACGCAGACCTCCTCCCCCTTGATTTCGAAGGATGCCGTGAAACGCCCCCGCGCATCCACGGACCCGCCTCCGGAAACGACCTCCCAGCGGCAGGCGGGATTCTGGGCCCCGGTCACATGGGCCACGAGATCCACGGTGCCCCCCGGCCTCACCCGGGTGACCGGGGCGATGATCCGGACTTCCACCCCGGCCAGGGTGGAGGCTGCCGCAAGCAGGAAAATCAGCGTGGAGCCGGGGCCAGGCCGGCGAAAGGAGCGGAAGAGGGACATGGCGACTCCGGAAGGACGGCGGCCCACGCCGCGCCCCGCAGGACCGCGGGGGACCGGATCATCCAGAAATGCACGTTATTAATTATTTGTTCCCGCCCTTCAGCGTCCCCGCTTGAGGGCGAGGGTGCCCAGGTGGGAGACCCGATAGCGACCGGGCTCCCGTTCCCGGATCAGATCGTGCTGCTCCAGGAAGGCAAGATCGGCGGACTGGACGTCCTTGAGGGCCAGCAACTGGTCCCGGCACAGCTCGGGGTGGCCGGCCACCACCTTGAGCAGGCTCAGGCGCAGGGGGGTCATGAGGTCGGACAAGGGGGCTCCCGTCGGCTGCGCTGGATCTTGAGAAGGGCCTGGATCTGGTTCTCCAGGGCGCCCAGGAAGCGGGACCGGTCGGCGGGCGTGTAGGGCTTGGGCCCGCCCCCCAGTTCCCCCATGTCCCGGAGGAAGGCGCTCAGTTCCCGGCTGGCCAGGGCGTCGCCGATGGAATCCGCGGTGAAGGGCTTGCCCCGGGGATCCAGCACCCGGGCGCCCTTCTTCAAGCAGCGGTCCGCCAGGGGGATGTCCGCCGTGATGGCGATGGACTCCCCATCCACCTGCTCCACGATCCAGTCATCGGCGGCGTCGAAGCGCCCGCTCACCACCACCAGGCGGAAGAGGGGATCCCGGGGCAGGTTCAGGCGGCCGTTGGCCACCACGTGGACCCCCAGCCCATGGCGCTTGGCGACCCTGAACACCTCGTCCTTGACCGGGCAGGCATCAGCGTCGACGTAGATCTGGATCAAGCGGGCTCCTCGCAGTGCGCACGTCCATTGTGGCACCGGGCCCGGGAATCTTCAGCGGATCTCCACCCGGAAGGGCGAACTGGTGACGCCGTTGGAAAGTTCCACCTGGATCTCCCGCTCCTGGGTGGCGAGGATGGCCGAACCCCCTTCCGCGAAGGCGAGGACCTCCCCCGTGCGCGCATCCCGCACCATGGCGCCGGCCCCCACCCGGGGATCCCAGGTCAGGCGCACCCGGCCCGCCCCCAGGGACACGGCCTCCGGCGCCCGGGGCGCGGCCCTCCAGCCGCCGCGGCGCATGGCGAGGACGGCGCCTCCCGCCCGCACCTGCACCCCCAGGAGGCGCTGCTCCGTGGGCGCGTCCAGGGGCAGGGCGAAGGCGAAGTGGGCCTCCTCCTCCCCCCCGGGCAGGTCCGCCACCGGGCTGGGCGTGAAGGGGATCTCCCGCAGGAGGGCCCCCTCCGGATCCATCAGGGCGATGGAGCATTCGTCCCCCTCCGGCAGGGCCGGCACGGTGGTGATCGTGAATGCGGGCGAAAGCGTCCACCGCCCGCCCCGGCGGCGCCCCGAGACGAGGAGGCAGCGCACGGCCCCGGGCTTTTCCGTCCCCAGGGCGTGGGAGGCCCGGAAATCCAGGATGCCCCGGTACGTGTAGTCGCTCACCCACATGGGGTGGCAGTAGGCCATCACGTCCGCCTGGGAGGGCATCACCAGGGCGCCGGTGGCGCTGTCCCAGCCGTAGGCGCCGATCTGGGCGTTGGTGTGGGCCGCGTCCGCGGGCCAGCCCGGGTCCACCCCCGCGGGGTTGCCGCAGGGCGCGTGCTGGCGCCCGAAGTTGTGGCCCACCTCGTGGGCGAAGACTTCCGGATAGTTGCCCCCGTCCTGGTAGCCGGACTTGTCCCAGCCGATGGCGGCGGGGTTCCCGATGTACCCGAGCCCGGCGATGCCGCCGCTGTAGCTGACGCCCACGGCCCCGTAGTAGTGGCGCCCCGTGCCTTCGGCGGCGCGCTTCCGGTTCAGTTCGTCCAGGAGCTGGCCCCAGCCTCCGGAGCCGCTGTTCAGGTCCGCCTGGGTGGCGTAGGGGGCGCCCACCTGCACATCCACGCCCCCGGGCTGGCCGGAGAGGCCGGCCATGCGCTGCAGGCGCTCCGCCCAGCTCGCCGGGGTCCTTCCGCCGCCGGTGGCGTTGCCCTGGATCCCCTGCTGGGTGACGGGCACGAGGGTCGTGCGGAAGGGGGCCACGGCCTTCGCGGCCAGGGAGGCGGAGATCCTGTTGTCCGCCCGGTTTGCATCGGGAACGGCCTGGGCGGGATCCACTTCCACCGTGAGGGCGGACGAGGGCGTCAGGACGCCCCCGGGCACCCGCACGTTCCAGCTGGAGCCCAGCTCCCCCTCCTGGAGCCCCGTCGGCACGGCGTTGCCCGGCGCCTGGATCGTCTGGGACCAGGGGGAGGGCGTCCCGCCGGTGATGGTCACGCGCACCTCCGGGGCCTTCGCGCCGGCCGCGCTGGCCTGCACGAAGACCCGCAGCAGGCCGTCCTTCCCCGCCACGAGGGGCACCGCGCGGTCCAGGGTCTGGACCCCCTGGGTGAGGTACCAGCCGGCGATGGACAGGTTCACCCCGGCCGGGGGCGTCGGCGGGGGCGTCGGCGGGGGCGTCGGTGGCGGCGTGGGCGGCGTGGGGGCGGCGTCCACGGTGAAGGTGCCGGGGGAGGGCAGCACCCTCCCTGCCGCCCGGACGAGGACCCGGCCCGACACCGCCCCCGGGGGCACCACGAAGAGGACCCGGCGGGCGTCCTGCACCAGGAAGGACACGTTCATCTGCCCGAGGG
>DATGXY010000018.1:0-6885 GCA_035298525.1 Holophaga sp.
GTGAGGCCCGTGAGGGCGGGATCCAGGAGGGCGGCGTACCCGCCCATGCGGGCCGGCGTGTCCCGCCAGGGATCCGCGCTGATGAGCAGCAGGCGCACCCGCGGGCGCTGGTCAGGCCCCAGGCGGTTCCGGGCCAGGGCGCAGGCCCGCACGTGGGCCTGCACCGGATCCGGGCAGTGGGCGTAGCCGAAGCACACCAGCAGGATGGAACCCCGCAGGGCGCGGGTATCCAGGGGGCCCTCCGGGGCCTCCAGGCGGAAGTCCCCCCCGGGAGGCAGGCCGGGCCGGCCGCAGGCCGCCAGGGCCAGGAGCGCGGCGCCCATCGCGAGGCCCCTCATGCCAGCCCCAGCCGGGCCTTGACCGCCGGGGCCGCGCTCCGCCGCCCCCTCCGGAAGGAGGCCCCGGCTTCCGCGAGGCGCTTCCAGGGGATGAGTGGGGGTTCAGCCATGGCCGGATTCCAGATGCCGTACGGTTCCGATGCGTTCCCCCACCCTGGGACGGGATGGTAGGGGCGCGCAGGGGGCCTTGGGTGTGTTCCTGACCTTTGGGCAGGAAGGGGATTCCCTTCCAGGGAACCACCCTCCCAAGGACGGAGGGCCGGGCGAGGGCCCGGATGCAGAAGGCGGGGGTCCAATGACAGAAACGGGGGGTCGAAACGCAGGTCCTGGGGGGCTTGACAAGGCAATCAACTAAACTACTATTAAGTTGTATGGCGATAGAGTAAACAAATCCGCCATGCGCCTCACCGGAGATCCCATGTCCAACGTCATCCACCTCACCACCCCCGCCTTCCCCGCCCTCGCTTCGCAGGACAAGCCGGTGCTCATCGACTTCTGGGCCCCCTGGTGCGGCCCCTGCCGGATCCAGGGCCCCATCATGGACGAGGTCTCCACCCGAACCGGGGACCAGGCCATCGTCGCCAAGGTGAACGTGGACGAGGAGCCGGCCCTGGCGGCCCAGTTCGGGGTCCAGGCCATCCCCACCCTTGTGCTCCTCAAGGGCGGCAAGGTGGCCCAGCGCTTCGTGGGCGTGCGTCAGGCCCCCGAGCTGGTGGAGGCCCTGGAAGCCGCGCGCTGAGGCGGATCCGGGCCCGGCGATGCTAAGCTGGGCCCGGAGGTCCCCTTGGCCCGACGGCCCTGCTGCAAGCGCGTGGAGGAGATGCCCGGCGTGAGCTATTTCAAGCCCCGGGCGGTGCCCCTTTCCGCCCTCCAGGAGGTGGTGCTGGGCGTGGAGGAGTTCGAGGCCCTGCGCCTGGCCCACCGGGAGAACCTCTACCAGCAGGAGGGGGCCGCCCGCATGGGCATTTCCCGGGCCACCTTCGGCCGCCTCCTGGAATCGGCCCACCGCAAGGTCACCGAGGCCCTCGTGGACGGCTGCGCCCTGCGGATCGAAGGCGGGGCCTTCCGCCTCATCGGCCCCGGCACCTGCGAGACCTGCCCGGAAAGGGGCAAGCCGGATGACGAGAGGTGCGAATCCTGCGCCGTCCGCCAGGCTTCTAGCTCAGGGCCTTGACCAGGGTGGCCAGGGCCAGATCCGCGCAGTGATGCGCTTCCTCACCCTCCTCGCTGTCCGCGATACCCAGGGCCTCCAGCACATCCAGGGGGCGGAGGCGGCGCACGGCGGCCGGGTCCAGGCCCTGGGCCAGGTGGACCGCGGCGCTGCCGCAGGCCACGGAGGTCATGCACCCGTCCGAGGTGAAGGTGGCGCGGCGGACCCGGCCCTCCTCCAGCTGGACCCAGCATTCCATGGTGTCCCCGCAGGACCCCTCGATGCGGGCGTGGGCGTGGAAGCCCCGCAGGGGGCCGAAGTTGCCCGGGAGGATGCGGGCGCCGACCGAGGCGATCCAGGCCATGGGAACCCCCTCAATGGGCGTGGTGGCTGCAGGCGAATTCCAGGGTGAAGCGGGGCAGGGCGCCCTCCAGGTGGGCCTGGACCGCCGAGCCCACGTCGGGGAGGCCGGCGCCCCGGTAGACCTCGATGCCCGCCTCGTTGAAGCCCTTCAGGGGCCGCATGCCCAGGCCCCCGGCGATGAGGGTGGTGACGCCCTGGGCGGCCAGGTGGGCCACGGCCCGCAGGCAGCCGCCGGCCTCGTGGGGCAGGCCCGGGAGGGTGGTCACGGCCTGGACGCGGCCCTCGGCCACGTCCACCAGGGTGTAGATGGCGCAGTGGCCGAAGTGGCCGTCCAGGGCGGCGTCAAGGCCGCCGGGCAGGCAGGAGGGGAGGGCGATGCGGACTGGGCTCATGGGGGTTCCTCCGGCCCTCCGGGATTTCACCCTGAGGACGGAACAAGGATAGCGAGCATATGCTCAGATATCCAAAGGGTTCGACAGGGAAAGAAAATAACCAGATGAGAATATAAAAAAATACTTGAATTGTCACCTTTGCCGTCTATCGTCAGGACGCGCATCCCCGCAGTCGAGGCAGGAGGTCCCATGTCCCCCATCCGTGTTGTCGTCCTGGGCGCAGGCGTGGCCGGCCATACCTGCGCCTCCTTCCTGAGGAAGTGGGGCGGCCGGGAGGTGGAGGTCACGGTCGTCTCCCCGCGGCCCGACTACAACTGGATCCCATCGAACATCTGGGTGGGGGTGGGGCTCCTGCGGGAAGCCCAGGTCAACTTCCCCCTGGCCCCGGTGTACCGCCGCAAGGGCATCGTCTTCCACCAGGCCCGGGCCACGGCCCTCTATCCGGAGGGATCCGCGGAAGGGGCCGGCCCCTTCGTGGAGGCGGAGCGCACGGAACCCGGGCACGAGGGGGAGGTGCTGCGGATCCCCTACGACTACCTGGTCAACGCCACCGGCCCCAGGCTGGCCTTCGAGGCGACTCCGGGCCTGGGGCCCAAGGGGCACAGCCTCTCCGTGTGCACCGCCCCCCACGCCGCCGAGGCGGCCAAGGCCCTGGACGAGGCGGTGGCCCGCATGAGGCGGGGGGAGCGCCTGCGCTTCCTCGTGGGCACGGGCCACGGCACCTGCACCTGCCAGGGCGCCGCCTTCGAGTACCTGGTGAACCTGGAGTTCGAGCTGCGGGAGCGGGGGGTGCGTGACAAGGCCGACATCACCTACCTCACCAACGAGTACGAACTGGGCGATTTCGGCATGGGCGGCATGCACATCCGCCACGGGGGCTACGTCACCCCCAGCAGCATCTTCACCGAATCCCTCTTCGCGGAGCGGGGCCTGCGCTGGGTCTCCCGCGCCCACGTCAAGGCCGTGGAGCCCGGCGTGGCGCGCCTGGAGTTCCTGGACGGCACCGAGGGGGAGGAGCGCTTCGACCTGGCCATGCTCCTGCCCCCCTTCAAGGGCGTGGGTCTGCGCGCCTTCGACGCGGAGGGGACCGAGATCACCGACCGGATCTTCGCGCCCTCGGGTTTCATGAAGGTGGACGCCGACTACGCCGCCAAGCCCTTCGAGGCCTGGAAGGCCTCCGATTGGCCCCGCACCTACCAGAGCCGGGCCTACCCCAACCTCTTCGCCGCCGGCATCGCCTTCGCGCCGCCCCACCCCATCTCCCGGCCCCGCCAGAGCCCCTCGGGGGCCAGCATCACCCCGGCCCCGCCCCGCACGGGCATGCCCAGCGCCACCATCGGCAAGGTGGTGGCCCGGAACATCCTGGACCTGGCGAGGGGCGCAAGCGAGCCCAGGCACGCCGCCTCCATGGCCGAGATGGGCGCGGCCTGCGTGGCCTCGGCGGGGGCCAACCCCTTCACGGGCACCGCGGCCTCCATCACCGTCTACCCCATCGTCCCCGACTGGGAGAAGTACCCCGAGTACGGCCGGGACCTGCGGCACACTTTCGGCGAGATCGGCCTGGCCGGGCACTGGATCAAGATCCTGCTGCACCACCTCTTCATCTACAAGGCCAGGATGCGACCCTTCTGGCCCCTCATCCCGGAGTAGCCATGGCCCAGGAGACCTCCCCCTTCGAGCGCGAGCGGCGGGCCCAGGCCCTCCTCGCCACCCGGCCCACGGCCATCACCCGGTTCCTGCGCACCTTCATCCCCTGGCAGATGATCCGCTTCGCGGCCATCAACTTCAGGATGATCGTCATCATCGGCAAGGCCCGGCACTGACCGTTCAGCCCCGGATCTCCCACCGGCCGCCCGTGAAGTCCGGGATGCGCTGGACGGCGCCCCCCTGGCGGACACTGGCCACGGAGAGGGGGAAGGGGGCGCTCCAGGCGGCGGCGTCGTACACATCGAAGTCCGGCGCCTGGCCTTCGGTCATGCACTCCACGATGCGGAAGAGCATCACGTAGTCCATGCCCCCGTGGCCCCCGTTCCGGCGGGCGATCTCCCCCACCCGGCGCCAGAGCTCGTGGGTGTATTGCTCCCGCCAGGGCTTCAGGGCCTCCCCCTGGATCCAGTCGTGGCGGCCCGTGGCCTTGGCCGTCTCGTCCAGGAAAAGGCGGCCGGGGTAGTCGGCGAAGGCGCCCCGGGTGCCCTGGAGGAGGTTGTGCCGGGAATAGGGCCGGGGGCTCACGGTGTCGTGCTGGAGGAGGATGGTGCGGCCCCGGGACGTGCGGAGGACGCTGGTGTTGATGTCCCCGCACACGTAGGTCTCCCGGCGTTCCGGGAAGCGGGCCTTCTGGTCCTCGCCCAGGGAGGCCTCCAGGCTGGACATGGAGACGATGCTTTCGAGGCGGTCGCCCTTGTGGACCCCCATGTACCAGCACACGGGGCCCAGGCCATGGGTGGGGTAGAGGTTGCCGTTCTCCCGGGTGTGCCAGGCCCGGCGCCAGGCGGCCTCGCTGAAGTAGCGGCCCTCGGGGTCCCTTTCGTTCATGACCCCCCGCAGATCGTGGATGTAGGCGGCCTCCCCGTGGGTGAGGGTGCCGAAGAGCCCGGCGCGTGCCATGGTGAGCACCATGAGCTCGTTCTCGCCGTAGCAGCAGTTCTCCATCATCATGCAGTGCCTGCGGGTCTGCTCCGAGACCCGCACGAGCTCGTGCAGCTGGGGCAGGGTGACGCCGGCGGGCACCTCCACCCCCACGTGCTTGCCCTCGCGCATGGCGCGCACGGCCATTTCCGCGTGCCACTCCCAGGGGGTGGCGATGATCACCAGGTCCAGGTCCTCCCGGGCGCAGAGGGCCTCGAAGGCGCGCTCCCCCCCCTCGTGGAAGGCGGGCTCCGGCGCGCCCCGGCGCGCGAAGCGCTCCCGGGTCTGGCGGATCCGGCGGGGGTCCACGTCGCACACCGCCCGCACCTCCGCCCGGGGCACCCCCAGCAGATCGTTGAGGAGGCTCTGGCCCCGGGCCCCGGCCCCGATGAGGCCGATGCGCACCCGCTCGTGCCGGGCGAAGGGGACCCCCAGCATGGAGGCGGGGGCCTCCCGGGCCGGAGCGGGGGCCGCCTTCGCCTGGAGGGCCAGGGCGGCCGCGGCCCCGGTCTGGAGGAAGGCGCGTCGGGAAAGGGGGGTGCCGGTCATGGGAGCCTCGGGGGTGAAGGAGCTCGGTTTTTTTGACTGGACAAAATAATTGCCGGGGTTGGGACAAGCCTAGATCCACCCGCCCGCCGGGTCAAGCGATCCGCACGGAGCGGACGCCGTCCCATTCCAGGATGACGGCCCCCCAGGTCCCCTCCAGGAAATGGACGGCCTGTTCCCGGTACACGGCCAGGCACCAGCCCCCCCGGTGGCGGACGCTGCGGTAGTGGACCCCGTCCCAGCCGTCGGCCCGGGCCCGGAGGCCGTAGGCCCAGGAGGGGCCGTAGTCCTCGGGGGCGTGCAGGCGCTTGCGCCGGTCGGCGCTGGCGTCGGCGAAGCGGCCCTCCACCTCGAAGCGCAGGGGACGGAAGGTGGCCCGGGCCCCCGGCGGGGTGCCCAGGGAGGCCTGGCAGGCCCGGGCGTGGTGGTGGGCCACCTCGTCCAGGCAAGTTGCCAGGTCGCTGGCCAGGTACAGGGACCCGGGCCCCTGGGGGGGCGTGAAGCGGCCGCCCCAGGCCCCGGAGGTGGGGGGCACCCAAAGGGGCGCCGGTCCGCGGGCGCCCGCCGTCCGGCGGGCCACCGCCTCCCGCTCCGCCTCCGTGAGGAAGGCCGCCAGGGGGCTGGCCTCGCTGCGGTGCAGGCGGGTCCAGGGTCCGGTGACCTGGAGGCCGGGCAGGGGCTTCACCACACCCGCACCAGGGCCTGCAGGTGATCGTGGGTGCGCAGGAGGCTTTCGAAGCGCCCCTTCAGCAGGAGTTCCAGGGGGGCCTCCCCCAGGAAGGGGGGGGCCTGGTTGGGACGCCGGAGCCAGCCTTCGGCGCCCCGCTCCCCGGGGAAGGCCTCCCCCGCCAGGCCGTAGATGGCCACGGCCAGGGCCATGCGATCCAGCTTGTCCGGGTCGGGGCCCGGGGCCCCCTTCCAGCCGGCGACGGTGGCCCGGGAGACCCCCAGGAGGGCGGCCTGTTCCGGCAGGGTGAGCTCAAGGCGGGCGGCCACCTTGCGGAAGGCGGAGAGGAGCAGCTCCCCGTCGCCGGGTCTGGGCGGCTGAATGTCCGGTTCCTGCGCGTGGGTTTCCCGCAAGGGCAAGGGCATGGGCGCCTCCCACCCCAGGGTAGATCCAAAATCAGACTGCGCAATCCAAATCTCGTTCGAATGCCTCACGCCACCTCCAGCACCGCCAAGCCGTCCTGGCGGGTGCTCCGTCCCGCCACGGGCAGGATGTCCCCCACGCGGAAGGGCCGCCGCCGGCGCCGGTAGGCGTCGGGGAAGGCCACGGCCTCGCAGAGGGCGGTCTCGTCCTCGAAGGTGACGAACTGCATGAGTTCGCCCTTCTCGGTGCGCACGGTCTTCTCGGCCACCACCAGGGCCCAGAAGCGCAGGCTCCGTCCGGGCCGGGCGGTGTCCTCCGCCCGGTGGGGGGCGCCGCCGTGGCGGGCCCGCTGCAGGGCGGCGGGGTGGATCTCCAGGG